>JAZFYK010000075.1:0-33448 GCA_036443505.1 Gammaproteobacteria bacterium | reverse complement strand
CAGTCAGGGCTCCGGCAACGGCGGTGACCTGGGTGGTTTGGAAGGAGCGGATGAGATCTGCCAGAACCTGGCAGAGAGCGTCGATCAGGGGCATCTGACCTGGCGTGCGTATCTGAGCACCCAAGGTAATAACGCCGTCAACGCCCGGGACAGGATCGGCCCCGGTCCGTGGTTCAATCCAAACGGCTACCGGGTTGCTGCGGATCTGGAAAGCCTCCACAACCTTAGCCATCGCGTCACCTCTGAGACCGCGCTTGATGAGCGTGGCCGCGTCATTCCAGGGTCGTTTGCCGTGCCGAACCGACACGACATTCTGACCGGCTCAACTCCCGAGGGTAGAGCCTATCCTTCCGGTGAAGACATGACCTGCAACAACTGGACGAGCAATAGCGACGATGGCAAGGCGCGGGTCGGGCATCATGACTTTCCTGCGTGGGCGTCGGCTCATGATTCCAGGGGATGCAGCGCGGATACGTTGCCCCTTTCGGGCGGCGACGGCTTGCTGTACTGCTTCGCACTGAGGGAATAGGCTCGACAGCGAGCGACTTCTCGCTCCTCTAATCAGGCATGGATGCCATGCTTCGGGTGCGATGGCGTTATGCTGTTGCAGCCACCGAGTGCAACGCGCGAATGGCCGCTTTTGGTCTAATCTTTTGAAAGACGCTCACCGTGGCGTTTAACCGTCACCGTTCTCTCAGCTCAATCGGTTCTCGGACCCAGTCATAGCCGTCCCGGGACAGGTCATAGGCTAAATCGAATAAGGCCCGCATATAGGTGGGGTCGAACGCTTCCTCCGGAACCAGATCGAACGAGCTCGGAATAAAGGCGAGATTGAAGTTGATATTATCTCGGGTAGCGCCTACGTAGATGCGAAATAAATCCCCAATACCCTGGGTTCGAATCAGCGAGGAGAGTGAGGCGCGAGAGACTGGAAATAACTTTGGCGATACCTCCTCCCAACGCGCAAAGGGCAAGGCGTTTCGAATCACGTAGACGCTCTGCTCACCTACGACTCCAGCCGCCTCGATCGCTTCGCGAAAGTCCAGCTCGGCCGGGTATAGAAAGACCTGGGAACTGGTGCCCCCATCCACGTGGAGCTCGTCATAGGGCTCACCATCGGCCTCCACCTGGATTCTCACTGGCGGGAAAACGCCCGGAATCGAGGCCGACGCGAGCATGACGTCGCGGATGAGTTGCCGGGACTCAGGGGTATTGATGTCGGCAAGAAAACCGATATTCCAGATCACCGGCCGCTGAACATCGAGGTTGGTCGTGCTGATCCACAGCCGTCGCCCCCTCCGGTATTCTGCGCCGATCGCCACCACGAAGGCTTCATCGATGATGCGTGCCAGCAATTCCCGAAGCGGTGTCGAGTCGCCCAGCGCATCCCCTGTTAGGCCCGCGAGGATGTTGCGCTGTTTGAGGATATCGGCGGTTGACGTCGTGGTATAGAAGCGCTCCAGCTCGTCGTCGTAGTCGCTCCCGAGAAACGCGAATGGGGCGATCAACGCTCCCGTGCTCACCCCCGTGACGATCCAGAACTCCGGTCGCGTCCCGGATTCAGTCCAGCCTTTCAAAAGGCCGGCGCCGAATGCGCCATTCGCCCCGCCCCCGGACACCGACAAATAATGATGCACCACGTGCGCATCCTCGTCACCCGCGGTCTCAAGTTGATCTCGGACGATCGAGAGACGCTGGTCCAGGTCAGCGGGTAGCTCATCTCCCCACCAACGTGCGAGCGGCATGCCGGAAATCGTCGCCCGCTCGACCATCGCTTCGGGTACCCCGTTTCGGGCAGGTACGGAACTACAGCCCTGGAACGCTACCGTGGAGACGGCGAGGCAACAGGTCAGCCAGCCCGGCGGCACACTTCTCCGGCGGGATTTCGTCCGCGAGAGAGACACAGACGCTGCTCCAAACATGATGATCGCCATAGTGATGTGCCCTATTTTAACAAGCTAACAGCGCGAACCAAAGCCCGGGCCAAATCTAACGAAGGGACGTCTCAGACATAGCCTGAGTGTAGTCAACAGCCTGCTAGTGACGGAACGTGGCGCGGGCGGCGATTACCTTAAGGAGCTCGACGAATAGCCAGAGGAACACCAGCGGTAGGATGATCGTCTGTAGTACGAATATGACAATCAGATTGATGACGTGTTCGCTGGCGTTGGAGACGCGGTCTCGCAAGCTGCGGAGACGTTCGCCGATATTAATCGACTCCAGCGACCTATCGAGCATCGAGCCGAGTCGTTCGATGACACTCTGATCTTCGGTATCGAACTCCGGCGTCGATACTTCTTCATTAAGCTGTTCGATTTCGTTACGTGTCGTTTCCAGGGCCTCGGTGGCGGCGGCCTGTTCGACGGCCAGAAACGTGTCGAAAACGAGATTGCTGCCGATCACGAGAACCGGGACGGCGAAACGCAGGAATACGGTCACCAACAGGACTCGCATCGCCAGGGGCCTCAGTTTGCTTCCGTCGAACTTCGGCCACCACAGCACGATCAGAGCGAAGATCGTGGCCAGGAACAACGCCAGACTCGTGCCCCACCACGTCGTCATTCTCAGCAGAATATTCTGCAGTCCCAGCGAGCTCGTGGCGACGAGCATCACGGCTGACAATCGCTCGACCAGATCGTTAATCGGGTCGAGAATTTGACCGACCGTAAAGTTGACGCCCACGCCACCGGGCTCTATGGCCACCTCGGTGCCCTGGGCGACGGAGATGACGCCGTTGAGTGTGCGTGCTACCGCGAAGGTAACGAGCGCTCGAGTGAACGCCTCGCCCGCGTATCGTCGGCCGGGGTCATCAATAATGCCGCTGAGCGCGGCGAACGACGCGAGGACGGCCAGGGCGCTCCAGACTATCGTACGTCTATTGAGTCGGCGTCTACTCCACTCGGACAACGTCAGCTCGTGTTGTCGATGACGACCGGTCGGCGAGGGTTGCCTGCGCTTGCGCGCGTCGCGGCGTGGGACTCCAGATTCGTACGAGCCTCTTCCTCGCTACCGTACGGCCCATTCCAGGTATAGCGCGAGTCATGCCAGTACCAACCCGCGGGCCACGGTTCAACGGCAAACTTCGTGGCGTACCACTGCGACGCCCAATATCTGGGATTCCGCTGCTGCGACATGATCAGGTCTCTCCTGGCATGGCAGAGTATAGCTCGATCCCGGAGGGCCGGCCGGCCGCGCAACGCGGCACCGCGTAACGTTCAGGCATTAAGGTGAAATCTCGAATAGTCTTGTATCAGACTGAAGTGATTAAAATTTAGTGATGGTTACTGCAATGAGGCGACAATGGCCGCGGACGCGCGCTGCGCTTTGCCCAGGGCATCCTCGATCGTCTCCCCGCGAGCCAACGTCACGCCCATGCGTCGATGGCCTTTGACCTGTGGCTTACCGAACAGGCGCACCTGCGTATCGGGTTCTGCCAATGCCGCCTCGACGTTATTGAAACAAACGTTGGCGGAATCGCCCTCTACCAGCACGACGCTGGACGCCGCTGGTCCGTGCGTACGGATGTTTGGAATCGGCATGCCGAGAATCGCTCGCGCGTGTAGCGCGAACTGCGACAGGTCCTGGGAGATCATCGTCACCATTCCCGTATCGTGGGGCCGTGGCGAGACCTCACTGAAGATGACCTCGTCGCCGCGAACGAAAAGCTCCACGCCGAAAATGCCGCGCCCGCCCAGCGCGCCGGTGACCGCAGCGGCCATTTCGCGTGCCTTGGCCAGTGCGCTTTCGCTCATCGGCTGCGGCTGCCACGATTGCCTGTAATCGCCGTCGACCTGCACATGACCGACCGGGTCCAGGAATGACACGCCGGCGGCATGTCGTACCGTGAGCTGGGTAATTTCGTAGTCGAAGTCGACGAAACCTTCGACGATGACTTTGCCGGCACCGGCGCGGCCACCCTCCTGAGCGTACTCCCATGCCGTAGCGATATCCGACTCGGACTTCACGACGCTCTGACCCTTGCCGGATGAGCTCATGACCGGTTTCACCACGCAGGGCAGGCCGATCTCGGCGATCGCTCGATCGAATTCCGCTCGCGTTTCGGCGAATCGATACGGTGATGTCGCCAGCGCCAGCTCCTCGGCCGCAAGCCGGCGAATCCCTTCGCGATTCATCGTGAGTTTCGTGGCTCGCGCAGTCGGTATCACGGTATAGCCTTCCTGCTCGAGCTGGACGAGCTCGTCCGTCGCAATGGCTTCGATCTCCGGGACAATCAGATCGGGTTTTTCCGTTTCGATAACGGCTCGCAGGGCCGCGCCGTCGAGCATGTTCACGACGTGGCTACGGTGAGCGACCTGCATGGCGGGCGTATTCGCGTAGCGATCGACGACGATGACCTCGACGCCGAGCCGTTGCAACTCGATGACGACTTCCTTACCGAGCTCACCGCCGCCGCAAAGTAGAACACGCGTCGCCGAAGGAGTCAGTGGGGTGCCGATAGAGGTCATCGATAAGCTTCCTGTCTTGAGTCCAGCCCCCGCATTATAGGTCGTGGCCGGCCCGCCGGAGGCGCGGGCGCGTATGGCGCAGGACGTAGGCTGAGTGTACTCTTTCTTCGCTATCTGCCATTCGCTGCTCAAGGGGATCGGAAATGTTGACACGTCGAATGTTTATCGAGAGATCACTGAGCACGGGAATCTTACTTGGCGCTGGCAATTCGCGATGGGCGCTAGGGCAGGAAGCCGACCTGCGGGCGCGCAATAAGGCCGTCGTGCGTCGCTATAAAGAATCTCAGGGTACGCCGGAAGCTGCCAGCGTAGCGAGCGAGGTCCTCGCCGCGGACTACCGAAGGCTGCGAGCGGGCATGGCCAACCTCGGCGACAATGCCCGCGATCAGGGCTTCCCGAGCCCCGGCCCCGGTCTTCGGACGGCATTTCCTGATCGCGTCGACATCATCGAAGACATGATTGCGGACGGTGATCGGGTCGGAATGCTGTTCCGAGTGACCGGTACTCACCTTGGGAATTTCTATGGCATCCCCGCAACGGGGCGCTCGATCGATATCTACGAAGTCGGCTTCTTCAAACTCGCAGATGGGCAGATCATAGAAGCCTGGTTCATGGTCGACGAGGCTGGCCTGCTGAAGCAGCTCGATGCCCAGCTACCGCCCCGCGATGATGGGCGACTGATCGCGCCACCTATCACCGATACCGGTGAAGACGGCGACACGGTATTGGCGCGACTAACGGCCATGCCACCTGCGACCCAAGCGGAGCGCAATAAGATCACGGTAGCGCGTTCCAAGTCGTCGTCACCGCCGAGCGATCTGCGGGCTGCCGACTACACGCGACTACGCGCGGGATTTCAGCATCTTGGCGATCTCGGCAAAGCGACGGGTGCCGGTGACCAGACGATAGGCCGCGCGTTTCCAGATCGGCGCGATAAGGTCGATAACCTACTCGCCGAGGGCGACAAGGTATGGATGAAGTTCAGGCTTGCCGGCACTAACGTCAATAGTATCTACGGTCTACCGCCGACACATGAACGCGTGGAAGTGCCCGAGATTGGAATCATGCGCTTCGACAATGGCGCCTGGAAAGAGGGGTGGTATTTCGGTGACGAGCTAGGGCTGTTGCTTCAACTCGGCGTGCCGAACGCGCTCGTATGAGGGCTCGCCTCCCGTCGACCGGAAGAGTACTTCTGCTGATTGCGGTAGCGCTAATCGTTTCTGCCTGCGGCGGAGGCGACGATGCGACCAATGAGAACGGTGAGCTGCTTCGATGGATGCCGCCAACACAATACGATGACGGCGGCGCGCTCGTCGATACCGATGTGACTGAGTACCGGCTGTATGTGGATCAGGAAATGGTGCGGCGCATCGAGCCGAATCTGACCGAGTACTTTCTCGAATTGCCGCCTGGCGAGTGGGAAATCACGATTTCCGCCGTTGTCGGCGACATCGAGAGCCGCCTGAGTGAGCCGTTCAATGTAGTTATCGACTGAGAGCGGCTCTCCTGGGGCTTTTTCGAACAGCCTGCTAGTGGGTCATCGAGTAGACGAGGTAGTTGATGCCCATGCGGAAGGCGTCGGTTGATGGTCTGAGCGGGTAGCTTCCCTGATCAATCCGATCCCAGAAGTTCGCCAGATCGTTATTGTGGCACGCGACGATCGCGATCTCGCCGCGATCGTTCAGCAGGCCGTAGTAGGTGAGCGACCCGCCCGGCACGTACGGCGCCATGCCGTTTAAATCCTGGACCTCGAAGATCAGATCGAAGATCGGATGGTCAATCGTCAACGGAACGAGATTCTTATCGGGAAACGCGCGCCACATCTGACTGCGCAGCTGTGCCAGATGCCTCGGGCCGTCGAAGTCGTCGATGAGGATAAAGCCGCCACGGTCGATGTACTCGCGAAGGTTCTCGACTTCCTGGTCGGTAAGCTCCATCTCACCCGGCTCGGACACATAGGTAAAGGGATGTTCGAAGACCTCGTCCGTCCCGAGTTCGACGAGCCGGTAGGACAGTGACTCGACATCGATTCGCGTGGTTTCGGCGACGAACTCATTGAGATGCTGCTCTGACCATGGATAGTTATGTGACCAGCCCATATGCCCGATGAGGCCATTGGTCCCAAAATGCCAGCGCGCCGCGATAAATTCCGTAGCGGGCGGATCGTTCTGTTCGATGACGTTACGTCCTCTGAAACGCTGCCCGTGTGCCAGGCCCGAACCAAGCAGGACGATCAGCATCGCGGCGAGCGCTATTGTGCGGGAGCGTTTCATACGTCGGGAGAGACTATCACGATGCCGAGTGAGAGCCGATGTTAGCGCTCATACGCCTGAATATGAATTAAAGTTCATATTTCGCTGAGCGTAGAGTCCTTCCCTGACTTTTGGCATCATTGCGCGATGATGGCGTGGACAACACTTATGACCAACCGAGTCCTCGCGGCTGCTCCCGCAGCCGCCGCGATCGCATCGTTCGTCATCCAAAGCTCTGCCAGTGCCCAGTCCTGGGTCACCGACTCCGTCTGCCCCGAAGACGCCCATGCGGCGTTTCATGCCTGCGCGCTTGAAGCGGCGAAGGAATCCGACCCGCCGCGCATGGCGGACGGCAGACCGGACATGAACGGTATCTGGCGCCGCAGGGCGGCGGCACACGAAAGCCTCGAAGCGCATCCACGGACGCTCGACGACTCCGGCGGGCCCAGCATCGTCGTCGATCCGCCCGATGGCATCGTGCCGATACAACCCTGGGCCGAAGCCCAGCGCCGCTACAACCGGTCTGCATACGTCCATCACAATGCCATTTGCCGTCTGGACGGCGTACCGCTGACGATGTACATGACGGGCACGTTTCAGTTCATGCAAAATGCCGATCACTTCCTGGTCCAAGGGGAGGAAGCGCACGCTTTCCGAGTGATTCCGGTGGATGGCCGATCGCATGTGGGCGAAGACTTGCGCTTGTGGAACGGTGACTCGGTCGGTCACTGGGAGGGCGATACGCTGGTAATCGACACGGCAAATCAAAACGCGCGCGCCTGGCTCGATCAGCGGGGGCGATTCTTTACCGACGAGGCCCACGTCGTAGAGCGTTTCACTCTGATCGACGACGATACGATTCACTACGAGGCGACGTTGGATGATCCCAATGTCTATACCAGACCCTTCACGATCGCTATCGCCTATCGACGCAGCACGGTAGAGGATTACGAGTTGTTCGAGGAAGCTTGTTACGAGAATAACGAATTCGCTAGGCAGCGGTACATCAACGTGGGCTACGGCGTCTATCCGGGCATCACGGGCGACGAGGCCCGGCGGCTCAGGGGCGCCTGGGAACTGGAACAGGCTGAGAGATGAGCGCGCGGATGGTCAAAGTATTCGTCGTCGGAACCGTTGCGGGGTTGGGTCTGTTGTTGTCTGGCCTGCCGGCGTCAGCTCATCACTCGGTCGCATTGCAGTACGACATGACCAAAGAGATCACCGTGGTCGGAACGATCGTCGATCTCGAGTGGAGGAACCCACACGCGTGGCTGCACCTCGAGGCGGAAAATGATGGAGGCGAGATCGAGCTCTGGAGGATCGAGTTCGGTAGCGCCAACTCGCTCTACAGGAGAGGCTGGCGACCGGACAATCTGCCTGTCGGCAGCATGGTCACCGTCCATGGCCTGCCCGCACGGGATGGCTCGCGGTCCATCGATGGCGAGGAGGTGACTCTGGCGGATGGTACGACGCTGTTCTCCGGTACGAACCCGGAAGATCGTTGAGCCATCGATCGAACATTCTGAAGTTCGCTGCAAGTCTCGTAGCGGGGATTGTCTTGTTGCTGCCATCGATCGGCGCCGGGCAGGACTATACGCCGCCGCGAACAGCCGATGGGCAACCCGATTTCCAGGGCGTCTGGCAGGCCTTGAACACCGCCGTGTGGAATATTCAAGACCACTCTGCCGAATACGGTGTGCCGGCAGGGCAGGGCGTCGTCGTCGGCAACGATATCCCCTATCAGCCGTGGGCTTTGCAGCAACGGCAGGCAAACTATGTCAATCGCCTGACCGACGACACGGAAGCACGCTGTCAGATGGTCGGCGTTCCGCGTATTACGTACATGCCTTACCCATTCCAGATTTTTCAAACTGCGGACCAGATCGTGATGACCTCCGAATGGGTACACACAATCCGAAATATCTATATGGGCGGTGAACGTCTGCCGGGTCCGATTGAGTGGT
Source organism: Gammaproteobacteria bacterium (assembly GCA_036443505.1). Lineage (GTDB taxonomy): Bacteria > Pseudomonadota > Gammaproteobacteria > Steroidobacterales > Rariloculaceae > SMWC01. The sequence goes on along the minus strand of JAZFYK010000075.1, from coordinate 24,766 downwards.
ATATGGGGGATTCGCGCGGCCACTGGGAGGGGGACACACTTGTTGTCGACGTCGCTCACTTCACGGGCGAAACCTGGTTCGACCGCTCTGGGAACTTCCACAGCCCTTCCCTGCATGTGGTGGAGCGTTATACTCGAACCGGCCCGGATCACATGCTCTACGAGGTCACCATCGAGGACCCGAAAGTATTTACCGAGCCGTGGCAGATGCGCATGCCTCTGTACAGGCGCGTCGAGGAAGCTGTCCGGGTCCTCGAGTACGAGTGCTATGCATTGGCGGAGGATCAGGGTGCCGAATAACCAGCGGAAACGAATGGGACCTATCAGTTTACGATCGATTCGACCTGACTCTCGGCCGGTGAGAATGAAGTATTGGGCGCTCGTCTCGCTGGCCGTCCTCATGGTGCCGGTTCTCCCGGCGCAGGCGCAAAGCACCGACCGCCCGGACGTGCTGTTCATCGCGATCGACGATCTCAACGACTGGGTCGGCGTACTGGGTGGGCACCCGCAGGCAATCACGCCGAATATCGACGCGCTCGCGGCACGCGGCATGTTGTTTACGAACGCGCATGCGCCGTCGGCGCTGTGCAACCCATCGCGGACTGCAATCTACACGGGGCTCGCACCTTCTACTACGGGAGTCTACGGCAACGCGCCGGACTGGCGCAGCGTCAAGCGGCTCGACGGCGTTGCGACGATTCCGAGGTATTTTCGGGAACAGGGCTATCGAACGTTCGGCGCCGGCAAGCTCTTCCATGCTCACTCGTACTCTGTAGCTGGACTCTATGGGTATAACGATCTCACGGCCTGGGACGCCTATTATCCGTCGCTGGACCGGCAACTTCCCACTGAGTTGAGCCCGCTGGACCGGCCGGCTAACGGCAATCCATTCACCCGGAACATCGATTGGGCCGGGCTCGTAGCCGAAGATTTCGCGATGGGCGACGGGCAGGTCGTCAACTGGGGGCGACAAGTTCTGACGGCAGCCGGCGATGAGCCGCGATTTGTCGCTATCGGGATCTATAAGCCGCATCCACCATGGTATGTGCCGCAAAAATACCTGGACCTGTACTCTCTGGAGGATCTCAAGCTCCCACGGGTTCTGGAGACGGACCTCGACGACATTCCCGCCGCGGCGTTCGGAAATGCGTTCCTGGGAAACATGCCGCCCATGGGCATACATCAGTGGATTGTCGGGGCTGACCTCTGGAAGGAAGGCGTGCAGGCGTACCTCGCGAGTGTCAGCTTCGCCGACGCAATGGTCGGGCAGTTGATCGACGCCCTCGATCGTAGCGGCAGGGCCGAGAATACGATCATCGTTTTATGGTCCGATCACGGCTGGCATCTGGGCGAGAAACTGCGCTGGCGCAAATCGACCATCTGGGAGGAGTCGACGCGGGTCCCGTTTATCGTCGTGGCGCCTGGTGTGACCACGCCCGGCAGCCAAACGGACCGGGCCGTGTCGCTCATGGATCTCTACCCGACCTTGACCGAGTTGGCCGGTCTCGAGATACCGGGGCATGTCGAGGGGGCCAGTCTGGTGCCGCTGCTTCGAGATCAGGATGCGCCGTGGGAGCATGTAGCCCTGAGCACCTACGGATACATGAATCATGCCGTCAGGAGCGATCGCTATCGATATATTCGCTATTCCGACGGCTCCGAAGAACTGTACGACCACGAGACGGACCCACAGGAATGGATAAATCTTGCAGCGGACCCGGACTTCGCGGATATCAAGAGTCAGCTTGCCGAGTGGTTGCCCAGCGAAAATGCGCCTGACGCGTTCTATAGATAGGGGAGTGGGCCAATGAGGAAGACAACCGCCATTTCAGCTCTAATACTTGTCGTCGGGTGTCCCGTGGCAACGGCACACCATTCGAAAGTGGCGTTCTATCATCTCGATACAATCAGCGAAATCGAGGGCGAGGTGACCCGGATAATGTGGCAGAACCCGCATATCCGATTCTGGATCGACACGACTACGGCGGGCGAGCTAGTGACCTGGGAAGTCGAATCGACGCCCCCCGGTATTCTCGAGCGGCACGGCATCGGGCCGGACGTACTGGCCGTCGGTCAGACGATTCGAATAGCGGGGACACCGGGACGGAACGACATGCACACGATGGATGTCACCAACATCCTGATGCCCGATGGGCGTGAAGTGCTGATTCAGCGTGACGCGGAGCCGCGTTGGTCGGACGAGACTATTGGTTGGGGCGCGGCGGGCTTTAGTAATTCCGACGTCGAAGCGGCGGAAGCGCTCTCCAGCGGAATATTCAGGGTCTGGAGCCGAGACTTCGGAATCTCACGGGGGCGATTTGGTAGATCGAGTTACCCGTTGACGGAAGCCGCGCGGACGTTTCAGCAAGACTATGATCCCATCGCAGATAACCCGATTCCGGGTTGTACGCCGAAGGGGATGCCCTACATCATGAATCAGCCGTACCCGGTCGAGTTCATCGACAACGGCGATCGAATTCAGTTTCGTATCGAAGAGTACGATCTGACGCGGACCATCTATATGGCCGACCAAGCAATACCCGAGTCCAACACGCCACTGGGGCATTCGGTGGGACACTGGGATGGCAACAGTCTGGTCGTGTCGACATCGGCGATACTGGAACCGTACTTCAACGCCTTGGGGATCCTGCTGAGCGACGCGGCTGACGTCGAGGAGCGCTTCGAATTGAGTCAGGACCAGGCGCGACTGAACTATCGGCTGACCGTAACCGATCCAGCGACGTTTACCGAGCCCGTGAGCTTGGAGCGATACTGGCTCTGGCGGCCCGGCGAGATCATCCAGCCATTCGAGTGCGTCGAAGCGGGCGGCTTGGTCGCTGCCACACGTCGGGCGGGGCCGAGAGAGGACCGATCGTGAAATCTGTCGGATGGGGCGCTAGCTCTCTTGGCGCGGTACTACTGTGCCCAGTCCCAGGCTTCGCGCACCATGCCTTTACCGGCGTCTTCGACATGGACAACGTCACCGAACTCACGGGCGAACTAACGGAGTTGCTCTGGCGCAATCCCCATGTACGATTCTCGATTCGTACGGCGGAGGGAGAGACGTGGGAGATCGAGACGAACTCGGTGAGTATTCTGCGGCGCATGGACATCTCGCCCGAGATCATGACTGTCGGCGACAACATCACGGTCGCGGGTTTCAAAGCGCGAAACGGCCGCCAGGACATGTGGACCAACAACGTGCTACTCGCGGACGGCAGAGAAGTCGTGACGCGGCCCGGCGTCGAGCCTTATTGGCTGGACAGCGCGCTTGGCACGTCCGAAATCTGGCTGGCCGAAGGTACCGATGCCAGAGAGTCCGAAGCCGAGGCCCGGGGCATCTTCAGAGTCTGGAGCACGCATTTCACGGGTCCGACCCGCGACCTGTTCGACTCGGATCTGCCGCTAACGCCTTCGGCCGCGGCCGTACAGGCGGCGTTCGATCCCGTGGCGGACGACCCGATCGGCGACTGCATCCCCAAAGGCATGCCCTGGATCATGGCGCAGCCCTATCCGATGCAAATCCTCGATCGTGGTGATGTCATCCTGTTCCACATGGAGGAATACGACGCCGTCCGGACGTTCTATATGGATCCTGACGCCACGATCGAAGAGACGCCTACGAAACTCGGTCGATCGCGCGGACGCTGGGTGGGAGACGAGTTGCACGTCACGACTCGGCACATCGGCTGGCCTTACTTCAATTCGAGCGGAATACGTCAGAGCGAAGCCATCGAGTTGTACGAGCGTTTTTCGCTGAGTGAGGACGGCAGTCGTTTGAACTATCACTTGACGGCGACGGACCCGGCCACGTTTACAGAGCCCGTCGAACTCGACAAGGCGTGGATGTGGCGGCCAGGCGAGGTCGTCAGACCGTATGAATGCACACCGTCTGCCTGAAGCGACCGCCACGGCGCGACGTTAGGAGGGTTCTAGTGGATATGCGACCACTGCTGTGGTTAGCGCTTGCCGGCAGCCAGGCGGCATCGGCACAGACGAGTTCCGACTGGCCTACCTTTGGTGGTCAACCCGGCGGGACACAACACTCACCGCTGACTCAGATCAATACCGGCAATGTGACCGACCTCGAAGTCGCGTGGGTGCATCGGTCCAGCGATCATTCGTGGCTGGAAGTAACCCCGATACACGCGAATAACATGTTGTACTACTGCACGCCGATGAATCGCGTGATCGCCTTGAATCCCGTCACGGGTGAAGAGATCTGGCGCTACGACCCTCATGGGGACGAAGGCGGATTAGGCCTCATCGGCGAACGTCGCCAGGCGGTCCGCTGCCGCAGCGTAGCCTACTGGGAGGCGGACGTGGTGCAACCCGATACGCCGTGTCAGAAGCGCGTATACAAGGGCGATATCAACGGCAATATATACGCGATGGACGCCGACACGGGAGCATCTTGCCGCGATTTCGGTGTCGAAGAAGGGCACCCAGGTTACGTATCCCACTGGGACTACGACGGCAATGGGGCCGGCCCGCGCCACACGACGTCTGGACCGATCGTGGTCGGTGACATCGTCATTGCGGCCGTCGGTGTCGAGGACAGTTTTGTCAATGCCAGCGACGGTTTCGTGCGCGGCTTCGACGTGCGATCGGGCGATCTGGTCTGGGAGTTCAACCCGATTCCGCCGGAGCGAATCAACGAGACCGGCGGTGCAAATGTCTGGTCGACGCTAAGCGCAGATACTGAACGTGGCCTCGTATTTTTGCCGACGACGAGTCCCTCTTCGGATTTTTTTGGCGGCACACGAACATTCGAGATTCCGTACGGCACTGCGACGGTCGCGCTCGACGCCGCAACGGGTGACGTCGCCTGGCACTATCAGACGGTCCATCACGACGTCTACGATTACGATCTACCGGGCCACCCGCTCATTACGACGATCCGCAAGGACGGCGGAACCCGTGACGTCGCGATTCAGCAGACCAAGTGGGGCTATCTGTTCGTATTCGATGTCGACACAGGCGAGCCCGTGGTCCCAATCGAAGAACGTCCCATTCCGGCATCCGACGTCCCCGGCGAGCGAACGTCTGCAACACAGCCGTTCCCACTGTGGCCCGCGACGTTTACGCCGACCACGCTCACGCGGGATGACCTCTATGGTGTGACGCCGTTCGACCGGGCCTGGTGCCGTGCGCGCTTCGATGAGCTTCGATACGACGGCATGTTTACGCCACCAAGCATAGAAGGGACCTTGCACTTCCCTGGCTTCGGCGGCGGCGGTAACTGGGGCGGCACGGCGTTCGACCCGGTATCTAACCTGTTGATCATCAAGTCGATGACCATCGGAACCGTTCATCACTTGATACCCAATGAGGGTGGGGCAATTACACCGATGCCCGGCCCCGGCGACCTCGGCGTTCCGGGCGATAGCTATCGGAGCGGCGCCGGCGATCCGATGCCGGGGACCCCGTACAGCACACTGACGGAGAACTTTCTGTCGCCGTTGGGGCTGCCGTGCACGCCGCCACCCTGGGGTACGCTAACGGCGATCGATATGGACTCCGGCGCCGTGAAGTGGCAGATCCCGTTCGGTCTGGCACGGCGATTCGGTATCACGACACCGGAGTTTCTCGGCTGGGGCAGCGCCATCATCGGCGGCCCCATCACGACGGCGGGCGGACTCGTCTTTATGGGCGGCTCGATGGATAAGAAATTCCGCGCGCTCGATGTAACCACGGGCGAGGAGTTATGGCAGGCGAGCCTGCCTTTTGCCGGTATGGCGGTCCCCATGAGCTACATGGCGGACGGCAAGCAGTACGTTGTCATGGCCGCCGGCGGTAATCGTCGCACCTATACGGAAGAGGGCGACGCGATCGTGGCGTTTGCACTGGCCGGGCCAGAGTAGCGCCACTACCATCCTCAGGTGACGCCCTGCTGCCCGAAAGGGCGTGCCTACCCCCGATCTGGGGTTTTCGGTACAATGTGCATCGATTTGACGGAGCAATGGCTGAGAGCCTCCAGGCGATTCATATCGGAATCAAATGGTTAGGGTGCATTGCTAAGAAAAAGGCTTGAGTATCGAGAGCCCCGTGAGGGGCTTTTTATTTGGCCTGGCCCGTGAGCGACAGGAATGAAGGCACGGGCGCGGAAGCGGAGCGGTGGGCCTTGGGCCCATTTTTTGTACTGGGTCCTTGAGAATTCGCTTGAGTTATACGGCACGGAAAGACAGGTTGATTGAATTGTTGGAAGCACCGTTACAGGCGCTTGGGTATGAGCTGGTCGATTTAGAGGCCCACACGGGCAGTAAAGGCCTGTTGCGCATCTACATCGATCAGGAGGCCGGTATCAACCTCGACGATTGCGAGTTCGTTAGCCGTCAACTTGGCGCCGTTCTCGACGTGGAGGATCCGATTGCGGGCAGGTATGTGTTGGAGGTGTCGTCGCCGGGCCTGGATCGACCGCTCAGGACACCCGAACATTTTCGGCGTTACTGCGATCATGTGGTCAGAGTACGGCTGAATCACACACGCGACGGTCACCGGAACTTTAAAGGCCGACTACTGAGCGTGGAAGAACACGATATTGTCGTCGAGGTCGATAAGGAAACCTTTCGTCTGGCGCTGACGGATATTGCGTCGGCTCAACTAGTGCCGGAGCACTAACAACGGTTACCGGGTCTCATAGGTTATGAACAAAGAAATCTTGATGGTGGTAGACGCAGTCTCGAACGAGAAGGGTATCGAGAAGGATATTATATTCGAGGCCATCGAAGTGGCGTTGGCATCGGCGACCAAGAAAAAGCACAGCGAAGAGATCGATGTGCGCGTCGCGATCGATCGTGAAAGCGGTGAGTACGAGACCTTCCAGCGCTGGATGGTATTTGCGGATGACTCCACGGAACTGGAGGACCCGGAGCGTGAACTCAGGCTCCTGGATGCCGTGGACGTGAATCCGGATGCCGAACCTGGCGAGTACGTCGAGGTGCCGATGGATTCGGTCGAATTCGGACGAATTTCGGCTCAGGCGGCCAAGCAAGTCATCGTCCAGAAGGTACGGGAAGCCGAACGCCAGCAGGTCGTGGAGGAGTTCCAGGAGCGCGAAGGCGAGTTGGTCAGCGGCATTGCCAAGCGTGTCGATCGCAACGGCGCGTATATCGACCTGGGCGGAAATGCCGAAGGTTTCGTTTCCAGGGACGAGTTGATTCCACGGGAACCGATCAAGCCCCAGGATCGTATCAAGGGCATTCTTCGCGAAGTTCGAGCAGAGCAGAGAGGCCCGCAGCTGTTTATGACCCGCACCTCCCGGGAATTTCTCGTCGAACTCTTCAAACTCGAGGTACCGGAGGTTGGGCAAGGCCTGATCGAGATTCTCGGCGCGGCCCGCGATCCAGGTCTGCGTGCCAAGATCGCCGTGAAAAGCAACGACAACCGAATCGACCCCGTCGGGGCATGCGTGGGCATGCGGGGCTCCCGCGTTCAGGCTGTCTCGAACGAATTGGCAGGCGAACGCGTGGATATCATCCTGCACGACGAGAGTCCGGCACAGTTCGTTATCAATGCGATGTCGCCGGCCGATGTGCTTTCCATCGTGATGGACGAAGAAACGCACAGCATGGACATTGCCGTCGATGAGGAGAAGCTCTCCCAGGCGATCGGCCGTGGCGGCCAGAACATTCGTCTGGCTAGCGAGCTGACCGGTTGGGAGCTCAACGTTATGACGGAGGCCGATGCCGAGGAGAAGACCGAGCAGGAAGCGAAGGAACTGGTCGCCAAGCTCATCAAAGAGCTGGATGTCGACGAAGATGTCGCAATGATACTCGTCCAGGAAGGCTTCTCATCGCTCGAAGAGGTTGCTTACGTGCCGGCCAGTGAGTTGTTGGCGATCGAGGAATTCAATGAAGACATCGTCAATGAGCTTCGAGCGCGAGCGCGGGACGTCCTGATAACCCAGGCCATCGTCACCGAAGAAGTCATCGATCAGGCGGAGCCCGCTGAAGATCTACTGAGCCTTGAGGGGATGGACAAAGAGATCGCTTTCGAACTCGCGAGCCGGGGCATCGTCACCCGTGAGGACCTGGCCGAACAAGCCGTCGACGAAATTGCCGATATCGAGGCACTCGAGCCGGAACGCGCCGCGGAGCTGATCATGGCGGCGCGAGCGCATTGGTTCGAGACCGAGACGCCAGCGTAGGCGCCGGGGAGATCCTCATGTCGGATGTAACGATCACAGAGTTCGCGGAAGTACTCAAGGTTCCCGTTGACCGGTTACTCGTGCAGCTGGATGAGGCAGGCATCGACGTGTCTGGTGCGGGCGACACGATTACGGACGACGCGAAACTGGAGTTACTCACGCACCTGCGGCGATCTCACGGCCGTAAGGATCCCGCCGCGACGGCGCCCCGAAAAATCACGCTGAACCGAAAGTCACAAAGCGAGATCAGGCTCGGTGGGGGCCAGGGACGCTCGCGCACGGTGAGCGTCGAAATCAGACGCAAGCGTACCTACGTGAAGCGAGATGTCCTGGAGGAACGAGCCCGCCAACAACAGGAGGAACTCGACTCGCAACGCGAAGCCGAGACGGAGCGACTGAAGGCGGAACAGGAAGCCGCCGAGGAACAGAAGCGACGCGCGGAAACCGAGGCGAGTGAAGCTGAGGTCCGCCAGCAGGCCGAAGAAGAAACGCAACGCCAGGCTGTCGAGGAGGAAGCCCGGCGTCAGGCAGAAGAGCACCGCCGTTTGGACGAAGTGGCCGTCAAGGAACGTGTGGAGCAGGAGGAGCAGAAGCAGGCCGAGCAGGGCCGAAAGCCGGTCGAGATTCCGACCGTCGATCACACCCTGCACGTCGCGAAAGGCGCGAGCGCGCGGCGGCGTAAAAGGCGGCCGCGTCGTCGTCCGGTGCAGGTCAGCGTGGACAGCCAGCACGGTTTCGAGCGCCCGACCGAACCCGTCGTCCGGGAAATCGAGATTTCTGAGACGACGACCGTGACCGATCTGGCTCAACGCATGGCGATCAAGTCGAGCGAAGTCATCAAGGTCCTCATGAATATGGGCATGATGGTCACGATCAACCAGGTCATCGATCAGGATACCGCCGTACTGATCGTCGAGGAGTTGGGCCACACGGCGCTGCCTCAGCTCGAGACCGGCCTCGAAGACCAATTGCTCCAATCTATAGAAGAGGCGGCCACGGACGTAGACGCGTCAAGCCGGTCTCCGGTAGTCACGGTGATGGGGCACGTCGATCATGGCAAGACGTCGCTACTCGATTACATTCGCCAGACGCGTGTGGCGGCCGGGGAAGCCGGCGGCATTACACAGCACATCGGCGCGTACCACGTCACTACCAAGAAAGGCACGGTGACTTTTCTTGATACGCCCGGCCACGCGGCGTTTACCGCCATGCGGGCTCGCGGCGCACAAGCGACCGATATTGTGATACTGGTCGTCGCGGCCGACGATGGCGTTATGCCGCAGACCGTGGAGGCAATCGAGCACGCCAAGGCAGCCCACGTGCCGCTGGTCGTGGCGGTCAACAAAATCGACCTGGAAGATTCCGAACCAGATCGCGTCCGCAACGAGCTGACGCAACACGAAGTCGTTCCGGAAGATTGGGGTGGCGAAACTCTCGTCGTGAACGTTTCGGCAAAAACGGGAGACGGAATCGACGACCTCCTGGATGCCGTCCTGTTGCAGGCCGAAGTACTGGACTTGAAGGCCGTAGCTTCCGGTCCCGCCGCCGGCGTAGTGTTGGAGGCGAGTCTGGAGCGTGGCCGTGGTGCGGTTGCGACCGTGCTCGTCAACCGAGGCACCCTGAAGCTCGGCGATACGCTACTGGCAGGTCAGGAATTTGGGCGTATTCGCGCAATGTTCGATGAGACGGGAGCACCCGTGGACAGCGCGGGACCTTCGATACCCGTGGCAGTTCTCGGATTGTCGGGTACACCGATGGCGGGAGACGACATGCTGGTTGTGGCCGATGAGCGCAAGGCCCGCGAGGTTGCTCGATTCCGTCAAGGTAAGGAACGCGACGTCAAGCTCGCACAACAGCAGTCTGCGAAACTGGACGATGTCTTCAGCCAGATGTCGGAGAAGGGTGCCGCGAGTGTGCAGCTCCTCGTGAAAGCCGATGTTCAGGGTAGCTCTGAAGCGTTGAGAGACGCAGTCGAAAATATCTCGACAGATGAAGTTAAAGTCACTGTCATCTCGAGGGGTGTGGGCGCGATTACCGAGTCGGACATTCAACTCGCTGCGGCCTCCAAGGCCAGCGTCATTGGTTTCAATGTGCGTGCCGATTCTGCGGCCCGTGAGGCGATCACCGAGACAGGTGTCGATGTCCGCTACTACAGCATCGTCTATGAGGCGATCGATGACGTGAAAGCTGCGGTAACCGGGCTACTCGCACCCGAGATCAGGGAACAGATACTGGGCCTCGCGGAGGTCCAGGAGATTTTCCGATCACCGAAGTTCGGCAACATTGCCGGTTGCATCGTGTCCGATGGCTATGTGCGCAGTGCGAAACCGATTCGAGTCTTGCGTGACAGCGTTGTCATCTACGAAGGGGAGCTCGAGTCTCTGCGCCGTTTCAAGGACGATGTGAGCGAAGTTCGCGCCGGAACGGAATGTGGTATTGGTGTCAAGAACTACAACGATGTCAAGGTCGGAGACCAGATCGAGTGTTACGAGCGTACCGAGATCGCTCGATCTCTTTAGCCGATGCCGAGAGACTATCCCAGGAAGCTACGCGTCGCCGCCGAGTTACAACGCGTTCTAAACGCACTCCTATCCAGCGAGGTAAAGGACCCACGGCTCGCCGGGGTGACGATTAGTGCCGTCGATCTTAGCGGCGACATCGGCGTTGCGAAAGTCGCCTTTAGCACACTGAGACCCGATGAGGACCCCGTCCCGGCTGCCACGGCGCTGAAGAAGGCCGGTGGATTCCTCCGCTCGCGCGCCGGGCAGGTCCTGGGCATGCGCCGTGTGCCGGAGCTGCACTTCAGACAAGACCAGAGTGCGCGTCAGGGAATCGAGCTCACCCGCCTGATCGACGAAGTCGTCGCAAAAGACCGTGACACCTCTCAAGCCACCGAAGATCCGGCACAAAAGCTCTAACGGCCCGAGCAATGCCTGATAAGCGAGACCGCAAAAGGGACGTCCACGGCATCCTGCTGTTGGACAAGCCGAGTGGACCGACGTCGAATCGGGTGCTGCAGCGTGCGAAGCGGCTTTTTCGTGCCGCGAAGGCCGGGCATACGGGAAGCCTCGATCCGCTCGCGACGGGCATGCTCCCGATCTGTCTTGGGGCCGCTACGAGAGTCTCATCCTTTCTCCTCGGCGCTCGTAAAAGCTACACAGTGTCGGCCAAGCTCGGTGAGGCCACTGACACAGGAGATTCGCACGGTGCGCTCATTGCGCAGGAGGATCGACCGAATCTCGGCGTAGCAACCGTCAGAGCGACACTCGCGGAGTTCCTGGGCGAGATCGAGCAGATTCCGCCGATGTACTCGGCACTAAAGCATCAGGGGCGAAGGCTCTATGAACTGGCGCGCCAGGGAGTCGAGGTGCAGCGGGCGCCGCGCGCGGTGCAGATCGCCGCGATCGAGCTGCTCGCATACGACTGGCCTGGGCTTCAATTTACGGTGACTTGTTCCAAAGGCACCTACATTCGGACGCTGGTCGAAGACATCGCCAAGGCGCTGGGGACGATCGGCCACGTCGTCGGGCTACGGAGAACGGCCGTGGAACCCTTTCAGGAGCCGGACATGGTCTCGCTTCAAACGCTGGAGGCGCGCGAAGCGGAAAGCCAGGAGCGCCTCGATGCGCTGCTCAAGCCCGTCGACAGCGTCCTGACGCAGTGGCCTCGCCTGGTGGTCCAGGACGAGCTTTGCGGCCGTCTGAGCCACGGCCAGGCCGTGCCCGCTGAGCGTGACTGGCCCAGGAGTTGGGTGCGCCTGTACGACCCGCAGGACGTGTTTTTCGGAATCGGAGAAGTGGAGCCTGAGGGCCGGCTCGTGCCACGGCGCATGTTCCCTGGCTTGAGTTCTTGGAGCTGAAGGGATTGTGCGAGTACAATACGCGGCTTTCCAGAACAGGGTCTAGCCTTGCCAGAGGCGGTACGGGGTAATTTAGGATGTCGTTGAATTCGGAACAGAAATCCGAGATCGTCGCGGAGTATCGGCGCAGCACCGCCGATACCGGCTCCGCTGAAGTCCAGGTGGCGCTCCTGTCCGCGAGGATCAATGACCTCTCCGAGCACTTTTCTGGTCACAAGAAAGACCATCACTCGCGCCGTGGGCTGCTCCGCATGGTGAATTCACGCCGCAAGCTACTGGATTACCTTAAAGGTACCGATCAAGGCCGGTATCAGGAATTAATCAGCCGCCTAGGGTTGCGACGTTGAATCCGATGTTTTTTTTTCATTCAGAGCCGGTTCGCCGGCTCTGAACCGTTTCACACCTCAGAACTGATCATCTAGGGTCCCGCGTCTTGGGATCCTGTCTTTTATTGTAGGGAATAGAATAGTGAAAGTTAGCAGAACATTCGTGTATGGCGACCACGAGGTCAGCATTGAGACAGGCGCTGTCGCCCGACAGGCCGATGGCGCGGTGATCGTCAACATAGCCGATACGGTCGTACTCGCAACCGCAGTCGGCGAGAAAGGACAGGGAAAGCCGCGCCCGTTTTTTCCTCTGACGGTCAACTATCAGGAAAAAACCTATGCGGCGGGCCGCATCCCGGGAGGATTCTTCAAGCGCGAAGGCAGGCCAAGCGAGAAAGAAACCCTAACGTCGCGGTTGATCGACAGACCGATTCGCCCGTTATTCCCCAAGGGGTACCGGAACGAGGTTCAAGTGATCGCGACCGTGATGTCGATGAATACGGAAGTCGATCCGGACATTCCGGCACTTATCGGTGCATCTGCGGCATTGGCGCTGTCAGGGTTGCCATTTCGTGGACCCATCGCGGCGGCCAGAGTCGGTTATCGGGATGGTAACTATCTGCTCAATCCTAGCTTGACCGATCGAGCTAGCTCGCAGCTTGATCTGGTCGTGGCCGGCACGGAGAAAGCCGTCCTGATGGTCGAATCAGAGGCGAAGATGTTGTCTGAAGACGTGATGCTTGGCGCGGTGATGTACGGCCATGAACAGCTGCAGGTCGCCATTCAGGCGATCAACGAACTCGTCGCCGAGGCCGGCAAAGAGCCGGTGCCGTGGGAGCCGCCTCAGGTGGACGAAACGCTGGCAAAATCTGTCGAGAGCGCCATCGGCGACCGGCTGATCGAAGCCTATCGTGTCGCCGATAAACAGAGCCGTTCTCAGCAACTCGCCGAGCTCAAGGCCGAACTGGTCGGTGCTCTGGCGGATGAAGAATCGTCACAGTGGACCGAGGATGAGGTCAAGGGCGAGTTCGAGCGGCTCGAGAAGAGTATGGTTCGTGGCCGAATACTGGCCGGAGAAGCACGGATCGACGGCCGTGATACCACAACGGTGCGGCCTATCGATGTGCAGGTCGGTGTGCTGCCGCGTGCGCATGGCTCCGCATTGTTTACCCGTGGTGAAACGCAGGCGATAGTCGTGACGACATTGGGGACGGGCCGGGACGCTCAGATCATCGATGCCCTGGAAGGTGAGCGCAAAGATCCCTTCATGTTGCACTATAACTTTCCACCGTACTGCGTTGGTGAAACTGGATTTATGAGCGGGCCGAAGCGCCGGGAGATCGGCCACGGCCGCCTGGCGCGCCGCAGTATCGAGGCCGTCCTGCCGGATATGGAGAGCTTCCCCTATGTCGTCCGCGTGGTCTCGGAAATCACGGAATCGAACGGCTCAAGTTCGATGGCAAGTGTCTGCGGGACCAGCCTGTCTCTGATGGACGCTGGCGTGCCGACCACGGCACCCGTCGCAGGCGTCGCGATGGGCCTGATCAAGGAAGGCGACAACCATGTCGTGCTGACCGATATTCTCGGCGATGAGGATCACTTGGGCGACATGGATTTCAAGGTAGCGGGCTCAGCGGACGGGATCACGGCGCTGCAGATGGATATCAAGATCGATGGGATTACGCGGGAAATCATGTCGGCGGCCCTCGCACAAGCTCGGGACGCGAGACTGCATATACTGGATGAAATGAACAAGGTGCTCGATAAGCCCCGCACCGAGATGTCCGAGTGGGCGCCTAGCATCATTACGATAAAGATCGATCCAGAGAAGATTCGTGAGGTTATCGGGAAGGGCGGTTCTGTGATCCGCGCGCTGACGGAAGAGACGGGCGCTACTATCGACATCGATAACGACGGCACGATCCGCATTGCGTCCGTGGATGGATCCTCAGGCCGGGATGCACAAGCGAAAATAGAATTGATTACGGCCGACGTAGAAGTCGGCCGAATCTACGAGGGCAAGGTCGTTCGGCTGATGGATTTCGGCGCGTTCGTCTCGATCCTTCCGGGCAAGGACGGCCTCGTGCACATCTCGCAGATCTCCAACGAGCGCGTAGAGCGCGTGAGCGACAAGCTCACCGAGGGCGACGTTATCAAGGTCAAGGTGCTGGAAGTGGACCGGCAGGGTCGCGTCCGGCTCAGTATGCGCGACCTGGATGCTGCCTGAGAACGACATACCGAAGCCAATCTAAAAAAAAAGCCCTCGTAAATTACGAGGGCTTTTTAAGAACCGATCGTTGCCGACCGGCGCAAAGCGTTGGGGGAGTAACACTCTGCTGCGTTGCAGCATAGCACTAATCCAAACAGATTGTCAACATAATAGAGCCCAGAGTTCGTGGTCAAACGGTCTTGTCGCTCTCAGCCGTTAACGGGCCGATCGGCGCCGTACCGTGGCGGTCTATGGATTCGCCAATCTTTTGCTGCTGCTCTAGAAATAACGACAGCGTCTCTTCCAGGTAGCCACGAACCATCTGCGGCATCTGGCCGTTGTAGGCCCGGATGATCCGGGCGAGGAAGACTTCGCTCATCACGGATTCGCCGCGTTCTTCTTGTTCTGCGATGACGTGCAGCAGGATACTGCGGGTGATGTCTTCACCCGACTTCTTATCGATTACTTGAAATGGCTCGCCATCCACCACGAGCTGCCGGATATCGCACAATGTGATATAGCGGCTGTCCGTCGTGTCGTACAGCCGCCGGTTTGGGTACTTTTTAATTACCCGCACGTCCTTCACGGCCTGTTCAACTGTCTGCGACAGCTTCTCGTGAATCGAAGCATCCATCGTTCGTCAATAGAAACCCGCCGCTACTTTAGTCTATTTTCGACGGATCAACCATGTGTTCTCGACAAGCTCGGTCTGGCCCTGCAGCGCATTCGGTTGCCAGTGCTCACATGCCCACGCCCAGAGCTCCCGCGGGCGGGCACCGTGCATGGAGTGGGGAGGCTTGAGCCCCAGGTACATCAGAACCTCGTGGGCACGGGCGGCCGTATCCTTCGGCTCGATGGGTCGTGCGCCGGTTCTCTTGGAGAGCTTCTGTCCAGCGGCATTGACGATGATGGGCAGGTGAAGATACTGCGGTGACGGCAGGCCCAGCGTTTGCTGCAGATGTATGTGCAGCCCGGTCGTGTGGAGCAGATCCATCCCTCGTACGACGTGCGTGATGCCTTGCTTCGCATCGTCCAGGACCACGGCGAGATGATACGCAGGCAGGCCATCGCTCCGGAATATTACATAATCTCCCACGCTCGCGTGGATATCGTACTGGTTAGGCCCTTGCAGCCCGTCGTCGAAACTGCCTGCTGAGCGATCGGACCGTACCCGGATCGCGGTAGCACGTTCATGATGCTTGCGCGTGCGGCAATATCCGGGGTAGCGGTACCCTAGAGGGCCTGCGCTGCCCTCGCCTCGTATATCGCGGCGTGAGCAGCTACACCGATAGGCGTGACCCTCGGCCAATAATTCAGCCGCCACCCGTTGGTAGTCCTCGAGATGCTGGCTCTGGTAGAAGACGTCCCGATCCCAGCTCAGATCAAACGCGTCCAACGCCTCAAGTATCATCCCGGTCGCCCCCGGCATCTCGCGGGGTGGATCGATGTCTTCGATACGTACGAGCCACTCGCCGTCGGAGCGGCGGGCATGCAGGTAACTGGCGACGGCAGCCGTTAGGGAGCCGATATGAAGGGGCCCCGTGGGGGAGGGTGCGAACCGGCCAACGTATTGCACAGGGCCGCCGCTTCAGCGGTCAGGCGTCACCGGCGTGATGAGTCGCCTAGCGATAGTAGTCCTCATGATCACGATACTGTTTTTCGGCTCGCTCACGGCGTTCCTGAGCTTCCACACAGAGCGTCGCGACCGGGCGGGCTTCCAGGCGACGAAGCCCGATCTCCTCGCCGGTCTCCTCGCAATAGCCGTACGTCTGCTCATCCACACGCTGCAGCGCGGACGCAATCTTCTTCAGAAGCTTCCGCTCCCTGTCCCGGGTCCTGAGCTCCAGACCGAACTCTGACTCCTGCGTCGCCCGATCGTTGGGATCCGGAAAGTTCGCCGCGTCGTCTTTCATATGCAGCATCGTGCGATCGACTTCTTCCATAAGCTCCGTCTTCCACGCGTCGAGTAGCTTTTGGAAATGCTCGAGTTGCTGCTCACTCATATACGATTCGCCACGCCTGGGACGGTAGGGGTCGAATCCCAGCACGGGCCCGGTAAGCAAGTTCGGCTTCCCGGCACCAGTACGTCGCGAGCGTGCGGGCGATGGCTTCGTCGTTGTCCGTTTTTTGCTTGGTCGTCTCTTGATCGCCGCCTTTTTAATCGTCGGCAGTCTCTTCGAGCTCGTTTTCTTCGCGGCAGTTCCGGTCTTTCTTTTCTTCTTCTTTGCCGTGGTCGCTTTGCTGGCGACTTTCCGTCTTACTACTTTTTTCTTCGTCACCTTCTTCCGTGCTGCCTTCTTCGTGGATTCCCTTCTCGTCTTGCCTACCTTACGCGCGCTCTTCTTAGCCACCTTCTTCTTGGCGGCCTTCTTCCTGACCACCTTCTTCTTGGCCGCCGTCTTCCGTACTGTCTTCTTCGTGGAGCGCTTTTTCGCCCCGCTCGCCTTCCTTGCACTCTTCCTGGCCACCTTCTTCTTGGCGGCCTTCCTGGCTACTTTCTTAGCTGGGGATGCACGCCGGGTGGACGTCTTGGCCGCCGCTTTCTTACGCGACGCCTTCCGCACGGTCGTCTTCTTGCTCTTCCTGACGGCCCTGTTTGCAGCCATCGTCTCAGCCTCCAAGCAGATTTTGCGAAACGGGCGATTATACATACGCCGAGGCCAAGAAGAAGCCTCCGGGTAGTAAAAATTGCGAATTTCTCTAAGGCAGGGGGGTGATTGGGCCGGGCTCCCAGTCGGGCTGCCGGTGTTCCGCGACGACGGTTGTGTAGATTCCGCCACGGACGTTGAATTCAGCCGTCAACCGGATAAACCTGGGGTCCAGCAGCGCTTGCAGATGATCCAGGATCTCGTTCGTCACGGCCTCGTGGAACGCGCCTCGATCACGGAACCCCCAGAGATACAGCTTCAGGGACTTGAGCTCCACGCAATGGCCATCGGGTACATATTCCAGGTTCAGGGTCGCGAAGTCCGGCTGGCCAGTCTTCGGGCAAAGACAGGTAAACTCGGGGATTCGAACCCGTATAGTGTAATCCCGCTCGGAATGAGGGTTGTCGAATCGCTCGAGGCGACTATCGGGAGCGGTGTGAGCGGTCGTTCTCGCGGCTGTGGACATTCGGCGGGCTCGTTGGCAGGGGAAACATCGTTTTGTCGAGCTTTTTACTTTACACTAGCCCTGTCGACGCAGCTATCGCGGCCTGATTTTTTGCTCGACTATTTCAGAGTTTTATGCGCCTGAGTAATATCAAGCTTTCGGGCTTCAAGTCCTTTGTCGATCCTACGACGATCGCGTTCCCCAGCAACCTGCTCGGGATCGTCGGCCCCAACGGCTGTGGAAAATCCAACATCATCGATGCCATTCGCTGGGTGCTCGGCGAGGGCTCAGCTAAGACGCTGCGCGGTGACTCCATGGCTGACGTCATCTTCAGCGGCTCAAGCGGGCGTAAGCCCATTGGGCAGGCCAGCGTCGAACTCAACTTCGATAATTCCGATGGGACGATCACCGGGCCCTATGCCGGGTACTCCGAGCTGACCGTTCGCCGCGTGGTCTCCCGGGATGGGACGTCTCAGTACTACCTGAATAACACGCGCTGCCGGCGCAAGGACATCACGCATATTCTACTGGGAACCGGCTTGGGCGCTCATGGCTACTCGATAATCGAACAAGACATGATCTCCAGGCTCGTGGAAGCGAAACCCGAGGATCTGCGCGCCTTTCTAGAGGAAGCCGCGGGCATCTCCAAATATAAGGAACGACGCCGGGATACCGAATTTCGCATTCGCCACACACGCGAGAACCTCGAGCGGCTCAACGATCTGCGGGACGAAATCGACAAACAGCTCGCACATTTGAAGCGCCAGGCGAGCGGTGCCAAGCGATTTAAATCGCTCAAAGCAGCGCAGCGGCGAATCAGTGCGGAGCTTCTGGCACTGCGCCTGATCGCTCTTAACGAAGTAATTCGTGGCCAGGAATCAGAATTCAACGAAAAGCAGGTCGCCCTGGACGCCGTCATCGCCGAGCAGCGCTCCTCGGAAAGTCGGATCGAGAGACTGCGAGTCGATCTCACGGACCGTAACGACCAGTTCAATACGGTTCAGGGTAGCTACTACAAGGTCGGCGCAGAGATCGCTCGACTGGAGCAGTCGATCCAGCACCGCAAGGAACTCAGCCAACGCCAGAGAGACGATTTCGAAGCGACTGATGAGCAGCTCAAGGAGATCAGCTCGCATGTCGCGAATGATCTAACCGAGATCGACGAGTTCGAGCGCCTGCTAGAGGAACTGAACCCGGGTCTCGAACAAGCGCACGAGCGTCAGCAGGCGTCCCTGGAGGCATTCAAGCAAGCCGAGGAAGCGACAGAACGCTGGCGAGAGGACTCGGACCGGATTACGGGCGAGCTGGCCGAGGCCGAGCGCGCCATGGAGGTAGAGCAGGCCAGAATCGAGCAACTCTCAACGCAGCGACAACGGTTGGAGCGGGAGGCCGAAAAACTCGGTGCCGAGCGCACCGCGCTGAGCATTGCCGAGCTAGAACAACGCCTGGAGCAATTGGTTACCGAAGAAGAGACACTGAAAGCTGCGTGTGTCGAAGCCACTCGTACCTCAGAGTCCGTCTGGCACCAAATCCGGGCGCTTCGAGAGCGTAATCGTGAAGTCTCATCCGATCTGGACGAGGCACGTGGCAAGCTCCAGAAAGATCGTGGCAGACTGACCTCCCTGGAGGCGTTGCAGGAAGCGGCACTGGGCAAAGTCTCGGCTCAGGTGAGCGGCTGGTTGGAGGCGCAGCAGCTTGGTTCCACACCTCGCCTGGCACAGAAGCTGGAGGTCAAGCCGGGTTGGGAGCGTGCCGTGGAGACAGTCCTCGGCGCCTATCTGCAGGCGGTCTGTGTGGATAGCATCGACGCCATTGCAGCCAATCTCACCGACCTGTCGGAAGGCGGATTAACACTGCTCAGCGTTGCGGCAACGGAGCAGACAGCCGACGCTCGCCCGAACATGCTCAGCTCGTATGTAGACGGGCCCGGTGTCGGCCGCCTGCTCGAAGGAATCCATGTAGCCGAGTCTCTGCAGGCGGCTCTCGGCGTGCGGAAGGACTTGTCTGGACGTGACTCCGTCATTACGCGGGACGGCATTTGGCTCGGCCCGGGCTGGCTCAGAATTAATCGAAGCGATGACCCGCAGGTGGGTGTATTAGCGCGTGGAGATGAGATAAAACAGCTACAGATCGACGTGAGCTCTGGTGCGCACCAGGTCGCGGAGACCGAAAAAACGCTGGCGGACCTTCGGGCGCAGTTGGAGCGTCTCGAACAGACGGGGGGAGAAGCACTGACCGAAGTCAACGACCGTCAACAACGCTATGCCGAGACCAAGGGTGAGCTCGGGACGAGCCGCACGAGATTGGAGCAGGAACGAGCGCGGGTTGCGACTTTAAGCCGCGGTATGACGGAACTCGACGCCGAAGTACGGTCTCTCTCCGATGCCCTCCAGGATAGCCAAACGCGTTCGACGACGGCCGGCGAGCGTCACGATGAACTGGCGCTTGAGCGGGAGCGACTCGAGCAGAGTCGAGCGCACCACCTGGAACGCCTGGCCGAAGCGCAGGAGCAGGCCGAGGAGGATCGTGAGCTTGCTCAGAAGATGGCGATTAAGCTCGAGTCGCGACGCAGCTCCAAAGAATCTGCGACGGTTGCACTGGAAAGAATTCGCGTACAACAGGAGCACCTGTCGACACGTCGCCAGGAGTTGGAACTTCAACTTGAAGCAGCCGAGGGGCCGCTCGAAGAGGAAGAACGGGAGCTGGTCGAAAAACTTGATGGGCGGCTGAGCGTAGAGACGGACCTCGCGACCGCTCGCCAGTCGATGGAAAGCGTCGATACTGAGCTTAGGGAGGTCGAGCAGGAGCGAGTCGATAAGGAACAACTCGTTAACGCCGCTCGGGAAAGTTTGGACGAAAGTCGGCTGACCGTTCGTGAGACCGAGGTGCGCGCCGAGGCGGTCGAAGAACAGTTTGCACAGACAGGTTTCGACCTTGACCTCATCAATGCAGAACTCCCCGAAGAGGCGACGTCTGAGCTTTGGGAGGAATCGTTCGAGAAACTTGAGCGTCGCGTCCAGCGGATAGGCGATCCCAACCTGGCTGCGATTGACGAACTCAGCGAGCAATCGGAACGCAAAGAATATCTGGATGCGCAGTTCACGGATCTCAGTGATGCTTTAGAGACGCTCGAGAAGGCCATTCGAAAGATCGACCGCGAGACGAGGACTCGCTTTAAGGAGACGTTTGACCAGGCAAATGTCGGGCTCGGGCGATTATTTCCACGGCTGTTCGGCGGTGGGCACGCGTATCTCGCCTTGGACGGCGATGATCTTCTGAATTCCGGCGTAACCGTCATGGCGCGTCCGCCGGGCAAACGGATCAGCACCATCCACTTGATGTCCGGCGGCGAGAAGGCCTTGACTGCCGTCGCGCTCGTGTTCTCGATATTTGAGCTGAACCCAGCGCCTTTCTGCCTCCTGGACGAGGTCGATGCACCATTGGACGATGCCAACGTCAGCCGCTTCTCAGACATCGTCAAGGAAATGTCACAGCGTGTTCAATTCGTTCTTATCACCCATAACAAAACAACGATGGAAGTTATGCATCAACTCATCGGCGTAACCATGAGTGAGCCGGGCGTATCTCGATTAGTGGCCGTCGACATAGACGAGGCGGTCCAGCTTGCTGCGATGTAAGCGCGCTGGCTATGTGGGAATTGCGCTGGGTCCTGCTGGGTATGGGCGTTTTGCTCATTGCCGGAGTCTACGTCTGGAGTCGTAAACCGTTTGCTATCTCCTTTCGATCGAGCGCTAACGAACTAGAACGCGCCGAACCGTCGATCTCAGAGATCAGTGCAACAGAACCTCCGGACGCCAGGGAGGCGCCCGGAGGGACGGCGGCTTCCCTGCCTCGCACGCAGCATCAAGGCACCGATAAGGTCGTGACCCTGCGTTTCATTGGCAAAGAGCACACAGAACTAAGCGGCGAGCAAGCCGTATGCGCTCTAAGAGAGGCCGGTCTCGTGCACGGCAAGTACGGCATATTCCACTATTTATCCGGAGAAGAGTCCGATGAGCCGCTCTTCAGCGTCGCCAAGCTAACGGAACCCGGATCGTTCAATGTGACAGATGCTGAAGATGCCACGATCCCGGGCATGAGCTTCTTTATGGTGCTACCAGGGCCCGGTGATCCCGTCGTCTGTTTTGATGCGATGGTTCAAACCGCCCGAGCGTTAACTCAGGAACTAGATGCCGAACTCTTCGATGAGCGGGGTAGCTCTTGGAGTATTCAACGAGAGCGATTTATTCGAGAGGAGATTATCGAATACCGCCATCAGCAAACTCGAGCCTGACGTTAAACACATGGGTACGAGTTCTGCAGTCGTCCGCAAAAGACTGATCGAGCTTCGCGAAACGATTGCTCAACATGATTTCGCCTATTTTGTTCTAGATGATCCGGTTGTTCCGGACGCCGAGTACGATCGCCTCGCGCGTCAGCTGAGAGAGCTCGAAACCGACCACCCGGAGCTCGTTACAGCCGACTCGCCCACCCAGCGAGTCGGCATCAAGCCAATCAGTGAATTCAGCGAGGTCCGGCATCGAGTCCCGATGCTGTCATTGGATAATGCGTTCAACAAGGACGAGTTACTGGAGTTCGATCGTCGAGTTCAGGAACGATTGAAGGCGTCGGACATTGATGCTCAGGAAGTCGAGTACGTCGCCGAGCCGAAACTGGATGGCACAGCCGTGAGCTTGAGGTATGAAGACGGCCAGCTCGTACTCGCCGCGACGCGGGGTGACGGCAGCAGCGGGGAGGACGTTACCCACAACGTGAGAACCATACCGGCGGTACCCCTTCGATTGCGAGGTTCGACGATTCCACCGGTGCTGGAGGCTCGTGGCGAAGTTTTCATGCCGAAGGCGGGATTCCTTGCCTACAATCAACGCGCGCTGGAGGCAGGCGACAAGCCGTTCGTGAACCCTCGTAATGCGGCTGCAGGCAGCCTCCGGCAGCTCGATCCCGCATTAACCGCCCAACGACCGTTGGACATCTTTTTCTATGCCGTCGGCGATCACGAAGGCTGGGCGCCCCCGTCAACGCATAGCAACGTCCTTGAGCGGCTGAAGGAGCTTGGGCTGAAGACATGCCCAGAATGGAAAAAGGTAGATGGAATTCTGGGTTGTTTGGCCTATTACGCCAGTATCGGGTCAAAAAGGGACGATTTACCCTACGAAATCGACGGGGTCGTTTACAAGGTAAATGATTTTAAGTGGCAAAAGGAACTGGGATTCGTCTCCAGAGCGCCTCGGTGGGCGATCGCGCACAAATTTCCGGCCCAGGAAGAGCTTACTGTGGTCCAGAACATAGAGTTTCAAGTCGGTCGAACCGGGGCAATCACGCCCGTGGCCCGCCTGGAACCGATATTCGTCGGTGGCGCCACGGTCAGTAATGCCACTCTCCACAACATAGACGAG
This sequence comes from Gammaproteobacteria bacterium, assembly GCA_036443505.1. GTDB lineage: Bacteria > Pseudomonadota > Gammaproteobacteria > Steroidobacterales > Rariloculaceae > SMWC01. The sequence continues at coordinate 1,714 of JAZFYK010000075.1, read as the reverse complement.
TTGAATCGAAAGGATGTCCGGGTAGGAGACACGGTCATCGTGAGGCGCGCGGGCGATGTTATTCCTGAGATTGTAAAGGTTGTGAAGGAATGGCGCCCGGCGAAGACACGTCGTGTACGTCTTCCGAAGCGGTGCCCGGTCTGTAAATCCGACGTAGTCCGTGTGGAAGGGGAAGCGGTCTCCCGATGCATTGGCGGACTGTTCTGTCGGGCCCAGCGAAAGGAAGCGATTCGACATTTCTCTTCCCGATCGGCGATGGATATTGAGGGACTCGGGTCGAAGCTCATCGACCAACTCGTTGAGCATGAACTCGTAAACCATCCGGCCGATCTTTACGCGCTTACCGCCGAACAGCTCGAGGGGCTCGAGCGAATGGGATCGAAGTCGGCAGCAAATCTTCTGGAGGCTCTCGAGAAAAGCAAGGGGACTAAATTCAACCGGTTCCTCTACGCGCTCGGGATTAGGGAAGTAGGGGAAGCTACAGCGCTTGCTCTAGCGACCAGCTTCACAACGCTCGATCAACTAATGGCAGCTGATGACGAGCGATTGCAGCTAGTTCCTGACGTAGGACCGATCGTTGCGTCGCATATTCGCGCCTTCTTCCATGAGAACCACAACCTGGATGTAATCCGCCAGCTATTGGCTAGCGGCATAGAGTGGCCTGTCAACACGACGGTCAGCGTGGTCAACTCACCGGTGGCCGGCAAGACGGTCGTTCTAACCGGATCACTAGCTTCGATGACACGCGATGAAGCCAAGGCGCACCTAATCTCGCTCGGTGCTAAAGTGGCAAGCAGCGTATCGAAGGCGACCGACATCGTCATCGTTGGGGAGAATCCAGGATCGAAATCTACGAAGGCCGCCGCCCTGGGTGTTACGATCTGGGAAGAGCAGGATTTCTTGAGCGTTATTCGTTAGTAGGCCGACTCAAAATCGACAAGTTCGATAAAAGCCTGGTAGTGGATCTTCGGGGTGGTCACTATGGGTCAGAACCGGGTTCTCAGCGCGTGTTACTCGTTCCTTGTGCCAGTTGCACGATTTCTACTGCGTAGCGGAGTTAGCTTCAATGAGTTCACGGAGCTAGCTCGTGCGGCATTCGTACAAGTTGCCGGTGAGGAATATGGAATCAGAGGGCGCCCTACTAATATCTCTAGGGTATCCGCCATGACGGGGATCCCTCGGAAAGAGGTTCGGCGGATTCGAGACCTGATCGACCGGTACGGATCAACGCCACGTGACGAGATTAGCCCACTCGGAGACGTTCTGCATCATTGGTACACTGATCAGGATTTTCTCGATTCAGATGGCCAACCGCTACCGCTGCCTGCGGACGGGAAAGGCAAAACATTCGAGTTATTAGCGAAACGGTACGCTGGAGATTTGCCTTCCGGTGCTCTGAAGAGTGAATTATTGAGAACCGGTGCCGTGACCCTCGATGACGGTGATCAGTTAGTTCCCACGCGGAGGCAGGCAGTTCCAGAGAGCTTCGACGATAAACTGATCACATCGCTTTCATTCAACCTTTACGGTTTGGCTTCAACGATCGCCTTCAACAGCAACTCCAAACGAACTGGCGCCGGTAGAATCGAGCGGTTTGTGCAAAGTGAGCGCATTCCCCTCGAATCGAAGGTGATTCTGCGCGATTCTCTCCGTGATCGTATCGATCGATTTTCGATTGATTTAGATAATATGTTCTCTAAGACAGGGAAGAGAT
>JAZFYK010000074.1:0-5819 GCA_036443505.1 Gammaproteobacteria bacterium | reverse complement strand
GGCGGCGACAGGAATGGCGGCGGCGGCAGGAATGGCGGTGGTGGCATGGGCGTTGATCGCGTCTCGTCCGCGAGCCCGGTCGTCGCGTCCGCAAGCCCGGTGCCCTCCGTCACGGATTATCAGTTCGGCGGCGACTACTGGGTCGTCACCATGCAGGACGGTGAGCCGGTACCGGTGGTCGTTCGCACCGGACTGACCGACCTGGAGTACAGTGAAATCATCGAGGGACTCGACTCAGATGCCCAGGTCCTGCTGCTACCAAGCTCCAGCCTGTTCGAGCAGCAGGAGGCCATTCGGAACCTGATCTCCTCCCGCTTCGGGGGGACGCCTTTCCAATCGAGCGGCGGCATGGGCGGTGGAAATTTCCGCTAGCTGATGTCGGTTCTATCCCTGCGCATCAGCTTCACGGCCGGCCTGGGACTCATATTAACTGCCTGCGCACCGCAGGAACCTGAGATCCGCTTCGATGCGGACGCCATCGTCGTGGGCGCGGGCCTCGCAGGATTGTCGGCGGCCGTGGAAATGGGCCGCGGTGGCGTCGATGTCCTGGTCGTGGACATGAATTCCATGGCCGGCGGCCACGCGATCATGGCAGGCGGGGTCGCGATCGTGGGCACGCCCGTCCAGGAGAAAGCGGGACATAGCGACTCTCCCGACCTCGCTTACGAGGACTGGATGGAGTGGACGGAAGACGGCGATCCGGCGTGGACGCGCTACTACGTCGAGAACTCTCGCGAGATGATCTACGACTGGGCCACGGAACTCGGCGTCGAGTTTGTCCGCGCGGCGCCAGCCCACGCCAACAGCGTCCCGAGATTCCATTTCACCGAAGGCCGTGCCGTGCATCTGGTGCTGCCGATCTACCGCACCGCGCTCGCACTGCCGAGCGTCTCGTTCCGGTGGAATAAACGCGCCGAGCGCCTCGTCGTGGAAGACGGCCGCATCGCGGGTGTCGTCGTTCGCGACCTGCGCACGGCAGAGGTGGTCACGCTGCGCGCACCCAACGTCGTGCTCGCCACGGGCGGCTTCGAGAGCGACCTGGAGCGAGTGCTTGCGAACTGGACACCGGGCCTGCCCGATCCCGAGCGGCTCCTGATCGGTTCGTCGGTCAGCGCGACGGGTTCCGGACACGACATGGCCGTGGCGGCCGGCGCCGCGCTGACGAAAATGAACCGTCACTATATCTATGTGAACGGCCTGGTCAGCCCGCGTGACCCGGAGGGCATCCATGCGCTCACGGCCGGTAACGACTCATCCATGTGGGTCAACGCGCAAGGCGAGCGCTTCACGAACGAGACTGGATTCGATAAGGATATCCTCGTGGACTTGTTGAATCAGGACGGCTCGACCTATTGGGCGATCTTCGATGAGGGCGCACGCGATGATTTCGGTTCACGTGGCGCAGCGTGGTTGAACACGCCCACCGATGGCCACCCGCTACTCGATAACCCGGACGCCGCGACAAAGGCGCACAGCCTGGAGGAACTGGCGGCTATGGCCGGGCTACCCGCTGATGCGTTGCTTGCGAGCGTGCGACGCTTCAACGGCATGATCGCGGCTGGCGTAGATACTGACTTCGGCCGGTTCGGCGTCGATGGGAGCGTACCGCCGAAGATCGAACAGCCGCCGTTTTACGCCGTGCAGATGTTCCCGATGACCCGCAAGAGCATGGGTGGCGTGGCCATCGACATGCAGGGACGGGCGCTGAATGCCGACGGCCAGGTATACCCCGGCCTCTATGCGGCAGGCGAGATCAACGGTAGCGTGGGCATCAACGGTAAGCATGGCATGGACGGCATGTTTCTCGGCCCGGCGTTACTGACGGGTCGGCTCGCCGGGATCAATATCGCGGCGGAGCATGCCGCGGAGACCGACGCACCAGCGACTTTACAGCCTCGGCCGGAGGATCCGCTGCCGGACGTAACGACGTGGCAGGCATCGCTGACCGCGACGGAGTTGACGGCGTTGTTGGCCACGCCTCGGGACGGCTTCTGGCATTTCGAGATGTCTCACAACATGGTCCTGGAACGCCAGTATGCGTGCACGCTTTGCCACTCGGCCCAGGTGCCATTCTTTCCACTGAACAACCGCGAGAGCAAACTGGCACAGACACAGGTCTGCACTAACTGTCATTAGTGCTGCGTGCCGGACTCACGTTGGCCGTCACGGCGATCGACTCTCAGGCTAGACCAGCATCTTTCGGGCGCTGTCAATAGTCGATTTGTCTCGCGTCGAAGCCGCAGCGTCTTCGGGGACGGCGATACCGCGTTGCACGGCCGGCCGCTCCGAGATCGACCGCTCCCACCGCGCCAGGTGCTCCAGGCCGTCAAGGCTCACCCCGGACCACTCGTGGCCGGTCACCCATGGCCAAGTGGCGATATCTGCGATGGAATAATCGCCCGCGAGATACTCGCTGTCTGCTAGACGCGCGTCCAGGACTTCGTACAGGCGGCGGGTCTCCCTCTGGTAGCGATCGATGGCGTAGTCAATTTTTTCCGCGGCGTAGCGATAGAAGACATTCGCCTGCCCCTGCATCGGGCCTACGCCTCCCATCTGAAACATGAGCCACTGCAGGACCGTCGATCGTGCCTTCGTCTCCGCGGGTAGTAACCGGCCCGTCTTCTCAGCCAGATATATCAAGATCGCGCCGGACTCGAAGACCGCAAACTCGTCTTCGTCGCGATCCACAATCGCCGGTATCCGTCCGTTGGGGTTGAGTTTAAGGAACCACGGCTCTTTTTGTCGCAGCTCTCCCAGGTCAAACCACGTGGCCTCGTATGGGAGCTCCAGTTCCTCGAGCATGATGGAGGCCTTGCGCCCATTTGGTGTTGCGGCCGTGTAGAGATCGATCATGGCCTCCGCGTCGACGCCGCTCATTTCTTCTCTGTCTCGCCGGGTTCTTCCAGCGCGTTTCGGGCGGTGGCTTTCGACCATCTCACGAAGTGCCACAGTTGATCGATAACCCGTGGCGAGTTGGCCTGCTCAAATGCCTGATCTCGAATATTCTCCAAGGCCTCACGGTAGCGGAGTAAGTCCGACCGCAGCCGCTCGGTCTCCCCGGCGGCCTCTTCAGATACCTCGCCCTCGGTCCGAGGGCTGAGACTCTTACTTCGTTGTCGTGTAGTTGGCTTGTCGGTCATGACTCAGTTGTAGATATCCGCGTGAAAGAGGACTCTCGACGTCATCCTGCTATTTGTCAATACGAGCCGGGCTCGCTACCATCCTTCGCATACAATCCCCGCCGAATGATTCCGGCTAACGGCGCTCTTCGGCATCCGACCACAAGAGGGGTACAAAGCGATGAGCCTTGCAGACCAAAAATGTATCCCATGCCGCGGTGACGTTCCGCCGCTGGCGCAGGATGAGGCAGAGGCGTTGCTGCGAAAACTCGATGACGGCTGGGCCCTGAACGCGGACGGTCATCTCGAGCGCGTCTACTCATTCGGCAATTTCGATGCCGCGATGGAACTCGCCAACGCAGTCGCCGAGATTGCCGACAACGAAAACCATCACCCTGATCTCCATATTGCCTGGGGAAGGTGCAAAGTAGAGATCTGGACGCACAAGATCAAGGGCCTGACCGAGAGCGATTTCTTCTTCGCTGCCAAAGTTGACCGCGCGGCGACGGACATGGTCCCTGGAGCGGAGGGAGGCATAACATGAATTCACGGCAAGCGGCGTTATTGCTTCTCATCGGCGTACTCGGTGCGTGTGAGCCGATGCCGGGGGAGGGGACGGATACGGTCGGGGGTCCACGCTCCCAACCGGGTGCGGAGATGACGCTCTATTCGCCGGAGCAACACGAGCTGTACGATGGTCGTTTCGTCATTTCCGGGCAGCGCATCTATCATGCGGGGCGTCTCGATGATGTGTCGCCCTGGGATCATATGGGCGACGACGCCTCGAATCTAAGCCGCGTCGACGGCGAGATCTCGTTCGATGTCAACGAAATCGACAACACGGGCAGCTTCCGTGCCGATCTCCAGTTGCCCGAAGGTCACTACGTCGTCGAGATCGATCGGTTCCATGAATTCTCACCGTGCCAGGACGGCGGCCTTGCCGCATTCCTGTACGAGCACGGCGATTCGGGATGCGGTGACGCGAATTGGCCGAAAAGTCTGCTCTTCATCGCAGGATGGGGCTATGGGCGTGCGACCCTCGACGGCGAGTTGCTGTACGAGGACTACGAGCTGCATTTCATGGTCACGCAGGGCATGCGCAATCGAGACACGCTACAAGTCATGCTCAGCCCGAACTCAGGCCCAGCCGGCGCAATCAATCCGGCAGCCCAACAACTGGATTTCTATATCCGAAGTCCGGAGCGAAACAGCCAGAATCATCCGGGCCGCGAGGTGTTCGACCACTTCGTCGCGATGGATGTGACCTGGCACTGATCGCCGCTATTCATCACGATCGACTCCGGCGTCGGTCACCGATAGATACCAGTCGAGGATCTCCTCGCCGGTCATCATGCAGACCCCAGGCTTCGCGCCGATATACTCATAGAGTTGCTCGAGATACTTGATTCGGTGCGGCGCGCCCGTGAGAAAAGGATGCAGGCTGATCGCCATGACCCGCGTATGCTCGGTGCCTTCTTCGTAGAGCCGGTCGAAGTGATCGATGCCACGTCGCAGGATCTCATCGGACCGATGCTGCTGCAGGGCCGAGATCGGGATATCGTTTAGTTCGACGGTGTAAGGGACCGAGATCAGCGGGCCGGCCGTGGTTTGAATACGCACCGGCTGATCATCCAGGACCCAGTCGGCGACGTATTCGATGCCTTCTTCCGCCAGGAGATCCGCAGTCTCGAAGGTTTCGGTCAGGCCGGGGCTCTCCCAGCCGCGAGGCGGCTTGCCCGTCGCGACCCGGATGGCTTCGACCGTGTCGTGAATCGCTTCTCGCTGATCGTCGAGCGCATGCATGGGGCCTTGGCGATAGCCGTGGCCCATGATCTCCCAGTCTGCCTCCACCGCCGCCTCGACAATACGTGGATAACTGGTGCAAACGGCACCGTTCGTCGCGAGTGTCGCGCGCAGGCACGCCGCGCCGATCGACTTGATGAGTCGCCAGAAACCTACCCGCATGCCGTATTCATGCCATGCGCAGTTCGGCAGGTCCGGAAGCACGTGCTGGCCCTGCGGCGGTGGAAGGACCGTGCGTGGCATGGGCTTATCCAGCGACCACTCTTCTACGTTGACGATCGTCCAGACCGCGATCCGTCCGCCGTCGGGTAGCGGGAGTGGCGGGCGGTCGACGATCGCGCTGTATTCGATTCGATCTCGTGGGTGCATCGCGCCACTATACCCAAATGCGTATCTGGCCATCGGTGGAATCAACGGTGGCCTGCCCCTGCAAAAGCCATAACTTGCTAGAATCGAACGCAGCGTATCCCGCCTCCTGATGCACCGATAACAACAAGGGAGAGACCATGACGAATGATGACCGACGCGTGGACCGGCGCGAGTTTCTTCAGGTATCGGCGGCCGCGGGCCTCGCGGCCGTTGCGAGTGGCACTTCAAACAAGGCTCAAGCTCAATCGTCCCCGGATCCGACGATCTTTGATCAGAGCGCCGGGACGCCGTTGCGGGTTCGACGTGTCGTCACGGGGCACGACGAGAACGGGCGGGCGGTGGTCGCCATTGATGAGATTGCGGAGAACGTCCTCTCGCGGCGTGAGGGGCACCAGGGTACTGTGGTCTGGTCTACGGGCGAGTCGCCGGCCGACAACATGGACCCCGAGGATGGCGCGGCGCGAACCCTGGCGACATCCGATGACAACGGCACGGTCTTCCGGATCGTCAAGTACGATCCTGGTGTCG
>JAZFYK010000073.1:0-10397 GCA_036443505.1 Gammaproteobacteria bacterium | reverse complement strand
TCGAATAACAAGCCTTTCTGCGACGGCGCCCACAAGGCGGCCGGCTTCGAGGCGGAGTAAGAGAACGATGCAAGTTTCTATCACGTACTGCGTACCCTGAAACTACCTGCCCATGGCTACCGGTCTGGCGGCCAAGATTGCAGAAGAGCTCGGAATCGAGGCGCAGCTTATCAAGGGTGCCGCCGGGGTCTTCGATGTGATCGTCGACGACACGGTCGTCTTCTCAAAGGTCAAAGAGCAGCGATTCCCGCAGGACATCGAAATCATCGAAGCACTGAGGCGACTCGGGGGTTGACGTCGTGCCGATGACGACGCGCGCTAGAAACGCAGGTCCAGCGCGGCGCAGAGAAATTTCATGAGTGATTTCGCCGAGGCATAGCGCGCCGCGACTTCGTCGACGAATTCGGGGCTCCGTATTCGGCTGATCGGGAACTCCGACACGGCGATGAAGTCCTTGCGTTTCAGGTCTTCGATTAACGGATGATCCGCCGCATAGCCCCGCGGCGGGCGTTTTAGCCGGTCGCCGCCGAAACGATAATGTTCCACGAAACGCTTGGCGTCCCGTACGCGTTTCCAGCTACCGGGAGATTCAGCGATTCGGCTCCGGATCGCCGCGAGAGCCTCGGAGTCCGGCCGCCAGATCCCCGTACCGAGAAAACAATTTTTCGGTTGAATGTGGACATAGAACCCGGGGGCGTGGACATCCTTTCCCAGCTCGTGCCTGAACTGAATGCCGACGTTCGTCTTGTAGGGGGTCTTGTTCTTCGAGAATCTCGTGTCGCGATAGACGCGCATCAGTGAGCCACCCGTTCGCTTCCCGATGGCAACGAAGTGCCGGGAGATCTTCTCCAGTCTCGGCTCCATCGCGTTGATGAACTCCAACGCCGGCTCTAAGACATGCGCCTCATAACGATGCTTATTCTCCTTGAACCAATCGCGCTCATTATTCTCTGCGAGCTCCGACAGAAATCGAGCAGTCTGGGCTGGGAAACCTGCGAACTTAAGGGTGGCTTTCTTCGTCAAGGGCTGCGCTCCTGCAGGCCGTGTTGGGCTTGGTCGTTAAGATCCTGTATCCGTAGCGGGATCGACCTGACTGGATTCGGCGCTCTGTCGCTCGAATAGTTCCCTCAGTTCCTCACTGGCCTCCCTGGCCGATTGGATGAATTTCGTCTCGTCATGCTGCACCGCCTGTTGCCGTTTCAGGAGAGTCCGATCGACTTCCGCAAACATACTCACGGACTCCGCCGCTTGCGACTCCGAGTCACCGAGGCCTTGCAGGACCGCTTCCGACAGAGCCAGGCTCGAGAGCAGCGTCTCACGTATAAAGAACTCCACCCCCAGATCCATGAGGCGCAAGGCGTGGTATCGGTTCCTCGCGCGCGCGTAGACTCTGACGTGCGGGTAGTGGGTTCGAATCGTCTGGACCGTCTTGAGCGACTCTTCCGGATCTGCGATGGCGACAACGACAACCGTGCAAACGTCTACACGCGCGGCACGGAGAATATCGAGGCGGTGCGGCTCCCCATAATAGACTTTGTTGCCGAAGCGCCGGACGATATCCACCTGATCGACGCTGGGATCGATCGCGGTGAACGGGATCCGGCGCATGGAGAGAATGCGTCCGATGACCTGCCCGACCCGGCCGAAACCGGCGATTATGACGGAGTTCTGTACCTCCGGGATCTTGTCGAAGCGACGCGTCTCGCCGCCCCCCAGCCATCGCCGCAGAAACTTCTCATCGAACATGAACAGCAGTGGCGTCGCGGCCATGGAGAGTGTCACCACGAGAATGAAGAACTCCGCGTCGGTCTGCGAGATGATCTCGTATGACAGCGCGGCTGCGAAGAGGATGAACGCGAACTCGCCGCCCTGTGGCAGCACCATGCTCAAGGTTCCGGCGCGGGACCTACTGAGGCCGAAGACCCGACCCAGAACAAAGATGATGATTCCTTTGACGAACAATAATCCAAGCATGACGCTCACGATGCTGGGCCATCGTTCGGCGAGTAGGCCGATATTCGCGGTCATGCCAACGGCAATGAAAAAGAGTCCGAGCAACAATCCCTTGAATGGCGCGATGTCCGCCTCCAACTGATGGCGATATTCGGAGTCCGCCAGCAACATGCCAGCCAGGAACGCACCCAGGCCCATCGAGATGTGCGCCGACTCCATGAGGAGCGCAGCGCCGATCACGACCAGGAGCGCGGTGGCGGTAAATGTCTCGGCGGTTCCCCAGCGGGCGACGGCGCGAAACACATGCCTGAGCAGGAAACGGCCTCCGGCGAACACGGCTACGGTTACGAGAACGCTGATGACGACGCTTCCCGGGACTTCGCCGTCGGTCGCGGCCGTCGCCGCGCCTAGAAGCGGCATCACTGCCAGCAACGGAATGACGGCCAGGTCCTGGAACAGTAGTACGGCGAAAGCCCAGCGGCCGTGCGTCGTCGTGAGCTGATTTTTCTCGGCCAGCATCTGCAATACGAACGCCGTCGAGGAGAGCGCGAGCCCGAAGCCGACCAACCAGGCTACTTTCGGAGCCAGGCCGACTACCAGCCCGAGGCCCGCCAGGACGACACCCGTCACGATCACTTGCGTCAGGCCGAGTCCGAATACCTGTTTGCGCAGGACCCACAGCCGGTGGGGTTGTAGTTCCAGGCCGACAATGAAGAGTAGAAATACAACGCCGAGTTCGGCGAAGCGGAGAATATTCTCGGTGTCGTCTATCAGCCCCAAAGTCCACGGGCCGATGACGACTCCGGCGGCCAGATAGCCTAATACGGAGCCAAAGCCGAGGCGCCGGAAAAGCGGTACGGCGATCATCGCGGTACCCAGGAAGATTGCGGCTTCTTCAAGGAATTCCATTGACGTTTCCTACCTGGTTAAACACTGGTACTGAGTGCAGCGACTACCTTCCTCAGCGTAACTGGTCTCGCCAGCGTAACGTCTCGAACCAGTAGCTGTGAATCGTCGGCAGCCACGTGTCGATCTCCCGCGCCGTTATCCAGGCGTTGAGAAATGCGAGGAAATCCGGATCCCCTTTGTTCACGGCGAACCCCGCGCGTGCCTGTAGCAGCGGTTCGGACAAGGGAACGTCTATTGTTATTGGATGCTCTAGTGCCAGGAAGGTCGGGACAGGCTCATTTTCCAGATAAGCGTCTGCACCGTCGCCGAGGAGGGCTGCACTGGCCTGTTCGATATCGCCGAATTCCAGTAACTCAGCGCTGGGGAAGATTCGTGCGGCCGCTTCCGCCGCCTCGGACCCGGCGACGGTTGCTATCGTAAACGCGGAACTGTCGAAGTCCTCCAGGCGAGAGACGGATAGCGTCCTGATCCGGTTGACGGCCAACGTGATCCCTGTTGTCGCGTACGGATGGCTGAAGTTCACGTGAAGGGCTCGCTCTGGCGTGATCGGCAGCCCGGCCGCGATGAGGTCGATCTCCCCCGCTTCCAGGGCGGGAACGATTCGCTCCTCCGCGAAGACGCGGATGTCGACGTCGACGCCCAGGTCCTCTGCGAGTTTTGTGGCCACGTCGACCTCGAAGCCGATGAGTTCACCGGGCGCGGGGCGTATCGCCCAGGGCGTGACAAGGACCACGCCGACGCTAAGCGTGCCCTCGTTAAGGACCTGCTGCAGCGTGCGCGCGGAACCGCCGGCGGGTAAGGCCAGGCTCAAAAGGATCAGAAGAACTCGGGTTCGGGGTACAGACATCGACTCAGTACACGTACCGCCGGCATCTCAGCCCCGATACGGGCGAAGCGGAGGCCGCGAATTATGCGTCCGACAATCCTAACCGATCTAAGGTTCTGACGCCGCGATGATCCGGTCCCGGGGAGGGACCGAGGCTGCCGTTCTCGCGATTGAGCTAGCGGTAGCTTTTCTTGCGACGAAACGCGACGAAGGTGGCGGTGGCGAGGAGTAGCACGACGTAGATCGACAGCAATGTTCGCCCCTGGCCAGGCGCGACCACTGTGCTGGAATAGAGATCCTCCTCCGCCTGGATGAGGCTGCGCACGTTACTCGGTATCGGCATCAGTACGATCTGAGTCAGCTTGGATTGGAGGAGCGACTTGTTGTCTAGAACCTGGGTCATGGAGTCTACAAGTCTCTGGGTTTGGCTGGGCATGTTCGCGTCGATTCGCAAATCCCGCCCAAGAGAGACGAGTAGCAGACGCAGCAGTCCCAATTCTTCGACGCTGGCGTCGGTTGACGCGTACTCCAGCGTGCCAGCCACCAGTTGAGCTGTATCGGCCGCGGCTCTACTCAGCCCCATGCGTCGCATCTGGTCACTGATCCGGGGACCGGACTCTCGAACGAACGCGACGCTCTCCATGTAGACAGCTTGCTTCGCGAACAGCTCCGCTATGAGGGGCTCGGTCTGCTGCACCATCATGGTGTAAGCCACGTAGCGATCCCGAAACGGGCTCGCCTGGCCCCCGTCGCCACGGACGTGAAGCAGGTGTGTGGACAGCCGCTCGGGACCCTCTGCCACACGAGCCGCCAGCGTTCGAGCGTCCTGGCCCGGATCTTCGACGGTAGCCCAAGCCGAGTTCAGGGTGGTCGTGAGAGAGCTGTAGTCCTCCGCAGTCCGCTCAAGGTCTGCGATGGCCGCGCGATGGGCATCGTGCACGCCTTCGGGCACGGGGCGAGACTGGAGTACGAACACCGCCAGCGGCGCCAGTGCCACCAGAGCCAGGCCAATCATCAATATGCTGCGCTTCATGGACATCCGGTTTACGTAATCGGGGAATGAGCACCTTAGGGAAAGCGGTAAGCACATACAGTGACTGGCTTCACAGAGCCCACGGCCGATCCGCCGAGCGGCCCCAAATGCAGGATTATGTCTAATCGGTCACGTGGACCGGTTAGCGTTTGGGTTTGTCGCTGTCAGACCGCCGAACCTCCGAACGGAGCGCCTTTTTCGCCTTCATTCGCTTCGCGGAGTTCGATTTCTCATGGCGCCCGCCTTTTCTAAGCAGGGGTGAGCGCGCTACGGGATTCCGAATTTTCTTAGCCATGCTCTCCGTCGTTGGCTTCGGCGGCTCGCTCGAAGGCTTTCAGGGCGTCGTCCCAAAGGCCATCCAGGTGGTTCCGCGACTAGGTTATGATATCGCTGTCGATGTCTATAACAAGACCGAGGCTAATACAGAATTAAGCCCCTGCGTGGGCGTTCCTTCGCCATCGATCATGGAAGCCATCTCTGCCACGGCAACGCTCGGGAGTCTTGAATCTAAGCTCCGCAGACTCGCCGGGAAAGCGATTGCGGACTACGACATGATTCAGGAGGGCGACCGGGTCATGGTGTGCGTGTCCGGCGGGAAGGATTCCTACACGCTGTTGGACCTGCTACTGAATCTGCAGCGACGAGCTCCTGTTACGTTTGAGTTGGTTGCCGTGAATCTGGATCAGAAGCAACCGAACTTCCCGGAGAAAGTTCTTCCAGCCTACCTGGAGGAACTCGGTGTCGCCTATTCAGTTGTCGAAGAAGACACGTACTCTGTGGTGAAGCGCGTGGTCCCCGAGGGAAAGACGATGTGTGGCCTCTGCTCGCGCCTCCGTCGCGGTGTGCTCTATCGCGTTGCCGACGATTTCGGTGTGACCAAGATCGCACTGGGTCACCACCGCGACGATCTGATCGAGACCCTGTTTCTCAACATGTTTTACGGTGGCCGGCTCAAGGCGATGGCGCCGAAACTATTGAGCGACGACAAGCGTCACGTCGTTATTCGCCCCCTCGCCTATTGCCCTGAGGTCGAAATTTCACGCTATGCTGAACTTCGGGATTTTCCGATCATCCCGTGCGATCTCTGTGGCTCTCAAGAAAACTCTCAGCGCAAGAAGATCAAGGCTATGCTGGCGGCGTGGGAGCGGGAGGATCCCGGTCGATCAGGGCGGTTATTCCGTAGCCTTCAGAACGTCAGTCCCTCTCACCTGGCCGACCCGGAGCTCTACGACTTTGCGACACTCGGCCGTGCCGCTGACGATGCGGGTGGTTCATTAATATAGCCTTGTTGGACCGCTTGCGTGCGCTCGAGTTAACGGCCGCGCTACGGTCGCGTTCGGCCGCCCGGCGTAACATCTAAGCCGGATCCTCATCGGCGATGGTGTTTCGCAATACGCCGACACCGCGAATATCCACTTCCACGATGTCGCCCGGCTTCATCCAGATCGGCGGTTTGCGGACCCGTCCGACTCCACCCGGTGTGCCGGTGACGAGAACGTCCCCGGGTTCGAGCGGTGTCCAGATCGAGCAGTATTCAATGAGATGGGGTATGTCAAAACACAGATCGCTAACCGGCGAATCCTGAAGGACATCGCCGTTCAGCCGGGTCTGCAAATGAAACTGCGTCGGGTCGCTCTGGTCGTCGGTGGTTATCATCCAGGGACCGAACCCGCCGCTCCGATAGAAATTCTTCCCAGCCGTGAATTGGATTGAGTGGTACTGATAATCCCGGACGCTACCTTCGTTGCAACAGCTATAGCCCGCCACATAATCCATGGCATTGTCACGAGAGACATGGCGTGCGCTCTTGCCGATGATAACGGCCAGCTCTCCTTCGTAGTCGAAGTGCTCTGATACGCGCGGACGAATCAGTGGCTGACCGTGACCAACCAGGCTGTCGGGGAAGCGGGTAAACATTACCGGATGGCTCGGTACTTCGCGACCGGTCTCCTTGATATGCCCCATGTAATTGATGCCGACACAGAGAATCTTGCTGGCATTCGGAATGACGGCAAGATACGTGATGTCATCTTCGGCACAATCCGGCTCGAGTGCCTCGAGAGCCCTGAGATTATCGAGTGCGCCGGCCCTCAAGACGGCCCTCAGATCTTCGAATTTTCCAGCAAGTCTGGCGCCGGCGTCGATGACTCCGCCGTCGGTCATCAGGCCAAAGCTTGCCCGTCCATCTCGTTCGAAACTGAGTACGCGCATTGACGATCCGTTAGTCGTCCACGTTACGCTACAGTATCGCTTGCGGTTGCCGCCGGGGGTTCTGATTCCGCCGAGAAGGCTGCAATAGCGTCGTCCAGTGACATGACGCTCTGCCCTTGCTGGCCGAGGCGTCTTACCGAGACGGTTCGCTTTTCGATCTCGCGGTTACCTACGGCGATGATGACCGGAACCTTCGCCAGGCTGTGTTCGCGAACTTTGTAATTAATTTTTTCATTGCGGAGGTCGAGTTCAGCCCGCAAGCTCGCGGCCCGCATTTTCTCCAGGACCTCGCGGGCATATTCGTCACCGTCCGATGTGATGGTGGCAACGACGATCTGCAGCGGCGATAGCCAGAACGGAAGATTTCCGGCGTAGTGCTCGAGCAGAATTCCGATGAACCGCTCCAGGGAGCCGAAGATTGCGCGGTGGAGGAGTACCGGCGTGTGCCGGCTACCGTCCTCACCCACATAAGTTGCGCCCAGTCTGGCGGGCAGGTTCAGATCGACCTGCAGCGTGCCGCATTGCCACTCCCGGCCAATAGCGTCGCGCAGCACGAATTCGATCTTCGGACCGTAGAACGCGCCCTCGCCGGGATTGTAGGCGTACTCGAGGTTCAACGAGTCCATTGCGTCCTGCAGAGCTTTTTCCGCCCGGTCCCAGACAGCGTCCTCGCCGAGCCGCTTCTCGGGCCGGTCAGCAAACTTGATTACGACGTCGTCGAAACCCAGATCGCGATAGATCTTCAGCAGGAGTTCACAGACGGCCCCGGTCTCGGTGGTGATCTGTTCCTCCGTACAGAAGATGTGAGCATCGTCCTGCGTAAAAGCGCGCACTCGCATCAGGCCATGCAGGGCGCCGGACGGCTCATACCGATGAACTTTGCCAAACTCGGCCAGCCGGAACGGCAGGTCCCGGTAGCTTCTGAGGTCATGTTTGAAGATCTGCACATGCCCCGGACAGTTCATCGGCTTGATCACGAATTCGCGCTCGTCTGCCGTGCGGCTCGTGAACATGTCTTCGCCGAAGATCTCCCAATGCCCCGACGCCTTCCATAATTCGCGGTCCATCAAGTCCGGAGTGTTCACTTCCCTGTAGCCTGCTGCGGACTGGCGCGAGCGCATGTAGTCGACCAGGGTCTGGAACAGGGTCCAGCCCTTTGAGTGCCAGAACACCGCGCCCACCGCTTCCTCTTGGAAATGAAACAAATCCATCTGGCGTCCGAGCCGTCGATGGTCGCGCCGCTCGGCTTCCTCTAGTCTCCGGAGATACTGCTTGAGTTCTTTTTCACTGGCCCAGGCCGTCCCGTAGATTCGCTGCAGCATGGCGTTCCGGGAGTCGCCGCGCCAGTAAGCACCCGCTAACTTCGTCAGCTTGAACGCCTGGCCGAGCCGTCCCGTAGACGGCAGGTGAGGCCCGCGGCACAGATCGATGAACCCGCCTTGTCGGTAGAGGGTAATCGCCTCGTCGGCGGGGATACTCGCGATGATTTCCGCTTTGTAGAGTTCTCCCTGCTCAGTAAAGAACTGCACGGCCTCGTCACGCTTCCAGACCTCACGAATAATCGCCTCGTCCCGATCGACGATCTCTCGCATGCGTGCCTCGATCGTTTCAAGATCCGCAGGGGTAAAGGGCTCCTCGCGGGCAAAATCGTAATAAAACCCGTCCTCGATCGCCGGGCCTATGGTGACTTGTGTCTCGGGATAAAGCTCCTTGACGGCTTCGGCCATGACGTGAGCGGCGTCGTGCCGCAGCAGCTCCAATCCTTCCGGGGAGCTTCTGGTCAGGATCTCGACGCTGACATCGTGGTCGACCGTTACGGTCAGATCGTTAAGCGACCCATCAACCCGGATCGCTACGGCATCCTTCGCCAGCCTGGGGCCGATCGAATCCGCCACGGCGAGGCCGGTTACGGGTTCTGGGAATGGTTTTTCCGTCCCATCGGGTAAAGTTACTACCGGCATGGTGCTCCGCCTTGCGCGTTCGGCTCCGCATTGTACGAGATGTGGGCCTGCGAGCCCGCATATTGCAATATGCGGGCTTAATCTGCTCTGCCGGCAGAAAGACGTGTCGTGGGGGGTGCTGGTAGTGAATTTAGAGGGATTTAGATCGGGAGGGGGTTTCATCGGGACGGCTGTAGCGGGCACGACCTTGCATCATGAGCCCGGCGCCATCGTCGCTGACATGGGCAACGACTGCCTTGCGGTGGTGCAGTCGCACCGTGTCATCGAGGCTGACGGCAAACACGAGATTTACGACGGATCCGGTCGGGACCCCGAGGGATTTCAGCTCCAGGAACACTCCCGTGGCCGACAGGTCCCGCGCCTTGCAGCGACGAAGCTCCCCACCGGGTACGGAAACGTAGACGGTGGTGGATACCCTGTTTCTCTCAAGCAGACGTCGTTCCAACGGCCTGCGCCTCCCTCTGAGTTCGGCGGATGTGTTGGCAGCAAAGGATGCGCCCGGCTGACACAAAGTCAAAACGAGCGGATTATGTTGATACGGCCCCCCTCGTGGGGATCCGGGCCGTTCCAGGCTGGCGCTCCATCAAGCCCTTCTATTGCGGGCCCCGGAGAGGTTCGGTGCGCGATCCGGCTGGCTCCCGAGAGAAGATTCGAGCCTTGCTGGCCGACCGCAGAGTCCATTATGTAGCCCCGTTCGCGCTTAACTCGCCTGGATCGGGTGATACCGTCCGCTGACCGCCTGCCTGGGCTATGGGAGACCGCAGCGTCCCGTGTTCTCGACAGGTTGTCCGGTCGAGATGGGTCCGGCCCGGTAGATCGGCCGGAAGTCCGCCAGAAGCCCGGAAAACCTTCTGTTGACACCTCTGACCCCAGGTCGGACAATGTTCGGCTTGTGTTCGCGGAGGGGTACCCAAGCGGTCAACGGGGGCAGACTGTAAATCTGCTGGCTATGCCTTCGTAGGTTCGAATCCTACCCCCTCCACCAGTGACGGTGGCGGGGGTAATCAGTGCGGAATGCGGGTGTAGTTCAACGGTAGAACCTCAGCCTTCCAAGCTGATGATGGCGGTTCGAGTCCGCTCACCCGCTCCATAGAACACAAGGTGGCATACGCGAGGGTAACTTAAAGAAACTCGAGAGGAGTCTCAGGGCAGGACTCGAAGGCGGGCTCGTACGTCTCCCGCCCACATAGCTCAGTGGTAGAGCACTTCCTTGGTAAGGAAGAGGTCACCGGTTCAAGTCCGGTTGTGGGCTCCAAGGTTGTGCAGATCGGTTCATTCGACACATTAATTATATATCGGCGTCCTGGTTGTCCCCGGATGGTGCATGTCAGCTGACGCGATAAAAGACCTATCAAAAGAAGCTCAGGAGTATTCCTATGGCCAAAGAAAAATTTGAGCGAACGAAGCCGCATGTCAACGTGGGGACGATAGGTCACGTGGACCATGGCAAGACGACGCTGACGGCGGCGCTGACGAAGGTGATGTCTGAGAAGCACGGAGGCGA
>JAZFYK010000072.1:0-3135 GCA_036443505.1 Gammaproteobacteria bacterium | reverse complement strand
TCAACCCCCGAATGGCCGTCACACCATCGGGCGATGCGCTTGGGGTATAGACTATATCCCGGAGTCTGGACGGCGGCAGGAATGTCCACTAGAGTTCCTCTTATTCGGCTTGTAACGTCCGAGAATTCCGGGGGAACCCTCGGTCACCGCGGGGACAAATCAATGCGTACTCTGATCCTGTCAATATCTCTACTATTGTCGTTCGCCGTCGCGAACGCCCACCATTCACGAGCGGGTTTTCTGATCGGCGAGACCTTCGAAATCGAGGGAACGGTCACTGAACTCGCCTGGCGAACTCCACACCTCTACCTCGAACTCGAGGCCACCAACGACTCAGGTGACGTCGAACTGTGGACCTTCGAGGGACACTCGGTTGCCGGCCTCATGCGTAACGGCTGGCAGAAAGACTCCGTCGAGGAGGGAGATCGGGTCATGATCGTTGCGAACCCGAACCGTAACCCCGAGACCAAGTTCGGTCTGCTCGATAACGTGACCGTGGCCGACGGCTCGACATTTTATTCGTTCCGCGTCCCACGAGGCGCGGCCGCGGGTCGCGCGCCGGACCAGGCGCCCGTCGCAGCCTCGACAGATTTCGCCGGCACCTGGCGAACCGGTGGCGGTGGCGGTGGCGGTGGCGGTGGCGGTGGCGGTGGCGGACAACGTGCCGCTCCAGCCGGAAATAACAATGCCGCGCAACAGAGAGGGCTCGTTGGCGGATTTTCGCCCCCGGCCGGCTGGCCGCTGACCGAACTCGCTCAGGCCGAGGTCGAGGCGTTCGACCTCAACGATGATCCGTGGCTCGACTGCGAGCCCCTCGCCGTCCCAAGGGTTACTTTCTCGCCGTTCAGCCACCTTTGGGTTCGAACACCGGACAGCATTCTCATTAGTAAAGAGCTTTCACCGATGGTACGAACCATTCATCTGGACGGATTGCCGCCCCCGGACGACTACGAGCCCAACCCGACGGACTACTCCGGCTTTTCAGGCTACTCCGTCGGTCATTTCGAAAGCGATGGCACGCTGGTGGTCGAGACGACTGAGTTTCCGGCGACACGCTGGGGCAACGAACGCGGCATCGATTCCAGCGACCAGAAGCGCGTCGTCGAGCGATTCAAGCTCACAAGCGACGGCACCGGAATGACCGTGAGTTACACGTTGGAGGATCCGGTGTACCTATCTGCGCCCGTGACGCGGAGTGGACGCTACACAAAGATCGCCGACCATGAACTGGCCACCGAAATCTGCGACCTCGAGACTACGCGTCGGCACCTGCAGTTCGAGTGAGCCAGGACCTCTCTGATCTCGCAATCATCTGCGGATCAGGTATAACCGAGGACCTCAGGTATCACTGGGGACCGATAGGATAGCGGGACTGCTGATATTCCCGCAGAAACTCTTCATTCGGTTCCCGATACGTGTACAGGTATTCGTACATCGACAGAATATTCGGCCGAAGCCAGCGGTCGAGATTCTCATAGTCGCTGAAATCGTCCATCGTCACGGCCTGCAGTGTTTCCTCGACGGACTTTCCGTCGACTAGCTGATCGAGCACTCGATCCCTCAGGGTCCGCAGATACTCACGGTAGAGTGAAAACGTCTCCTGAGTGCCCGCCGGGCCATGCCCCGGCAGGACGATCTCCACATTCTCTAGCCGCGACAGGATCCCGAGCACATCGATCGTGTTATCGACGTCCAGATCACGAAAGTCCGGGAGTACGAGGCTCTTGCCGGCGCGCGACAGGTCAATCGCGATCAGCACGCCCTCCTCCGGAATATGGACCTGGATCAGGTTGTCGCTATGAGTCGGGCCGTTATAGATCAAGACCACCTCGAGCCCGCCGAGATGAAGGACCATAGAGTCTTCGAACGTGATATTCGGTACGGCGGAACCCCGGTCCTCTCTGACAACATGCGGTCGAAGTCTGCGGTGGCTTACGGTCAGGGCCGTATCGCTGAAGACTTCCGTCCCGCAGATGTGACTCGCGTGATCGTGACTTAGCACGACCAATTTGACGGGAACGAGGAACCGTTCCTCGAGCTCACCTTTGATCCATTCGGTATCGCCCGACGCGCACGGGCTGCCGTCGACGACGATTATCCCTTCGGACGTGACGATGAACGCACTATTCTCGCCGCGCGAACCCCAACGATAGACGCTCTCCGATAACCGATCGATGGATCTTTCCGGTCCCCATTCCTGGGCCAGAGTGCTGTCAGCGCCGAGAACAGCGAGACTCGAGAGGGTAGCGAGTAACACGTAATTATTTGTTTTCATAGTATTTTTTCCTATCAGCTAGCCGAATTAACTGCATCGTCGGCAGATGATTACGACGATTGCGGGTTTGTGGCTCCGACCTTCCTCGGCGCGGTTTCCTTGAAGAACAGCGAGACGACGACGCCCGCGCTGACTCCCACAAGCGCCAGATAGAGGATGTTCTCAATCCCGTAGTTCTCGGCGATATAGCCGGCCAGGGCGGGCGCGACGCCGCCGCCGAATATTTCGCCCGTCCCGACGACGATGCCGATCGCTGAAGACACAAGCCCAAGCGGGGCAGACTCCGTTGAGATCGGTCCCGTGATCAGCGCGATGTTGCCAAGAGCGAAAAACGACGTCATGAACAGCCCCGAGAACAACAGCGCTGGAGTGGCGCCTATCTGGGCGAAGACCCATACAGAGACAGCGGCACCGGCGAATCCAACGATCGCCATCACCTTGCGCCCAAACCAGTCCGATAGCCCTGGGACCCACCACTGGCCCAGAAAACCGCCGAAGCCCATGCCGGACATCACGAACCCCATCTGTATTGGTGTGATGCCTACGTAGTCCAGCAAATAGCTCGGCACCATGGCCCCGAGGACGAATACGCAGGCCATCGCGCAGATAAGAGCCAACATACAGAGAATAATGTTGGGGCTCTGCAAGACCTCTACCCAGCGCCCACCACGCTCCGTCGCTCCGACGAGTTTTCCGGCCTGCGTATCCGCCGGCTCACGAAGAACGAAATACAGAAGCAGGCCTATGATGAAACCCGGTATGGCGACAATGAAGAAGACCCAACGCCAGGACGGAACAACATCCATGAGTTGCACGGCTATGATTGGCCCGAGCGCGAAACCGAACAGCGCGAAGCCGCT
>JAZFYK010000071.1:0-2947 GCA_036443505.1 Gammaproteobacteria bacterium | reverse complement strand
ACCATGGCCGAGAACAACGCCGTGAAGACCGCGGCGAGAGTCGAGAACGCAAGCCGAACGGCGGGAAAGTCGACCGCAGCGATGGCCGCCACGACGGCGAGAAAGGAAACGATGAGTCGCAGGTTGGATAGTCGCCGTGAGCGCGCGGCAACGGCGTCGCGTTCTTTGCGAAAACGTGCGACCCGACCTTCGTACAAGCGTCGCGCATCGAAAGCGCCGGTGTTGTTATCCGAGGAACGGTCGGACGCCAGTTTCACAGCGAGTCCCTTCTTCCCCGTTTCACCGTAAGCGATGAGGAAGGCCCGTTCAACCTATGTCCCTTTTTTTGTGTTCCCAAGAAGTACCACCGATCGTTTCATGATGGACTATAAGATGTGATGTTGCGGCGCAGAAACAAAACGGTCACCCGAGGCGCGCGGACTGACGTTTCTTGGAGCGGACAAAGTCATCTAGTCGGTTGGAGCAAACCGAAGGATTTGATTGGAGAGTGACGTTATGGACACCAACGCATTCGCGAAGTACGAAGATATCCGGCAAATCCGTGATCGTTATCATCATTCCCTAACTCGAATCCCTCACGCATTTCGGCGTGAACTTGAAGAAGATCTTCGGTTGGAACTGGTGCGCCGTAGGCGCGACCCTCGAGAGAGCGTGATGGGAGGTTAGCCTCGACGTGCTCAACCGCCTCTGCCCCGCCCTTCATGATCTTGGAGCGGCAGGATTTCGGAGTCGACGTGCCATCCAGTGAAGTACGCGAATTCGATTGGCGGCCGAAGGTGTTCGGGTAGGTTGCGGAGCAAGCGAGCGATCTCGGCTGGCTCAAAGAGATGGGGAGCTGCGGGGGTCGATTCACGTCGAGCTAGGTGCAATCTTCAGAACAATCTTGCCCCGATCGTGGGGAGCTCCCGCCAGCAATTCATGGGCAGTTCTGGCATCATCGAGTGAAAGCACGGTACCAACTCGTGTCCTGAGGATGCCACGGTCAAACATCCCTGCTATGTCCTCGAGCCGCTCCCGTGAAACCTCGACCATGAAGAACATCGCGGTCACTTCATCTGGGATGACCTCGTCATCGGGAATCGGTGCGGCAGCGGTGACCAAGATGCCGCCCGGTTTCAATACGACATAGGATCTTTGCCGGGTATCTCCGCCGACGGTGTCGATGACCGCGTCGACAGGGGCCACCACCTCCTCAAACTTGGCCGCTCGGTAGTCGATCATCTCATCGGCACCAAGGTCGCGGACATGGGCACCATCCTTGGCGGACGCCGTCGCGATGACGCGCAAACCGGCGTTCTTCGCGAGCTGCACGGCGAACGCTCCTACGTTGCCAGCGGCACCGTGGATCAATACGCTCTGCCCCTTCTCCAGGTGGGCGTGGTCGAACAGCATCTCCGAAGCCGTCGCGGCCACGACCGGGACTGATGCGGCTTCGGTAAACGTCAGGCTACTGGGCTTCTTCGCTACCATCCCCGTCGACGCGACGGCGTACTCCGCGTAGGCGCCAGTAAACTGTGCGTTGGTGACGCCGTACACCTCGTCGCCCGGAGCATAGGCCGAGACCCCCGGTCCGACGGCATCGACCACGCCCGAAAGATCGGATCCGAGGGTAAGGGGAAGCGGCTGAGGCAACGCGCTAAATCCCTGGCGCACCAGTGCATCCCATGGACCCACACCCGCCGCGTTCACCCGTACCAAAATCTCGTTCTCTCCGGGCTGCGGCCGCGCGATATCCACGATCGAGATCACATCCGGTAGCCCGAACTCCGCGATCCTCGCAGCCCTCATGGAAAATCCTCCTGGAGATCCCTTCAATTCATACTTCGAGAACAGCGGTGCACGTGACCTCCTCGCCGGGTACCACTGCGTGACCCGTGGCATCGACGGTCCGAGTTCCTGAGATCTCGCCCTCGGTGATCGTCACGATCCGATCCCCGATGATGCCGACGTTTCGGACAGCATCGAAGTTCGTTTCCGGGTCCATCACGCGGCCAGCCGTCGATCAAATCGGTCGGGCCTGCCGTACACCATTAGGTCCTCTTCCCACGCAGAATACGAGTCGGCCGTGTGTCCGCTGCTCAAATCGATTCTTGCCAACGAGATTCCAGAGTCCGGAGCTTTGTCGGGTTCACCACTACATAGATCTCGCTGATTCGGTCACCGTCCAACGCGAACGTTATGACGCCGTACAGCTGGTCTCCCCCATAGATGACGATTCCCGCTCCCCCATTGAGGTTGGCCAGCCGAGCTCCAACGCCAGTCCAATACTTCCGCCAAGTTCGCAAGCTACGGGGATCGACGAACTCCGACACCAATCGTTCTACTCGACTGGCTGGACGGCGCTTCGTGAGTCTACAAACGGTCCCGGTCGCATCGGCACATCAGGCGCGAGCGTAGTTCTAACACGCTTTCGGACCTCTTCAAGTCCCTATTCATTCTCCTACATATCGCAGCGCACTACGCTGTCCTGGACACACCATTGACCAGACTATGAAAGGCGCCTTTTTCCAGGTGCTCGCCCGTGAGGAAAATCCCAGTGGTGTAGGGATCGATTTCGAACCCTTTCACGGCTCTTGGTGCGAGATATCGTCGCAGCTTTTTCGCTCGGTCAGCTTGCCCCAGTTCCTTGGCCAGGCAATAGGCCCAGGATGTCGCGAGTTCGTTTGTCGAGGATTCCTCTTCAGGCGCACGTTCGTCGACTTGAACGTAGGCGACATCTCCCTCGAAAACCAAATTTCGCTGCCAGGTCTCGAACCAGTCGGACACCCGTTCGGGCACGATCCCAGTCATTAAGAAAAGCGCCCAGATATCGGTGCCAACCGCGCGTTTCTCAACGTTTGCGGCAGCCTTGTTCGGTTGGGTGCCGAAGTAAAACATCGAGCCGGTCTTCTCGTCGCACAGGAGATTATCCTCAACGGACGATAGCCAATCGGCATTCGCGGCGGAA
>JAZFYK010000070.1:0-12943 GCA_036443505.1 Gammaproteobacteria bacterium | reverse complement strand
TTGCTCATCGTCGAACCGGTGTTCTCTCCGGTCTGGGTATGGCTCTTTCGCGCGGAATCACCCGCCGCACTGGCCGTGGCCGGAGGAGCAATCGTCATCGGTGCCACCGCCGTGCACGCCGTTCGCGGCGGCGACCAGCGACTGCTTGCATGACGCGTTCGCTCCTGATGTCGACGGCAATTCCGTCAGTCCGATTCTTCTAACCCCAGGCGCTGATGCCATTCCGCGATGGACTCGTCCGGGTAGGCCTCGAACTGTTGATCCTGGGGGTCGGCGCGCACCGTGACCCAAGGAGCCTTGGAGCCGAGCATGAGATGCGTGCGCTCCGGTGGTACCGGGAGCGGACTGTCCACGGCTGATGCGAAGGGATGGACGAGTTCCGGCCAACTGGCTGACCATGCCCACAGTGCCGTGCCGCACTGACTGCAGAAGTTGCGTTCACAGTCACTGGTCGTCAGTTCGCCCGTTTCCTCGTCGCGTCTCTCGACGCGATAGACGTTGATAGACTCACGACCGGACACGGTCAGCGTGTCGTAGTCGCCGCTGAGGTTGATCGTGAAGCCGCCTCCCCCAGCGGTCTTACGGCAGATCGAGCAATAGCAAAGGTTGAAGGGCTGGGGGTGGGCCGAATGGACCGTGAACTGGACGACGCCGCAGTGGCAGGAACCTTCGAGCAACATGGCGTGTCTCCGATCGTCAGCACTACGACGTGACTGTCTCTACGGAATTATCCCACAGCCCATGCCGCCCGGCAGTGTTTCCGGTATCATCCCCGGCCACCTCGCGTTCTTGGAGAGAGCCGATGGGCTTCACCACGAAGCAGATTCATGCCGGCGTGACCCCGGACCCTCAGACCGGGTCCATCCTCACGCCTGTCTATCAGAGCACCACGTTCGTACAGGACTCGGTGGACGAGTATCTCGCCAAAGGCTATTCCTACTCGAGAAGCGGTAACCCGACGGTTCGGGCACTCGAAGAGAAGCTGACGGTTCTCGAGAATGGCTTCGATTGCACGTGTTACTCGACCGGCATGGCAGCCATCCAAGCGGTCGTGCAGGCAACGCTGGCTGCCGGCGATCACGCCATAATCTCGGACGTGGCCTACGGCGGCACGTATCGCCTCTGTACGAGAATCTATCAGCGTTATGGCGTGGAATTTTCTTTTGTGAATACTGCAAGCCCCGAAACAGTCGAACTGGCGGTCAAGGACAACACTCGTTTGATCTTGACCGAAACGCCTGCGAACCCGACGTTGAAGCTCACCGATATCGAGGCCATATCGGCGATTTCCAGGGCGCACGGCATTCCCCACGCGGTGGATAACACATTCCTGACGCCGTTCTATCAGCGGCCACTGGAGTTGGGAGCCGACATCGTTATCCACAGCACGACCAAGTATTTCGACGGACACAACGCCACCGTCGGTGGGGCCGTGATCACCAAGACCGAGCCGCTCGATGAGTCGATCCGCTTCGTCCAGAATGCCAGCGGCGTGATCATGTCACCGTGGGTTGCCTGGCTCACTCTGCAGGGAAGCAAGACCCTGTCGATCAGATTGGAACGCCAGACGGCCAACGCGCAGGCCGTCGCCGAGTTCCTTGAGGCACACCAGAGAGTAAGTCGGGTTTCGTACCCCGGGCTCCCGTCCTTCGAGCAACACGCACTCGCGAAGTCGCAGGCGAGCGGCTTCGGCGCGATGCTCTGGTTCGAGGTAGAAGGGGGCGTCGCGGCAGGTAAACGTCTCATGGATACCGTGCGGCTATGCGCGCTGGCTGAGAACCTGGGCTCTGTCGAGACGCTGATAACGCATCCCGTGACCATGACGCACGCGGACGTCGAAGAGGTCGAGCGCCAGCGCGTCGGCATTACCGACGGACTCGTGCGGTTATCGGTTGGCTTGGAAGATGTAGAGGATGTGATCGAAGATCTGGCACAAGCGCTGGACAGTTTGTAATTCGGTTGAGATTAGGGCGATGAAGAAAGAGACTCGCGTCACACACCATCCGAAGGTGGAGCTGCCTGACGGCAACCGGTCCCTGGTGGATCCTGTTTACCGGTCGGTGAAGTTCACGTTCCCGACCATCGAATCCGGCATGACGGTCGAGGCCCGCCGGGACGGGTTCGATTACATGCGGGATGCGAATCCGACGACCCGCCAACTCGAGCGCCTGTCCGCCGAGCTTCAGGACAGAGAAGACGCCATCTGCGTCGCCACCGGCATGGCGGCGGTATGGCTCTCGGTCGTGGGAAATCTTAGTGCCGGCGACCGGATCGTCTTCTTCGTGGAATCTTATCGGCCCATTCGCACGATGATACGAGAGCGGCTCAAGCACTTCGGCATCGGCTTCTCAATGCTGAGCGTGCACGATCACGCGGCGATCGCGAAAGAGTTCGCTAAAGAGGACGCGAAACTGTTGATCTTCGAAGCACCGACGAATCCGATGTTGCAGGTGCCGGATATCTCGGCCATCGTCGCGCTGGCGAAGCAACATGACGTCACGACGGTGCTCGATAACACGTTCGCCGGCCTGCACAATCACGGTCAGTACGACATCGATTATTACGTCCATAGCCTGACGAAATATGCGGGCGGCCATGGTGACGTCATGGGCGGCGCGGTGATCGCGAATCAAGCGAATATCGGCAAGCTTAAGCCCTGGGCGATTAACATGGGTTCCACGATGGACCCGGGTGCGGCGTTCCTGATCCTGCGAGGCTTACGGACCTACTACCTCCGTTATCGCCGTCACTC
The DNA here is from genome assembly GCA_036443505.1 of Gammaproteobacteria bacterium. Lineage (GTDB taxonomy): Bacteria > Pseudomonadota > Gammaproteobacteria > Steroidobacterales > Rariloculaceae > SMWC01. The sequence continues at coordinate 10,191 of JAZFYK010000070.1, read as the reverse complement.
CGAGACCGCTCTGGCGCTCGCCGAGTCGCTGCAGGGCCATGCGCATGTCAAACGCGTCTTCTATCCGGGATTGGCGGACGATCCGGGGCACGCCTTGGCGCAACAGCAGATGGATGATTGTGGTGGGGTATTGAGCTTCGACCTGGACGCGGACAAGGAACAGACGTGGGCGTTCATCGATGCGCTGGAATTGTTTCTGACGACCTCGAGTGTCGGCTCGACCGAATCACTGGTCGCGCCCGTGAAGCACTATTTCGCGCGGGATCTCAGCGCCGACGAGTCTGCACGCGCGGGGATCAACGACGGCACCGTCCGCCTGTCCGTCGGGCTGGAGCATCCCGACGATCTCATGGCCGACCTCGAGCAGGCGTTCGGCAAGGCCTTCGGGTAACGTCTAAGGCCCGCGCCGGATGACTAGCGGGCGAGGACCTCCGTGATCTCGAAGTGGATGCCTTCGGGGCCTTCGAAGAACATCAAGTCGGCGCCCGGCGGGTTGGGTCTAACGAGATAGGGCTCGTATCCGGAAGCTTTAAGCGTCTCGCCGAACGCCTCCAGCGAGGGTACGCGATAACCCATGTGATCGATTGACCGGTATCGGCTTGGCGCCGGAACACCCTCCTCGGGCTGCGATATATGCACCCATAAGTCGCCGTACAGGATGGTATGAAACTGGCCCTTGCCACGCGCCGGGATATCCTCGCCGCCGAACACTTCGAGGAACCAGTCGTGAACGCCGTCCGCGTCGCTCACCATCATGTGCACGTGATTAATTCCCGTATAGACCGGATCCTCGAGTAGCTCGATTCGCGCCCCCCAGGGATCCTCGATGAACGCAATGGTCACCGCGGTGACGCCGATCTGCGGCTCCGTCCGGATCTGCGCGCCCATCTCCCTGGCGAGTGCCACGGTTGCAGCGACGTCTTCAACGGCGATGCCGAAGTGATCGATAACGCCGCCTTGGCTCGGTAGTGTCTCGCCTTCGGACAGCACGGTCATGACCGTGCCGTTATGATGAAGGACAGCCTCTCCCGGGCCGCGCGACACCACCTCGCCGCCCATCAGCGTCTGGTGCCATTCCGCCGCTTCGGCTGTATCGGGGACACGCATGTGCACATGCGTGAATACACTCTGCGCCAGGACGGAACCCGGCAGTAGAGACGCTACGAACGTCAAGGAAAGAAGCCGAATTCGAAGCCGTGGACTATTCGCGTGTGACATGGCGCTCTCCCCGTATACAGATTGGCTAGCGTGAGTTATTGGTTTTTCGTCGCCCGCAACATAGCATCACATTACTCCGCGTACCAACTGCCGTCGCCGTTCTTCTTTATCCACAGATAGCCGTACCAGTAGTAGATACCGCGCTCCGTGGCCGAGGGCGCCGTGCAGTTGACTTTCGTCCGGCCCGGGCGCAGCGGTTGCAGCGGGCGCGCGACGATCTCTAGAAACTCTTCACGTGTCCAGCTCAGGAGATCCATCGCGCCTTGATTCGACGCGTAACAAGCCAGCTGGTCGGCGCGGAAGTCCCCAGGTGTGATCGAGAGTCTCAGTGCCGGCTCCGATTCGTCCGTGTCGAGAATATGAGTCTCTCGGCCGAGGACCCGGGCGGGTAGGGCCCGCGAGTGGACGCGTAACTCAAAGTCGTCGAGTCCGTCGTAACCGGTCGCGATCGGAAATCGGGGCGCCGCCAGCAGGTCCGACTGCGGCCCAATTGCGCCGGACTGCTGTCCGAGGGCGAACAGACCGAATTGTTGCGCAATTTCTCTGACCGACTCGTCGTACTCGCCGTACGGATAGGCCAACACGGGAATGGCGGCGTCGCCGAGTTCGCTGCGGATGCGTTCTCCGGCGTCGAAGATCTCACCGTGAACGCGCTGCTCCCACGCTTGCACCGATTCGTCATCCGCGCGCCGGACAAGATGTGGGTGTGTGCGCGTATGATTGCCGATCGTGGCGCCGTTGTCGGCCAACTGTCGGAGCTGATCCCAATCCAGGTAAGCGCCGTAGTCGTTATCGACGTAGTCTGTACTGACGAACACCGTGAATGGCCAATCCCGATCGCGCAATAGTGGCATCGCATTCATGAGCACGGAGACGTAGCCATCATCGAACGTCAAGACGACCGTCTTCTCGGCGAGCTCGCTGCCTGTCCTGACCGACTCAAGGACCTCGAGTAACGGCCTGACTCTGAAGCCTTCCTGCGTCAGATAATCGAGATGGGCCGCGAACCGTTCCGGTGTGACGCTCGTGGATTGCGGTGTCTCCCCGTCGACATGGTGATACATGAGGATCACGGCGCTATCCGCAGCATAGGCGAGCCGTTGCGACAGAAAGACGTTGCCGATCAACGCCAGGACGAGGACCGCGCGACGCAGGCTAATCATGCGGCTCCAGCGCGTTCTGCCGGATCAACGACTTGATCTCGGCAACATACGCTTCGCCTCGTTCGGAGTAGTGAATAAGGCTATCTGCCAGGGCTGTGCCGGTCAGGGCAGCGTCTGATTCTCGCAGCGATTGGCGCAGATGACGAAATTCTTCGTATTGCGGATGCGTGTTGAGGTTACGCACGTAGCTCGCAACCGACGCCCCGACCGAGTCGAACTTCGCGACACCGAATCGGGACCCGGGTTGAAGGCCGGCCGGCGCAATGCCGCAGCCGGCCGAATAGCAGCGCTGCCCGAAGAGATTGTTGCCTTCGCGCGCGAACCGTGAAGTCCCCCAGCCGGATTCCTTTGCCGCCTGCACGAACACGAGCGACCGTGGCACGATGTCGACGCGTAGCTGCAATGCAGGGAGCACTTCGGTCTTAAGATCGGCGTCCTTGGTGTCCACCTCGTAGTATTGCGCGATTCGGTCGAGCTCGCGGAGCGTGCGCCAGGAGAGACGCGACCGCGTTTCCAATCGGTCGGCGGTCTCCAATATGAAGGATCGTTCCTCACTGACGTCGGCGGTGACGTCGGCGACGATAGGATCGAGAAAAGCGAAAAATTCCGCTTTACGCGCCTGAGTCTCGAGCGGGCGAAAATCGGGTAAGTTACGGTCGCTGCGTTGCGGCGAGTATGTGAGCACGGCGAACAAAGCCGTGGCGCACAGTAATATTACTAAGGCGCCAGTTCTCAGGGTACGAACAGTGGGCGCGGGCCGTGGGATGGTCCGCAGTCGACCTAGTCGCATGCCGTAACCCGTTACGATCGTGCCGCAATTCTACACGGGAAAGACGTTGCGAGAAGGCAAACTGCGAAATTTTTTGGCGACCGGGCGCTAGAGCCGGCGGGGCGTCGGCTTCAGCTGTTCGGGCGCGTGCGGGCGCGGCCCATGGCCATGAGCGGGAAGTAGTGGCGGTAGAGGTTGTAGTTGATCATGAAGCCGCGTTGCAGCTCTGTGCCCTGGGCGATGCGTTCTTTCGTGTGTTTGTCGCGGAAGTCCAGCCGCGCCCCAAAACCGTAGCCCGGGAAGCCCGTGCCCGTGTAATAAGGTTCATCCCACGTGCCGTCGCGCCGTTGTGTGCTGATCAGATATTGTAGGCCTCGCACGATCGCCGCGTCGCTGCTGTCATAGCCCGCTGAGACCAGCGCCATGATGGCCCATGCGGTTTGCGATGCCGTGCTGGGTCCTCGGCCGCGCAGATTCTCGTCCATATACGAAGCGCAGGTCTCGCCCCAGCCGCCGTCGGCATTCTGGTGTTCGATGATCCAACGCACAGCACGCTGCACATGAGGTGACGTCATGTCTTCACCAATGGCCGCCAGGCCGGGCAGGACGGCCGCCGTGCCATAGATATGATTGACGCCCCAGCGGCCGAACCAGCTGCCATCGGTTTCCTGTTCGGCCAACAGATACTGATACGCGCGCTCCACCGCCCGGTGTTCGCGGTTCATCCCCAACAGGCCAAACGCTTCCAGGACATGGCCCGTCACGTCAGCGGAGGGTGGATCGAGCGCCTCGCCGAAATCGCAGAACGGGATTTTAGTAATAATGAGTTTGTCATTGTCCTTATCGAAGGCCGCCCAACCGCCCTTACGACACTGCAGTCCGAGTATCCATTGTCGTCCCCGCTCGATCGCCGTCTGAACGCGAGCGGATGAACGCTGCGGTTCGGGGAGACGTGCGAGCACGATGAGCGCGACGGCCGCGTCGTCGACATCCGGGTAATGGAGATTCGCCCTCTCGAACGGCCAGCCGCCAGGTTCGACATGCTTGATCTTTCGGCCCCAGTCGCCGACGAATTCGGTGACCTGTTTGTCCAACAGCCAGTCGAGCGCCTTGTCCATCTCGGCATTGAATGGACGATCGCAGTCCTGCATGGCAAGGAGCGCGAGCATCGTGTCCCACACGGGTGACTCGCTGGCCTGAATGTGCAGCGTGCCGTCACGTTCATAGGACCAGTGTTCGTCCAACGCCGCCAGGCTTTTCGCCATCACGGGGTGTGTCAGGTCATAGTTTTCGACATTCAGCGCCATCAGGCTGTAAACCCACGGCGGCTGTATGCCACCCCAGGCGCCGTCGGCATCCTGGTGGCGCACGATCCACTCGATGCAGGCTTTGATGGCCGTCTCACGTCCGGGGGTCAGTCCGATACGCTGGTACAAGTGAATAAAGCGATCGCTGAGCAGAAACAAACGCCGCCAGCCGATAATTCGTCCTCGCCGCGGCAGTTTGTAATTCATCCGTTCGCGGCCGTCGGGGAAGAGCTCGTCCAGGCGACTCCCGTCGGGTAATGGCCTGACCGCGCGTCGCGCCGACAACACGGCCAGGGGCAGCAGCGTCGCCCGGGCCCAACTCGCGAAGTTATAGATATTGAATGGAAACCATTTCGGGTTGGCGATCACTTCGGGAGGCAGATTCGGCGTCCTGTCCCACGGCCACTCTCCAAGTAGCGCCAGCCAATAACGCGTAAAGACCCGGATGCCGCTTAAGCCACCATGGCCGAATATCCATTCCCTGGCTTTGACGAGTGGTTCATCGTCGGCCGACATGCCGACAGCTTTAAGCGCCGCGTAACACTCGACCGTACTGTTGATGTCGCCGCTCGGTGCCTCGTAATAGCTTTCCCAGGCGCCGTCCGAGCGTTGCGCGGCGAGAATCGAATTGACGAGATCCTGTCGACGCGGATGCTTATAACCGAGAAAGTGCATCGCCAGAAGCCACTCGGCCTCCATGCACGAGTTCGATTCGAGCATCCCTACCCAGAATCCCTCCGCATCCTGGTCGTCGTCCAGCCAGCGAGTTGCCGTCGCAATCGCATCGTCTAGCGGCGAGTCGTCTTGGACGGCATTAGTGGCACGTACGGCCATAGATTCTTAGCTATTGGTCGAAGGCGCGCATTATGACCTCTGCACGAGCGAGAGGGCAATGGCCTCACTTGGCTTGCAACGCCGGATTCGATCCCCGACGATGCTCGTTCAACGCACTTGCATGTCGTAACGCTGTGGCCCTCCTACGTTTCAGCATCGTGACTTTCGTCCTACTCGTGGGCTGCGCGACCACGATCACAACGATGGACGGTCGCACGCTGGCATTGAATTCAACGGAATTTCGGGAGTACGTAGAGCGTGTGTTCCGTGAGCAGAATCAGGCGGCCACGGCGTTGGCGTTCGCCCAGGATGACTCGAGCGGCACACGCTACGAAACGTTGCTTGAGCTCGAAGACGCGTTACTCGAAGCCTGCGCTGACCTTAACGAAGTGGCCGCCGCGCGGCGAGATGATCGCGCTCTGGGCCTGCGGCGACAGGCGAGGATGGCGGCGACGGCTCCGAATTGCGAGTCAACGACTCGGCAAACCCAGGAAGCGCTCGACGCATTGTAGGAGTGGCCGTCTGGCCGCGAGGGTGTCGCAAGGGGCGTAAGCCCGGATAATTCTTGCGAGCGTCGTGGGCGAGGAGCGTGCCAGGGACGGCCTAAAGCGACGAGCTCACGATTCGAGCCGAGCCATGGACGGCGAGGCGAGATTTAGTCTCGCAAGAACTATCCGGGTTTACACCCCTGGAGCGGCAAGGGGGCCGGCCATAATAGTTCACGCCTCCCTGCGCCTTACCCACATCGAGTTAGCTAAACCGGAGTGCCAGTGGCTTCCGTCGACATGAACTATCATGTCCACCCCCCGAGAGGTTACCGTTGGTTTAGCCAAGGCGGTAACGGCAGGCCCTTGGCGGCTAGAAACTCCGGGTTGTAGAGCTTGGACTGATAACGGGAGCCGGAGTCGGCCAGGACGGTGACGATCGTCTTGCCCGGCCCCAGGGCTTTGGCGAGCCGGATGGCGGCCGCGACGTTGATGCCGCTGGAGCCACCCAACAGCAGGCCTTCCTCCTGCAGCAGGTCATAGCACACGAGCAGCATCTCCTCGTCGGGGATCTGGAACGCATCGTCGATCTGCGCGTCGTCGAGGTTTCCCGTGACCCGGCCCTGGCCGATCCCCTCTGTTATCGAGCTGCCCTCGGATTTCAGCTCGCCGGTCTTGATCCAGCTATAGATCGCCGCGCCCATCGGATCGGCTGCCGCTGTCACGACCCCGGCATTCTTGTGCTTCAGGTAGGCGCCGACTCCGGCCAGCGTCCCGCCGGTCCCCACGGCGCAGGTAAAGCCGTCGACTTGACCGTCCGTCTGTTCCCAGATCTCCGGGCCCGTGCTGTCGGCATGACCGTCGCGGTTAGCCACGTTGTCCCACTGATTGGCGTAGAGGACGCCATGGGATTCGGAGGCCGACAACTCCTCGGCCGTGCGTCTGGCCTGGTGGACGTAGTTGTCTGGATTCCGAAAGGGCACCGCGGGCACTTCTCTGACTTCGGCGCCGCAGAGTCGCAGCGCGTCTATTTTCTCCTGCGTCTGCGTATCGGGTATGAGGATCAGGGTCCGGTAGCCACGGGCATTACCGACCAGGGCCAACCCGATGCCCGTGTTGCCGGCCGTCCCCTCGACGATCAGCCCGCCCGGCTCCAGCACGCCGCGCTGCTCCGCGTCGAGCACGATGTATTTGGCCGCCCTGTCTTTGACGGATCCACCCGGGTTCAGAAATTCAGCCTTGCCGAGAATCGTGCATCCCGTCAATTCAGACGCTTTGCGTAATTTTATCAGCGGTGTGTTGCCAATCGCGGCGACGAAACCGTCACGAGTATTCATGGTTGCCCCGAATCGATTTGCGCAGTAGTCCCGAAAAAGGGAGGCTATTGTACACACGCGCTCGAGCGCACGGCTGACTGGAGGCCAAGTGTCGCGTCGCGATCAATTTGACATCGTCGTTATCGGTGCAGGCCATAATGGGCTGGTCTGCGCCTATTATCTCGCGGCAGCGGGCTTCAGTGTGGTGATACTGGAGCGCGCCGACCGGATAGGCGGTGCCGCAATCACCGAGGAGTTCCACCCGGGTTTCCGCAACTCCGTCGCGAGCTACACGGTGAGTCTTCTACACGAGACCATCATCAACGAGATGGAGTTAGCCCGACACGGTCTCCGAATCGTGCCGCGGCCGCTCGCCAATTTCGCTCCACAGATCGACGCCCCGGGGCTGAAGCTCCACCAGGAAGTCGCGGCCAATGTCGCGGCCATCGGCGCGCATTCTCGTGCGGACGCCGAACGCTACCCCGAGTTTCTGGCGGAACTGGCCGCGATTACGCGCTTTTTGAAGTCGACGGTCCTGGAGTCGCCGATCGATCTACGGGGCGGCTGGCGGGAGTGGATGCGGGCGGCGAAATTCGTGCCGCGGGTGCAGCGCTTGCTCGGAGTCCGACGGCTTCGCGCTTTCCACAACGTCATGACGCGCAGTGCGGGCGCGTGGCTCGACGGCTGGTTCGATACCGCATTGCTCAAGGGCGCTTTGGGTTTCGACGCAGTGGTTGGGCACTACGCGAGCCCCTATGCCGCGAGCTCCGGTTACCTGCTGCTCCATCACGCCCTCGGGGAAGTGAACGGTGCCCAGGGGGCCTGGGGGCATGCGCTCGGGGGCATGGGTGCGATCACACAGGCGATGGCCGCTGCGGTCAGTGCCCGCGGCGTCGATATTCGCGTCGATACGCCTGTGCTTCGCGTGTGCGCTGCGGCTGGGGGCCTGGAGGTGCACACCGCGTCGGGAGACGTACTTCGCGCACGCACGGTCGCGGCAGCGATTCATCCGCAGACTCTGTTTACGAAGCTAGTGGACCCGCGCGATCTGCCTGCGACATTCCTCGAGCGGATCAGGTCCTGGCGTAGTGAGTCGGCGAGCTTTCGCATGAATGTCGCGCTCGCGGAGCTTCCGGACTTCCTCTGTCTGCCGGGCCGTCGCGTGGCTGAACACCACGGCGCCGGAATCCTGATCTCCCCGAGCCTGGATTATCTTGAGCAGGCCTATCGTGATGCGCTCAGCCGGGGCTATTCCAACGCGCCGGTCATCGAACTCCTGATTCCGTCCACGCTGGATACGTCCCTGGCTCCGCCAGGGGCGCATGTGGCGAGCCTGTTTTGCCAGCATTTTCCTCGTACCCTGCCCGATGGGCGGAGCTGGTCCGAGCACAAACAAGCCGCCGTCGATCTCATTACCCGAACCGTGTCCGACTACGCCCCCAACTTCTCATCGTCCATTCTCGCAGTGCAGGCATTGAGTCCCGAAGACCTCGAACAGCGCTTCGGCTTGGTCGGCGGGGATATTTTCCACGGCCAGATGACTCTGGACCAGTTGTACTGGGCACGGCCCGTACCGGGCTATGCGCAGTATCGCTCGCCGCTGGCAGGGGTGTATCTGTGTGCGTCGGGGGCGCATCCGGGTGGTGGCGTGACCGGCGCGCCGGGCCGCAATGCGGCCCAAGCCATCATCCGCGACCTTGATCGGTCACGCGGTCGCGTTTCGTGAAACGCCTTACTCCGCCACGACGATCGTCACGACCTCTGATATCACCGGCGGTTCGTGGGGAATATGCAGCCAGTCGCCGAGTACCAGTTGCAGCGTGTGCTCGCCCGGCGGTAGCTCCAATTCAGTTTCGGTCTGGCCCAAGCCGTAGTGGCGGACGTTCTCGGTGGCAGGCAGCGGCAAACCGAAAGACGGCATCTCCGTGACGTCGATGAGTAGATGATGGTGTCCTGTGTTGGGGAACTGTACGCCGGCAGGTGCAACCCCCACGCCTCGAAGCCCAAATCGCACGGTAAACGGCGCCGTCACGACAGCGCCATCGACTGGAGATTGAATGTAGGCCTCGGCTCCGTCAGGAGCCGGTGTGCGAGGAAGCCCGGGAGCCTCCTGGGCGACGGAATTCATGAGCGAAGTAGATAGAATAAGACCCATAATCAGTGGTATTGTTTTCATGGATGACCTTCTTCAGAACTAAGCGCCGGGAATGTTATCACCTCCACAGCGCAGGCTCGACGTCAACGGGGCGGAGCCTTCAGACGTTATGGAATATTGGGAAGGTGCCACTTAGCGGTGCACTCGTGTCGGCAGTCGGCCCATGACGATTTTTTTGACGAATGGCGCGAATAAGACGAAATTGGACGGAACTTCGGTATCCGCCGGGGTAACTAAAGTTAAACTAGGGTCCTACCCGTATTCGGCCGTTGCGTGGACCCCCGCGACCGCCAACGGAGGTGAGCCATGAGATTAGCCACAATTCGAACGAGCGTGATGGTTTCCTGCGCGACACTGGTTGTCGCGGCCTGTGTCACCCAGCCGCCGAGCCAGCAGCAGCAGAGCCAGTCGGAGAGTCAGTCGCAGAGCCAGTCGGAGAGTCAGTCGCAGAGCCAGTCGGAGAGCCAGTCGCAGAGCCAGTCGGAGAGCCAGTCGCAGAGCCAGTCGGAGAGTCAGTCGGAGAGTCAGTCGCAGAGCCAGTCGGAGAGCCAGCAGCAGCAGAGCCAGCAGCAGCAGAGCCAGCAGCAGGGTCAGCAGTCACAGCAAGGCCAGCAAGCTGAGCAGCAGGCCCAGCAGGAGAATGAGCAGGCTCAGCAGCAGGCTCAGCAGCGCGGCGAGCAAGGCGAATCGGGCCAGCAGGGCGAACAGCAAGCCCAGCAGCAGGGCGAACAGCAAGCCCAGCAGCAGGGCGAGCAGGGCGAAGCGGGCCAGCAGGGCGAACAGCAAGCCAGTCAGCAGGGCGAGCAAAGCGAAGCGGGCCAGCAGGGCGAGCAGCAAGCCAGTCAGCAGGGCGAGCAGGGCGAAGCGGGCCAGCAGGGCGAGCAGCAAGCCAGTCAGCAGGGCGAGCAGGGCGAAGCGGGCCAGCAGGGCGAGCAGCAAGCCAG
>JAZFYK010000069.1:0-5718 GCA_036443505.1 Gammaproteobacteria bacterium | reverse complement strand
GATAGAGACCGAAATGGAAGGACGGCGATCGAAGGTTTTTCCGGCCGAGTCGGCGGCTCACGTACCGAACTCTTGGTCCGGTCACTAGGTGCTATGGTTTCTCCCGTGCGCAGGTATGCCGCATAGGCGTGGACATCTGACTCTTTCACCTGGCGCACACCGAGATCTACGTAGTCAATCAGTAGTGACTTCGAGACGGCTTCGTAGACGGTAGCCGAAACGCAAACTCCGCCTGGTTCGGATAGTTGTTCCACCCGCTGGGTGAGATTCACGCCGGGACCCCAGATTGTCCCGCGGTCCGCGATGACCTCGCCTAGGTTGATACCGATCCGAAGCTCCGGGCGAACATCATCGTCCAGGCGTGAAGGCTGCGCCTTGGCATCGAGCTGATACATCAGGGCCGCACCCAATCCGTCAGAGGGTTGCTCGAATCTGCCAAGAAGGGCGTCGCCGCGCTTTTCGCAAACCGAACCACCAAAGCGTCGAATACAGTCCTCAAGTCGATCAAAGCATTCAGTAACAAGTTGGTGCGTTAGATCCTCATCGCGCTCCATGAGCGCAGAGTAACCAGCAACGTCGGCATGTAAGATCACAGCGAGTTCGCGCTTGGTTCGCTCCGTCCCCACTATAATTTTTCTCCTGAGTCTTCGTGAGTGGTCGAATCGATCCAATCGGAGTGCTGGTGAGAATCCCAAAACTTACCGTCAGCGAACCATGCCATCGCATCCTTACCCTTATCCTCATTTGCGCCTGAAACGAAGTGCACAACGGCCATAGCATCGGCATAGCTCATGGCGTACCCACCGTCAGAGGCTACAAGCTTGAACCTGAATCTCGACGGACCTCGCCTAGTGGTCGAGATTCCAGAGCATGGGGCCCCGTTCATGGTGAAGCCGTGAAAAACAAGGATCGTAGACATAGTCATCGGAGCGATATTAACCGGTGACTAATAGAGAGTCGAACCGCCAGTATTGGCCGCGAGCCGGCCTCGAATCCTAGCAAAACCGCCCTCTACCACCCAAAGAATTACGCCATACCAGTATTCGCACCATTCTCCGTCGCCCAATTGAAAATCCGCATATCCCGCCGGCATCGTCGCTACTAAACGAGCCCCCACCACTCATGGATCAGTAGGATGCTGCCCTTGGCCTGGCCCTGACGCTCAGCAAGCGCGGCCTTGACGGTCCTGCCGTCGGCCAGCTTGGCCTCGACCTCTTGTAATCCCGCGGAAACTGCGGCGGCTAGGCGGGGAGTGGCGAGGACGGTCGCGAGCGGGAGCGACGTTAATCCCTTGAGAAATCGACGGCGATCGGACATAGCTTCTCCTCCTGAATTTCGGCGGAATTATCGTGGAAATCCGAGGTATGACCCTACCAGAATTCTACCAGCAGATTTCCCGGAGACTAAGAGATCAGTTCGGGAGGGGAGTTCGCGGTGTCAGGCTAACGGGGCGAATGGTGACATTGTGTCGGGGTTCATTGACCCGGAAAACCTTTAGCGAGATTGGCCATCTGAATCAAGATGTCGCTTCTCAGCTACTGGTCTGCCAAGCATCGGGAATGAGCGGGGTACCGACCCAAAGTCTGGATAACAGATAACTTCGAGAAGATCGAAACGATTAGATACTCGGCAGTACAATCTTCTCACTCCAAAGTTTTGGGCAAGGGAGTGGCCAGAGGATATCGAGGAGGCAGTATGCACCGACAAATTCCTCTTTTGAGTCGCAGAAGATCGCCTTTCCGTTGCGCCAGGAAGAGACCGAGAAGCAGGTGGTGGAAGAGTACCGTAAGATGGGGATTTCGTATGTGAAGTCTTCATGACAGCGTAGGACAACCTAAACGGTGACAGCGCAGCCATTCGGTTGCGGGACAGTCCAGGCTCGGCGACAGGAGTTGCAATTTGGCCTCCACACGACTTTAATCTCTGAATGAGAACCATTCTCAGACCTGTGTTTGGCCATTTCCTGGACTGGCAGTACGGTAGTGCCCCACGTACGGTCAATATCGAGAGCACCAGCCACTGCAACGCCAAGTGTTTGACATGCCCGCACCCGTACCACGAGCGGGTGCAGGGGATTATGGACGACGACCTCTATCTCAAGGTGGTGGACGAATGCGTCGTCATGGGCGTCAAGAAAATTCATCTGCAGAACTTCGGCGAGCCACTCATCGACAGAAAGCTGCCCGAGAAAATCAATCTGGCGAAGGACCGGGGAATCGGTACCGTCAAGATAATCTCTAACGCCTCTGCGCTGACCGAAAAGAAATCCCGTCAGCTCATCGAGGCGGGTCTCGATGAGATAAAGATCAGTTTTGACGGTCTCTCGAAGGAAGTATTCGAAAAGGTCCGGGTCGGGCTCAAGTACGAGAAGATTACCGCCAACCTCGAAGGACTGTTACGAATTCGCGGGGAGATGGGTCGGTCGAATCCGAAAGTTCAGCTCATGTTTGTCTCGATCAAGGAGAATGAATTCGAGGAGACAGGATTCGTCGATCGTTGGCGCGGAGTCGTCGATCGGGTGGACGTGACGAGAGCGCACAACTGGGGCGGGAGCGACCACGTTACCGGGACTTCCAAGCCGAAGAACCAGACCGGTTTCCAGTGCATGCGACTCTGGCAGACCTTCACCGTTCTCTGGGACGGCCGCGTCTCGATCTGCTGCGTGGACTACGAGGGCAGCGAGATCCTCGGAGACCTGCGCACGGAAACCATGAAGGAAATCTGGAATGGCGCGCGTCTCGCGCAGATTCGAGATTGGCACAATGGTGGCCAGTTCGAAAAGGTCCCCGTCTGCAGCAACTGCACGGCGCGTTGAGCCGGGGTACGTAGCACCCGATTGACCGCTTCCACGCCGTTATCACAGCGCCGGGAACCACCTCTCCAGAATCCAGTCTACGCAGCGTTGCGCCTCGTCGAGGGGAGTAGCAGGCGGCGCCAGCGCCCGGCCGCCGTCCCACGCGCAGAAGGAAGTAACCATCGCGTCGGCGATCAAAGTGCCGATGCCTTTCTCGAACCAGCGTGTCGCGCTAGGGTCGGGAGAATTCAGCCTGGGTACCGCCAGCAGGCCTGTTGCTGCACCCGCGGTAATTGCCTCGTGAATCATCGACACGCTGTCCTCGGTCACCCATACGGTAGCGGCGCTCTCGAGCCTCTTCGGTAGCCAGTCCACGTCGACGTCCTCCACCGGGAACGTGCGCAGATTCGGCATACCGAGTCTGTTTAGGTGCGCGAGGAACTCAGTCGGTGTTCGCCGCGACGAAGCCGCTAACCACTGCACACCCGCTGATCTTTCCAGCACCCGCCGGATCTGCGCGGCGAGTTCGTCGGCCGACCAGCCGTAGTACCGGTCCGGACCGCCGATTAGGATGAGCCCTTCGTCGGTTTTCTTCCCGGTGGTGCACCGGGCGCGATTTAGCGCGCCCCGGGTCACGATTACGTTCTCGGCGCCGGGGATTCGGTCGTGGTTCGGGCAGATCACCAAATCGAACCAGCGGGCGGGGAGACTCGGCGACATGACTACGACCGACCGACCGCCACGGGCGCGCCGGCCCGCAAGCAACGGAAAATGGGTTGAGTGACCTGCGCCTACCAAGAGGTCCGGATCCGGCCAGTGACGATACTTGCTGCCGTGGAGTAGTGTCCAGACTTCGCCGAATTGCGCCGCCCCACGCGGCACGCAGACGATGTACTGGCGCACGTCGGTGCGTCGTGCGAACGCCTCTACGAACCCGCTGGTCTGGTTTTCGTGACCGCGCAATCCATCATCGAATTTCCAGATGACCAGGGGTCTGCTGCCGTTCTGACCCGATGCATCAGTCACGAGGACGCATATACCAAACTATACAAGAGGCCGGCCGAGCAGTGATTCGAGAACTCTCAGGGGCGATCGCTCTTCTCTCGACATCCGCTCGACGGGAAGATAGTAGGTCTGTTCCAAGAGATGCTGGCCGGACAACGCCGCGTGGGACACCTGATCGGTGAAACATATCCAGGTGCTGCCGGGCGGAAACTCAATACGCGTCTGCTCAACGGACCGCTGATACTCCTCGTCGGCCTTCATCTTCATTTGCAGGCGCAGCATGTAATGATCGTACAGCGTCCTGTAACTTTTGGTTAGTTTGAGCAGGTGCATCACTGCGCGTTGGCCCGGGCAGGGCCTTTTAAGGTGGGGGGCGAATCGTTTCGCGACCTTGTCGAAAGGCTCGCCGACCCGCCACACGCGCGGGCGATCCCCCGGGTTCACATTAGTGAAGATCCTGAGAATTCGTTGGTTCCCCATCGGGCGCGAGGAGAATGAGTCGACATGCAAGAGGGCGTCGTTGCTGCCGACAGTGCGGGATTTGCGGCCCTCTATCTCGACAGGACGGAAACTCGTTCGGGCAGTAGTCAGCCGCTCGGCGTACTCGCCGAGAAGGGACGTAAACAGCTCCTCGCCGAAACGTGCGAAGCGGGCCATCATGGCGCCGAGCACGGCTAGCTCGGCATCGCTCGCCGAATGGCTGGACTTGAGACCGCGAACCGCATTCGTCATCGGATCCCAGCTCACATTCTTTGAGTTTAGACGCAGGAAACCCGGTTCGAAGAACGCGCGCTCCTCCTCCTTCGTGGGAAATCCGAGATCCGGGATATATACGACGGACCCCGATTCGAGCAACTCGATCAGCCGACCAGGTGCGTCCGGATCGCCGACCCAGCTGCCGTTACGAATGGTAGTGATCGAGTTCAGTGTCGCGGTCTTTTCTATGTTTCTTCATGGACTACAGTAGGCCAAGGTACCGACCGATTGCCAGCCTTTCTGCACTATTTTGCGACCCGCCGCGTCCGCCGTCCATGAGAACGATCGATGAGCTTCGGACCACGCCCGCGTTCGGCCCTATGACAGGCTGACTATCTCCCTGTTACAGGGGCTCCTTATTGGGCCTGAGGTCGACCGCGTGCGTCCAGGCGCCCGGGTCCTGCGGGTGCATTTGCGTGCATACATCCGCGATTGCCGCCGGAGTCAGCAACCCGTCTCTGCCTCGCGCCTCGCCCGACTTTGGCAATCCCTTGTCCACGTGGTCGTCAATGGAGGTGACGTCGATGATGATGTGCACTACGTCCGGCTCCGGAACTCGTACTCGCGGTCCGCCGATGCCTCGAGAGGATCATTGGGCGCGTCGGGTGCGGACCAGGAGGAGGGATCTCGAAATTCGCGCCGTAATTCTGGATTGGAGAATGAGTTCAAGAATTCGTGACCTATTGATATCGGAGAAACGTCATCCAATCCTGTAGACATGCCGTCTACCACCAGAAGGATTACCCTATACCAGTATCCGTACCAGGGTCCGCCACCCAATTGGAAAACCGCATATCCCGTGGCTATCACCGCTACTAAACGAGCCCCCACCACTCATGGACCAGAAGGATGCTGCCGGTGGCCTGACCCTGCGGCACGGCCAAGGCGCCCTTGACGGTCCTTCCATCGGCGAGCTTGGCCTTAACCTCCTGCAATCCCGCGGAAACTGCGGCGGCCAGGCGGGGATTGGCGAGGACGGTCGCGAGAGGGATTGACGTCAATCCCTTGAGAAATCGACGGCGGTCGGACATGGCTTCTCCTCCTGAAATCCGGCGGAATTATCGTGATAAATCGGGGTATGACCCTACCAGAATTCTACCGGCAGAATTCACGGAGACTCAGACATCAGTTCGAGAGGTGAGATCGCAGAGGGTGAGCAAGTA
>JAZFYK010000068.1:0-2419 GCA_036443505.1 Gammaproteobacteria bacterium | reverse complement strand
ATATATTGGCGTTCGGGTCGGGCCGTGACGCTTCGGGAGGATAAACCATGCCGTATTTCTTAATCGTTTTGGGCGTCGTCGCGCGCCTCGTGCCTCATCCCTGGAACTTCACGCCCATCGGCGCGCTCGGTCTTTTCGCCGGCGCAAACTGCCGCCCGCGCATCGCGTGGCTCGTTCCGCTGTGTGCCTTGTTCGTGGCAGATATGATCCTCGGGTTCTATAACCCGATCTCGATGATATTTGTCTATCTCGGGTTCCTCGCGGCCCCGCTGATCGGACGATGGATCATCGCGCCCCGACGATCCGCGCTACGGATCGGTTCTGCCGTCGTGACGACATCCACGGTGTTCTTCGTCGTGTCGAATTTCGGCGTCTGGCTGAGCGGCTACTATCCGCTGACACTCGGCGGCCTGGTCGAGTGCTATGTCCTCGCGATTCCGTTCTACGGTGCGATATTGGTCGGCGACGCGTTCTATGCGGCGATACTGTTCGGTGGCCAGGAGATGCTCTCGTCGGCGCTGCGCCGCCGCGCGAACCTGCCCGCTCGTTCGTGACGCGAGGGTTAGTCCGGTCCGCAATCGATTAATCCGGCTTCTACAGGATCTCGTCCGACAGGAACTCGGCGATCCGGTGCGTCCAGTCTGTCGGCAGTGGAGTCGTCACCTGCTCGGACAATGCGAAGTCGGGGAGAAACACACGCTCCAGGAATTCGCCGACAATCTCGGGATCCGAGGTACCTAGATTCAGTTCGTCGTTGAGCTTCAGGCTCAGCTTGTCGAAATTGGCCGAGCCGAAGCATGCCCAGCCGTCATAGATGGCCGCTTTGACGTGCGTCATACCCGGATACCGGTAAACGCTGATGCCATTTCGCAGCATTCTGTTGATCGCTAAGTCATTGCTGGCGTTCTGGGCCTGGTGATTGCCTTCGTCGGGCAGTATGACGCGAACGTCGACCCCGCGGCGGCGTGCTTTCGCGAGCTCGAACAGCACGACGTCATCGGAGAAATAGGGGTTCTCTATAAAGATGTAACTCTGGGCACGTCGGATCGCCGCTACCTGAGCGTGATAGAGCTGCGAGTCGTGATCGCGGGTGGTCAGTATCGTCAAGGGAACACCGATGTCGTCGGCGCGTCTTTTCATGGGCGTCAAGGTGCGGGCCACCATCGACAAATCGCCCAGCCAGCCGGCCTTCGACCACGCGACATCCGAGTCACGCTGGAGGAGATCGACGACCGGGCCGGTGACTTCCATCATCAGGTCGTGCCACTCGTAACGCTGCTTGCCACTGATGTTCATTCCACCAAGGAAGGCGAGCTGGCCGTCGATAATCGTCGTCTTGGTGTGATCGCCGGTCAGGAACGGGTTACCGCCCGTTCGAACCTTGACTCTGGAGTCATCGCGCAGGTACGAGGTGATAGTGAGCGGCGGTTCGAAGTCCTCCGTGAAGTCTTCGGGTTCGACTCGCGTGCCGATCATGGCGCCGATGCCGTCGAGCAGCACCTTGATGTGCACGTCTTTCGAACGCTCCCTGAGCAGGTCGGCGATCTTCACGCCGTAGGCGTCGTTGTCAAAGACATAGGTGCGAATATCGATGGATTCCTCGGCGTCCATGATGGTCTCTATCAGGCGCGGGAAATACTCACCGCCGTCAACCAGGAGCCGAACCGTCCCCCGGGTCGGGGTCCCCGCGATGCCGGCCAACTCCGCTTCCCATGCGACGAGATCCATTCCGGGGCGCGAGGCGATGGGCGGGAGCGGCTCCGCCTCGAGCGCCTGGAACTGTCCCGCGTCAAGCGAGACTCGTTGCACGAAGCCCAAAGAGGACTTCAACACGAGCGAGATCAACGCTTTCTGGGTGGAGAACGGCCGGATCAGCGGTTCAACAAGCGACACGTTGCCGAGCAACAATGCGGCTTGAGTCCAGTCGGAGGCTATGCGCGTCGCCGAGGAATACCCGATCGACTCCGGCGTGACGACCGGGAGGTCGGCAAGGTTCAGGGCAGCGATGGCGTCCTGCTCGGTCGGCGGGGCGGACGCGCACGCGACCAGGAGCGTACCCGCGAGGGTCGCTGCCAGGGTCAAGAACTGCTTACGTGCCGTGTGCCGTCGACGTCCCATACTGAGTGCTTCTTATCGTGTTTGCCGGGATTCGGTCGGCGGATAGGCCACAGATCCCGATTCTCAACTAGGCAGAGTACCCAAATCGGCCGTGAATTTCAGCATGTACGGGCTATGAGCGTAGGAACGACGGCCTCGTCGCGATTCTCTGTCGCGGCCGGGCGGCCGCTCCTACAACGATGGTGCCGCAACATACGGCGTAGGAGCGACGGCCTCGTCGCGATTCTCTTTCGTTACAGGCTCGCCGGCAGTGCCTCCGGGATGCATTCGTAACGTGCGACTTTCTGGTCCGTGCTGGCCA
>JAZFYK010000067.1:0-6698 GCA_036443505.1 Gammaproteobacteria bacterium | reverse complement strand
TTGAGTCGATTCGAGCCAGGCACCCAGGGGGAACACAAAATCAGCCGGGGCTTTACGCCCACGGCGACCTGGTCGAACCATTGGATCATCGATCCGGAATTCGGTCATGCCGTCGCAGAGTTTCTCGATCGCGAGCGCCTCCATGTCGAGGCGTATATGGACGAACTCGCCGACCACGCGCCCTATCGGCGGGATCTGCAGAACACGAGTCCGTCCCGATGAGCCGAATTTGACTACGCCCCGCTGGCTGGTTCACACAGACGCCCCCGACGCTTTTCCACCGCCCGGGGAAGCGCTGACCGAGCCGAACGGGCTGCTCGCCATGGGCGGCGACCTGAGTCCGCAGCGGCTGTTGGCCGCGTACGTTCGAGGTATCTTCCCGTGGTATGAGCCCGGTCAACCGATCCTCTGGTGGTCGCCCGATCCGCGCGCCGTACTCTGGCCGGACAATCTCCACGTCTCGAGACGCCTGCAACGAACACGACGCCGCTCCGATCTGAGCCTGACTTGCGATCGGTCGTTCACGACGGTGGTCCAGTGCTGCGCCGAACCACGCCGCTACGCCGAGGGCACCTGGATTACCGGTGAGATGAGCGATGCCTACAGCGCTCTGCATGA
Source organism: Gammaproteobacteria bacterium (assembly GCA_036443505.1). GTDB lineage: Bacteria > Pseudomonadota > Gammaproteobacteria > Steroidobacterales > Rariloculaceae > SMWC01. Next base: position 6,080 of record JAZFYK010000067.1, on the reverse strand, counting down.
GCTCGGCTGGGCCCACTCTTTCGAGGCCTGGCAGGAAGACGAACTCGTGGGTGGGCTCTATGGCATCGCCATCGGCCGGGTATTTTTCGGCGAGTCCATGTTCTCGCGAGTCACGGACGCATCGAAGATCGCGTTGATTACTGCGGTCGAGTACCTCCGAGCGCGGGACTTCGCGCTGCTCGATTGCCAGATATGGTCGAGTCACCTGAGTACACTCGGCGCGACGACCCTGCCGCGAGCGGAATTCCTGCAACAGCTTGACGATCTGTGCCGTCCGCCGGGCAACCCCGGCTCCTGGGCGCAAGACTTCGAAGCAGTCAGCGCTGACCCGGCTCGACTCGGGCAGCGGGACGCTTGACCCTCCGGCGGCTCCGTTGCGGGAGTCTCACAGGATGTGCAACAATTCGGCGCCCCAGTCGGCAGGTAGACAGTGCAGTATGGCCAAAGAAGAAGCAATCCAGATGGAAGGCGTGGTATCAGAGACGCTGCCCAATACCACATTTCGTGTGGAGCTGGAGAATGGCCACATCGTCACCGCCCACATCTCGGGCAAGATGCGCAAAAACTACATTCGAATCCTCAAGGGCGACAAGGTCACCATCGAGCTGACGCCCTACGATCTCACCAAGGGGCGCATCGTTTACCGCTCCCGGTAGCGGGTTCAGGCTTCTGGCAGGTGTTCCAGCTCCGGCGTCACCGACTCGGGTATCAGGATCAGACCGTCTTTATCCTGATTCAGATCCACCCGGACATGTCCGCCATCTCTAAGCTTGCCGAACAGCAATTCTTCGGCCAGCGGCCGCTTGATGTGCTCCTGGATGACGCGAGCCATCGGCCGCGCGCCCATCTTTTTGTCGTAGCCGACCTCGGCGATCCAGGTGCGTGCGGCAGGCTGTAACTCGATTGTGACTGCATTCTTATCCAGCTGCGTTTCGAGCTCCACGATGAGCTTATCGACCACGCGAGCGATGGACGTTTCATCCAGAGGATCGAATTGAATGATCGCATCGAGCCGATTGCGGAACTCCGGCGTGAACAGCTTCTTGATGATCTCCTGAGAATCGCCGGTATGATCCTGGACAGTGAATCCCACGGATGCGCGACTCATCTCCTGCGCGCCGGCGTTCGTGGTCATCACAATCGTGACATTGCGAAAATCGGCCTTGCGGCCATTGTTGTCGGTCAGGGCGCCATGGTCCATTACCTGCAATAACAGGTTAAATACCTCCGGATGCGCTTTTTCGATTTCGTCGAGCAACATCACGCAGTGGGGATTCTTCGTGATGGCCTCGGTCATCAGACCGCCCTGGTCGAAGCCGACGTAGCCCGGTGGTGCGCCGATCAGGCGCGACACGGTATGCCGTTCCATGTACTCGGACATGTCGAAGCGTATGAGCTCGACGCCCATCGTCATGGCGAGTTGTCGCGTGACTTCGGTCTTGCCGACGCCGGTTGGCCCGGCGAACAAGAATGAGCCGACCGGGCGGTGCTCGTCGCCCAGGCCCGATCTCGACATCTTGATGGCAGAGGCCAATGCGCCGATGGCGCGATCCTGGCCGAAGATGACGAGCTTGAGATCTCGCTCGAGACTCCGAAGGACATCCCGGTCCGATGCCGAGACGGTCTTCGGCGGGATTCGTGCCATCTTCGCGACGATATTCTGGATGAGTTCCACGTCCACGACATCCTGCCGCTCTGCTTCGGGCTGCAGACGCCTGTTGGCGCCGGCTTCGTCGATCACATCGATGGCCTTGTCCGGTAGCTGACGGTCGTTGATGTGCTTGCTCGATAGCTCCGCTGCTGCCTTGAGCGCCTCGTCTTCGTAGGTCACATTGTGGTGTTCCTCGAAGCGCGTCTTGAGACCGCGCAGTATCGCGACCGTTTCCTCGATGGTGGGCTCGACGATGTCGATTTTCTGGAAACGGCGAGCCAGCGCGTGATCCTTCTCGAAGATGCCGCGGAACTCGGCGTATGTCGTCGAGCCGATACAGCGAATGTCGCCGTTGGCCAGCACGGGCTTGATCAGGTTGGAAGCGTCCATCACGCCGCCCGATGCCGCACCGGCGCCGATGACGGTATGAATCTCGTCGATGAACAGGATCGCCCCTGGCTGTTTCTTGAGCTCGTTGATGACGCTTTTCAGGCGTTTCTCGAAGTCCCCACGGTACTTCGTTCCTGCGATGAGGGTGCCCATATCCAGCGCATAGATTCGGCAGTCCCTGAGCACCTCGGGCACTTTGCCCTCCGTGATCAGGCGGGCCAACCCTTCGGCGAGTGCGGTCTTGCCCACGCCGGCCTCACCCACGAAGAGCGGATTGTTCTTGCGGCGACGGCAGAGAATCTGGACGGTACGCTCGATCTCCAGCTCGCGGCCGATCAGCGGGTCGATACGCCCAGCTTCCGCCTGAGCATTCAAGTCGCTCGTAAATCGCTCGAGCGCGCTTGCTTCGGAACCTGCGCGGTCGCCATCTGTCGCTTCGACGTCTTCATCGTTTTCGGCACTGCTGTCCGAACTGCTCGAAAATCCATGAGAGATGTAATTCACGACGTCCAGGCGCGCGACATCATGCAACCCGAGAAGGTATACGGCCTGTGATTGTTTCTCGCTGAAGATCGCAACCAGCACATTGGTCGGCGTCACTTCTTTACGACCGCTCGATTGCACGTGAAACACCGAACGCTGCAGGACACGTTGGAACCCGAGGGTCGGCTGAACGTCCACGTCCTCCTCGGCATCGTCCTTTTTGAGTCGCGGTGTCGATTCGGAAATGAACTCCATGAGATCACGCCGAAGCTGAGTGATATCTGCGCCGCAGGATTGCAGAATCTCGAGGACTTGAGGCGTGTCGAGCAACGCGAGCAGCAGGTGCTCGACCGTGATGAACTCGTGCTCAGCCTCCCGAGCCTTCTGGAAAGCCTCGTTAAGACAATATTCGAGTTCGCTCGATAACATCAGGTCTCTTCCATCGTGCACAATAGCGGGTGCTGGTGTTCCTGCGCGAAGCCGGTCACCTGAGCTACTTTAGTCTCGGCGATCTCAAAAGTGTATACCCCGCAGATACCTTTGCCCCGGGTATGCACTTCGAGCATAACGCGAGTGGCCGTCGAGCGATCCATGGAGAAGATTTTCTGTAGCACCTGCACCACGAATTCCATCGGAGTGTAGTCGTCGTTCAGTAACACGACCCGGAACAGGGACGGTTTTTTGAGCCGCGGACGGGCCTCCTCTACGGCAAGCCCGTGGTCGCCCTCAATACCGACTTTGTCAGGTTCGTCCGCCATAGCCTACTATTATCGGGCCTGGCGACGGAATTTAAAGGTAGGCGCCGGGCGAAAATGCCATGACTGAGCCGGTTTTCACGCCCGCTGAGTCGAAAAAGGCACAAAACTGGCGCCTAAGTCACTTGTCCCGCCCCGCTCGCCTGCCTATCATGGTTGGTTAGGTCGGTAGGCACGGGGTTCCAAGACGCATCTATGGACGTCGCGACACGTATTCTCCAATGGAAGGAGCACCCGCCCGAGGAATGGGCGAGAGCCGCGAATCGCTACCTGCCCCCCTTCGTAAGCGCCCTGTTGATCGTGGCGCTGGCCAATAAACTCGCGGAACTCACCTGGACCATTGTCCCGGGTACGCCCCTGGACGCACCGGCCCCGAGGGTGAGCACCCCAAACGCCCGGGCGGGCTCGGACGCCGCGTACCTGGACTTCGCAAGTATTACGGGCGGTCACCTGTTCGGCGAAGCGTCGCAGGCCGCGGCACCGGTGACCGAGGCCATCGTGGACGCGCCCGACACGAACCTGAATCTCGAGCTGCGCGGCACGGTATCGAGCCCGAACAGCGAGACTGGCTGGGCGATCATCGCCGACGAGCGTGGCCAGGAGAAGACCTACTTCGTCAATGACGCGATCGACGGCAACCGCGGCACGGTGCTTCGCGCCGTATACGGGGATCGCGTCATACTCAACCGGGCTGGAAATCTCGAGACGCTGCGACTGCCCAAGGACCTCTCTGCCGGTGCCACGACGGTCACCCGTCGATCGGCGGCGGCCGCGCCCGCCGCCGCCCCTACGTCCCTGAGGACGGTCATCACCGAGAATGCCTCGCGCATCACCGACATCATCCGGGTCGTTCCGCAGATCGAACAAGGCCGGATGATCGGCTTCAGGCTCAACCCCGGCCAGGCACGTGCCCAGTTCGATGCGCTCGGCTTACGGCCCGGCGATGTGGTGACCGAAATCAATGGCACGGCAATGACCGACCCCAGCCGTGGCCTGCAGGTCTTCGAGTCCCTGGGTGAGACCACCGTAGCCAGCGTTACAGTCCTTCGCAATGGTCAACCCCAAGTCCTGGCGATCGATACGACTCAATTGGCGGTACTGGCGGAGGGTCGTCAATAGGACACCCCCGCCGGAATAAACTGTAGGAAACAGCAATGAGCACACACAACGCGACGCGAGACAGACTAGAGGTACTAGCGCTAGGGCTCGTTATTGGCCTCGGCAGCATGAGTCCCGCTTCGGCTCAAGATGCCGGCCCGCAGATCATGCCCAACTACCGCGAGGCCGACATTCGCCAGATTATCGAAGCGGTGGGCGAAGTCACAGGGCGAAACTTCCTCGTGGACCCGCGGGTCAATGCCGACGTGACACTGCTGTCGTACTCACCCATGTCCCCCGAAGCGTTCTACCAGGCGTTTCTCGCCACCCTCCAGGTTCACGGCTACGCGGCGCTGGAGGCCGGCGACGTCGTCAAGATCGTACTCGATGCCAACGCGCGGGCACTGCCTGGCGCTGGGGCCGGCGCCGAAGGCGATCAGTTCGTGACACGAACTGTCGTTCTGGAGAACATTGGCGCAGCTCAACTCGTACCGATTCTGCGGCCGTTGGTCCCTCAATACGGCCACCTGGCGGCGCATCCGACTTCCAATATTCTGATCATCGCCGATCGGGCAAGTAACGTGAACCGCATGCTGGACATTATCGCCCGCATGGACCAGGCCGGTGATGAAGAAATCGAAGTGATCCGCATGGAGAATGCGTCGGCCAGTGAAGTCGTTCGCATGCTCACGACGCTGAATCAGGCGGCCGCGGCTGCGGGCGGTGCGCCTACCGCACGAATCGCCGCCGACGAGCGCACCAACAGTGTGCTGATCAGCGGTAATCTGAACGGCCGGCTGCGCTATCGTGCGCTAATCGCGCATCTGGACACGCCGCGCGAGGACGGTGGTGATACCCGCGTCCGCTACCTGGATTACGCGGACGCGGAGGACCTCGCAACCAACCTGCAGGCACAATTTTCGGCAGTCGGTGCCGAAGGCGGGGCGGGCGGCTCCACCCAGGGCGTCAATATCTGGGCCGACGCGGGCACCAACGCGCTCATCATCAATGCCCCGGCCAATATCCTCCAGGACATGACTTCGGTAATCGACCGATTGGATATTCGGCGGGCCCAGGTCTTAGTGGACGCGATCATCGTCGAAGTCAGCAGCGAACTAGCCGGCACATTCGGCGTCAGTTGGGCCGTCGAGGGCAGTGGCTCGAACAATCCGATCGCATTTACGAACTTCGGCTCGACGGTTCCCGGCATCGTTCAGCTCGGCACCGCGAGCGCCAGCGGCACGCCCGACCCCTCGCTGCTACCCGAAGGTGCCGTGCTGGCTGTGGGGCAGGTCACGGACAACGGAGCGAGCTGGGCCGCGATCCTGAGCGCGCTCCGCGGGGACGCCGCGACCAATATCATCTCCACACCGTCGATCGTTACGCTGGACAACGAGGAAGCGGAGATCAGAGTCGGCCAGGAGGTCCCGTTCCTTACCGGTAGTTACTCTAATACCGGTGGTGTCGCAGGCTCGGTCAACCCCTTCCAGACCATCCAGCGCGAGGAAGTCGGCACGAGACTGAAGATTACGCCGCAGATAGACTCGGGCAGGGGCGTGAAACTCACGATCGAGCAGGAGATCTCGAGCATCAACTTCGCCGCGACCGGCGCGGTCGACATCGTGACGAATAACCGCAACATTACGACCTCGGTCTTCGTCGAGGATGGAGAGATTCTGGTACTGGGCGGCCTGATCGACGAT
>JAZFYK010000066.1:0-8258 GCA_036443505.1 Gammaproteobacteria bacterium | reverse complement strand
ATATCTGCCCGATGCCGCGTTCCCCGATAACCTGGAGGTCACGACCGATTTTGGGGAAGCCGTAGCTGGCGCCGCGGACGTACTTATCGTCGTGCCGAGTCACGCGTTTCGCGAGACGCTGGAGCGGCTTAAGTTTCTGCACGAGCTCCCTCAGTCTGTCGCCTGGGCAACCAAGGGCTTTGAAGCTGACACCGGGCTGTTGCCGAACCAGGTCGCGGACGAGGTTCTCGAGTCGAGGGCGACAACGGCGGTCCTCTCGGGACCAACGTTCGCCGCAGAGGTCGGCCTTGGACTACCGAGTGCAATCACGGTTGCATCCGCAGACGAAGACACTGCCCTGCGGCTTGCGCAATCCATGACGACGGACAACTTTCGCGCCTATCCCTCCACCGACCTTATCGGCGTTGAGGTCGGCGGCGCCACGAAGAACGTCCTGGCCATCGGTGCCGGAATCTCCGACGGGCTCGGCTTCGGTGCCAATACCCGAATCGCGTTGGTCACGCGCGGACTCATGGAAATGACTCGCCTGGGCGTGGCGCTGGGCGCCCGGAAGGACACCTTCATGGGCCTCTCCGGGATGGGCGACCTCGTACTGACCTGCACCGACAATCAGTCCCGCAATCGCCGTTTCGGCCTCGGGCTGGCCAAAGGCGCCGACGTCGAGGAGGCACGAAAAGCCATTGGCCAGACCGTGGAGGGCTACTACGCAGCCCGCGCGGTCCGTGACGTCGCTGCCCGTCTGAAGGTCGAGATGCCTATCGTGGAAGAAGTCTACAAGGTCATCTACGAGGGCATGAGTCCCCAGGAGGCCGTCGTCACGTTGATGCGCCGTCCTATCGTCCCCGAGTAAAGCGCTCCAGCGAACTGCGTGGACTCTCAGGCACCGCCCGGGAATCCGAGCTGGCGCCAGGCTTCGTAGAGGACCACGGCAGCCGTGTTGGAGAGATTCAGGCTCCTGTTCTGCTTGCGCATGGGGACGCGTAAGACGCCGTCGAGCGCCGGTGATTTCAGCACCGCGTCGGGTAGTCCTCGAGTTTCCGGCCCGAGCAGGAACGCGTCCCCGGCTTCAAAACGCTCGTCGAAGAGCGTGTGGGTCCCCTTGGTGCTCAGCGCGAAGAGCCGCACAGGCTTCAGCGTCTGAAGGCAAGCCTCGAGCGTCTCATGCTCCGAGACGGTCGCGAGTTCATGGTAGTCGAGACCGGCCCGCCGCAGGCTGCGCGCCTCCATCTGAAACCCTAATGGGTGTATCAAATGCAGCGACGCCCCGACGTTTGCGCACAGGCGGATGACATTGCCGGTGTTCGGTGGAATCTCCGGCTCGTACATTATCAGATCGAGCATGTCGAGAAGTGTACCGTCTCGCGCCGTGAGGGTTTATGCGCGAGCAGTTACAATACACGGCAATGAGCGATCCACTGGCTGTTGACTTCTGCGGTCTGAAGCTAACCTCTCCCATCGTATTCCTGTCCGGTTGTGTGGGCTTCGGCGAGGAGTACACACGAATCGAGGGATTTTCGAACCGGGATGCCGGCGCCATCGTGCTCAAGGGCACGACCAGGGAACCGCGCCTCGGTAACCCGCCGCACCGCCTCTGGGAGACACCCGAGGGCATGCTGAACGCTATCGGACTCCAGAATCCAGGCGTTGATAAGGTCGTCGATGAAATATTACCGGGCCTCGACTTCGCCGAGACACGATATCACGCGAATGTCTGCGGCTCGACCATCGAGGAGTACGCCGAGGTTACTCGGAGGTTCGACGACTCGCCGATCGACGGCATCGAGATCAACATCTCCTGCCCGAACGTTAAAGAAGGCGGGATGGCGTTCGGCAACTACCCCGATATGTCGGCGCGCGTCGTAGCGGCTTGCCGGGCTGTGACGGATAAACCCCTGATCACCAAGTTGTCTCCCAACCAAACCGATATTGTCGCCAACGCCCGTGCCTGTATCGACGCCGGCAGCGACGGGTTGGCGGTCATCAACACGATTATGGGCATGGCTATCGACATCGAGACCGGCCGGCCCATTATCGGCAACGTCCAGGGAGGACTATCGGGCCCGGCAATCCGGCCGATCGCCTTGCTGAAAGTACACCAGGTCTATCAGGAAGCCGGACCCCGAGGCATTCCGATCATCGGCCAGGGCGGCATCCGGACCGCTCAAGATGCGATCGAGTTTCTGCTGGCGGGCGCAACGACGGTCGGCTTGGGCACGAGTCTTTTCTACGATCCGATGGCGGCGAAGGACATCAACGCCGGCATCGAAGAGTATTTGCAGCGCCACGGCATCGCGGCCGTGGCCGATCTCGTCGGCACTCTGGACATCGGCGAGAGTGCAGACCAGCCGCTAAGCGGCTAGCGTACAGCGGCGCGTCAACGCATATGCAGCTCGACGATGTCGGCATCGATGAGCCGATGCTCCGGACCCACCTGTTGCCCGTCGAAGACGCCGCTTCCCCAGGCCCGCGCATATTTAAAGGCGCCAGCGATATCCTTGTGCACGAGCCGAGCCACATCCAGAACCGTGGCACCCGAGCGCACCGTGAACGGGCGATTCATCTCCGGTGGCTTTCCCGGCGCCTTGGTGTAGACGCGAACGACCTGCAGACCTCGGAAGAGCAGCGAGCCCAGGCTCTGCAGGTTATCGCCGGTCTGAACCGATGTGGCCACTGCCGGAAACGTCGCCCCCGTCAACTCTTCCAAAGCCGTGACATCTTCCGGATTCCGATTGAGATCGGTCTTGTTCGCCACGAGCAACGTCGGCAGGTAGATCCGAAACGGATCCAGTGCTTCTGGATCGTCCTCCCGATGCTCCGTGGCGCGGCCGTCTAGTCCGGGCCAGTGACCACTGAGCGTAATCTTTTTCTCGTCCAGGCGATCGCGAATCGTCGCCACATGATCCGTGCATTCAGGATCGGAGATGTCCACGACCAGTAATGCGGCGTCCGCCGGCTGCAGCGCATTCACAAGCCAGCTGTCCATGTAGTCCTCTGAGATAGGCGGCAGATCCACGAGCTGAAAATGCACGTCCTTGAACGGCAGCATGCCCGGCATCGGCTCATGAGTCGTGCGCGGGTAGGGGCCCACCGCCGCCCTGGACCCTGTCAGCTCGACGTGCAGGCTCGACTTGCCGGAGTTGGGTGGGCCGAGCAGCGCGATCTGTGCCGCGCCTTCGGGGCGGACGGAGTGCACCGGACCGCTCCGGCTCCCGCCCTTCTTCGGACCGGCGAGGTCTTCGGTGAGCTGCTTGATTCGGCTCTTGATGTCCGCCTGAAGATGCTCCGTGCCCTTGTGCTTGGGGATCGTACGCAGCATCTCCTTCAGGCAACCGAGGCGCTCCGGCTCATCCCGCGCGTCGCGGAATGCCTTCTCGGCCTTCTTGTATTCTGGGCTTAGATTGGCAGGCATCGCATCCTCTTACCCCGATTATGCATTACCGGCGCCGCGGCGACTTGCTCGCGGCGACCGACTCGTGTATCAGAGCGTGAGCCCGTGTCATAGCGCCGCAGCCGTTTGAAAATTCACCCAACAGCCCTCGTTTCCGAGCATGCTCAGATCTCGTCCGAGGTTGAAATCGGCCCGTATTCCGTGATCGATGGCGACGTGCAGATAGGCGCCCATACGATCGTCGAGTCTCACGTTCGAATTGGAAGTCGGTTCGGCACCGTCGTAATAGGCGAGCACAACTTCATTCAGAGCGGCGCCGCGCTGGGCGGGCCGCCACAGGATTGGAGCTACAAGGACGCCCGGACCAGGCTCGAGCTCGGCGATCACAACCGCATCGGGGAGGGCGCCTCCCTGAACCTCGGCAGCGAGAAAGGCGGCGGCGTGACTCGAGTCGGTAACAACACGTTCATCATGGCGTATGCCCATGTCGGCCATGACTGCCAGATCGCGGACGAGACGGTACTCACGAACCTCTCGCAACTTGCCGGCCATGTGCTTATCGAACGCGGCGTAGTCGTCAGCGGTGCCGTCGGCGTAACCCAGTTCGTGCGACTCGGAGAGTATTCTTTTGTCGCAGCGGGAGCGATGGTGAACAAGGACATCCTCCCGTACACGATCGCCGAGGGCCATTGGGCCGTGCCTAGAGCCACCAACAAGGTCGGCTTGAAGCGAGCCGGAGACTCGGCCGACGAGACTCGTGAGGTCGATCGGGCCGTTCGATTCGTTCTTAGGAAGGGTCTTACGATCGACGAGGCGCTGGAGAAAATTGACGTGGAATGCAACACCAACACTCGAATCGAACACCTTGTGGACTTCATCAACACGACCGATAGAGGGATTGCACGGCCGTGACCGGGCTTCGCGTCGCGGTAGTGGGCGCGGGCTATCTTGGCCGATTCCACGCTCAGAAATTTCAAGCCATAGCGGCGGCGGACCTCGTGGGCGTCTGCGATATCCGTGCCGACGCCGGCGAGGACCTCGCCCGTGCCTGCGATACGGTTTATTACGCCGATTCGCGAGACTTGGCCGGCAAGGTAGACGCCGTAACCATCGCAGCAAGTACTTCGGCTCATTTCGAGTTGGCCAAGTTCTTCCTCGAGAATGGGGTCCATGTATTCGTAGAAAAGCCCATGACGAACACAAGTAAACAGGGCCGCGAACTCACGGCGCTTGCGGATGCAAGCAACCTGAAACTTCAGGTCGGGCATGTCGAGCGATTCAATCCGGCCCTCCTTTCCGCTCGAGATCGGCTCGGCGCGGTGCAATTCATCGAGTGCCACCGCCTCGCTCCGTTTAAAGGTCGTGGCGCGGATGTGAACGTCGTCCTGGATCTCATGATTCATGATCTGGACGTCATCATCTCGATGGTCGCGGGGGCGCCGTCCCTCGTCTCGGCGGTAGGGATCTCCGTCCTGACCTCCAGCGTCGATATCGCCAATGCACGCATCGAGTTCGATACCGGCGCCATCGCAAACGTCACGGCATCCCGAGTCTCGACGACTACGCAACGTAAATTTCGAGTGTTCCAGAAGCACCAGTATCTCTCTATCGACTTCGGCGCCGGGGAGGTTCAGCTCGTCACTCACGCCGGATCCGCCGACGGGGATCAGCCGACATTGAAGGAGGAGAGTTGGAATTTGGAAAAAGGTGACGCGTTAGCCGCTGAGATCGAGTCGTTTGTAAACTCGATCGTCGAAGATAAGCCCTGTGAGGTGTCCGGCCATGATGGTGTGGCAGCGCTCGAACTCGCCGAGCAAATCATCGCCGATATCGAACGTAGAGAATTTTGAATAGCGGCTAGGGTATGGATGGCGCATGTTGCGACCTATAGACCCGTAATTTCGCTGGAGATACGTGTGCCGACTGTTTAGTACACCGAAGATTCACCATCAGGCCGAGTCTGAAATAATCTCAACGTCCATAAATACTGCTCTGGGCAATGATCCACCGCCTGTTCTATAGCCGCATTCATGGCTTGTGCGTCGGTCAGGTCATCATCACCGCTTAAAGCCTGTATGTATGGCAGCACTCTTACCACATATCGTGATCGCTCATAATCATAGTAACTAATACAGGTAAATACTTTAGAGTGCGTCGCTTTTGCCAGACGACCTAACACGGACACTGTGGCTTTTTGCACGCCAAAAAAAGGCGCGAACGTATAGTTACTGACGGCACCTAAGTCTTCATCGGCAGGATATATTAATACTCGGTCGTTGCGGATCGACTTTATCAACGGTCGCAAACCGTCTTCGCGTGTAAAGATGATACCGCCAAACCGTATTCTACGGTTCGCGATCAACCAGTCCAACAACGGGTTTCTTACCGGCTTGTAGGGACCGGATGATTTGATTCGCATCGAAAGCGCCGCAATCGCTACATCAAGTGAAGCACTGTGACATAGCAAAATTATCGCGTTCTCACCCCTAGCCTTAATTGCTTCCACCTGTTCAAGCCCGACGACGTCTATACGTTTTTCTAGTAACGACCGTGGATGCCACCATAACAAGGGGTATTGAATGTAAGCGCGAGCTTGCGCTCTATAAAGCGAGTACACCATCTCAACAATTTCAGCACCTGACTTGTCCGGAAAGCACAGAGACAAATTTGTCTTGGCAATATGGGATCGTTTTTTATTTTTTCTAAATACCGTATCTCCCACTTTTATCGCGAACCAGTCGAGCACTTTAGTTGGCATCCAGCTGAGACTATAGAATAGAGGCAAACCGATCCAAATCGGCCAGTACTTTGGCATCAATAAAGACGCACTAAAGGAAGGAACTGTGCTGAGACGCTCTTTGCGCTCTATAACTGACATAGATTTAGTCTCACCAAACATCCGGTATCGATAGAACGAGTACGCTGCCTGCTAATCGTCGTTCAAGCCCAGCTCTTTAATCTTGCGGGTCAGCGTATTTCGACCCCAGCCCAAAAGCTTCGCCGCCTCCAGCCGCTTCCCCCGAGCACGTCGCAAGGCCGCCTCGATCAGTGTGCGCTCGAATGCCGGCAGGGCTTCGTCCAGTAGTGGCGGGCCGCCGCCAGCGAGCTGTCCGTCCGCCCAGTCGGCTAAATCGGCGGTCCAGTCCGCACCCGTATGGGCGTGTGCTGCCCCACCGAGTTCCTGCGGAAGATCCTGTTCCGTGATCTCCCTACCGGCTGCAGTCACCGTTAACCTGCGACACACATTGACGAGCTCCCGGACGTTACCCGGCCAGTCGTGCTTTGAAAGTAGCTCGACAGCTTTTGAGTTCAATGTCTTCGCGGCGACCGCGAGCTCGTTTGCCGCCTGGATCAAGTAGAACCGCGCGAGCTCGGGTATATCTTCACTGCGCTCACGCAATGCCGGCACCTCGATGCGCATGACGTTCAAACGGTGGAAGAGATCTTCCCGGAAGCGGCCGGTCTTGACAGCCTGCGCCAGATCCTGATTAGTCGCCGCGATGACTCGTACGTCGACCCGAATCGGGGCCTGGCCTCCGACGCGGAAGAACTCGTTCTCCGCGAGTACTCTGAGTAAACGCGTTTGCAGCGCCGCCGACATGTCCCCGATTTCGTCGAGAAACAGCGTGCCGCCGTCCGCCTGCTCGAAGCGTCCGATTCGCCGCTGATCCGCGCCTGTGAACGAGCCCTTCTCGTGGCCGAACAACTCTGACTCCAGAAGTTCCGCGCCGATCGCCGAGGTATTAAGCGCGACGAAAGGCTGCTCCGCGCGCGGGGAGTTTTCATGCAGTGCCTGGGCGACGAGCTCCTTCCCTGTCCCAGACTCGCCAGTGATCAGGACGGTCATGCTCGATCGAGACAGGCGACCGATCGCGCGGAATACCTCCTGCATCGCCGGCGCTTGACCGATCATGCGGGGCACGTTGTCCGGCCCTGTCTTGGCTGCTGGCGCGCCGCCCTGCCGGGCCGCCCGCGACACGAGTTCCATGACCTCGTCGATATCGAATGGTTTGGGTAAGTACTCGAACGCCCCACCCTTGTAGGCCGCGACCGCGCTATCGAGATCCGAGTGTGCCGTGATGACGATCACGGGTAGCTTCGGTTCGGAATCGACCACCCGCTCCATCAACTCCAACCCCGTCATCCCCGGCATGCGGATGTCGGTGATGAGAACATCGGGCTTGTCGAGCGCCAGAGCAGCAAAGAACGATTCGCCGGAATCGAAACAGCGCGGAATCATGTTCGCCTGTTTGAGCGCCTGTTCCAGGACCCAGCGAACCGATTCATCGTCCTCAACGACCCAGACAGAGAGGCCCGGCGTCGTCATTACGCAGCGTCCGGCGATTTCGGGACCGGCAACCGGAGCTGGAAAATCGTCGCTCCCGGACGGCTCGAGAACTCGATCAAGCCGCCGTTCCGACTGACGAGGTCTTGAGCGATGGTCAGCCCCAGCCCTGTTCCCGTATCGCGTCCGCTGACGAGCGGGTAGAAAATCGTCTCCTTCAAGTCCTCGGGCACTCCGGGGCCGTCGTCTTCAACCTCTAAGGACAGCACGAGACGATGCTGTTGGCCGCTTACCGCGTAGTTGCTCAGCGCCCGGGTCCGGAATATGAGCTGGCCCGACTCGCCCAGAGCCTGCATGGCGTTCTTGGCGAGATTCAGGAACGCTTGAATTATTTGATCTCGATCCGCGATCGTTAACGGCAAGCTCGGATCGTAGTCCCGCACGAGAACTACGCCGTCCGGTTTCTCTGTCTCAATCAACCGCCCGACGTGCTCCGTTATCTCATGGAGGTTGAGTGTCTCGCGTTTCGGCTGACCACCGGCCTTGAGAATCCCGTCCACGAGGGCGGCGAGCCGGTCCGCCTCT
>JAZFYK010000065.1:0-4666 GCA_036443505.1 Gammaproteobacteria bacterium | reverse complement strand
GTGGACTTGCCTGACCCGGTCGGCCCTGTGACGAGGACGAGACCGCGAGGATGCATCGAGATATCCTTGAAGATGCGTGGAGCGCCCAGGTCCTCCAGCGTGAGAATCACCGATGGGATCGTTCTGAATACGGCCGAGCAGCCCCGGTTTTGATTGAAGGCGTTGACTCTGAAGCGGGCCAGATTGGGAATCTCGAACGAGAAATCAGTTTCGAAAAACTCCTCGAAATCCTTACGCTGCTTGTCGTTCATGATGTCATACACCATGCTGTGTACTAGCTTGTGCTTCAGCGCTGGCATATTGATTCTTTTTACGTCCCCGTCGACCCGGATGATAGGGGGAACACCAGCCGACAGATGCAAGTCCGAAGCGTTGTTCTTGACTGCAAACGCGAGTAGCTGAGCGATATCTACTGCTTCCATGAAGCTCTCTCTGCACCGTTACGCCCGAGCCTCGGTGACGGGCTGACCATATGCTGTGCATACTATAGGCTGAGGCCAATCTAAAACGTGACTCAAATCACGGACCACATCGCAGAAACACTCGAACGAGTCCGGTTTGCGCAATCTGCGGCCGGCCGGAATTCCGCCGACATCACGGTCCTCGCCGTCAGCAAGCAACAACCCGTGGAAGCGATCCGGACCGCCTACCAGGCGGGCCTGCGGAACTTCGGCGAGAACTACTTCCAGGAGGCGATCGTCAAGCTCAGGGAGCTGGAGACGCTCGACATCACCTGGCATTTCATCGGCCGGATTCAGTCCAATAAAACACGTGATATAGCCGAGATGTTTCAGTGGGTTCACACGGTAGATCGTCTGAAGATTGCCGCTCGGCTGAACGACCAGCGCCCTCATTTTTCTCCGCCCCTGAATATCTGTATACAGGTAAATCAGGCCGGGGAAACACAAAAAGGGGGAGTGGACGAGTCTGAGGTGGCCGAGCTTGCCCGCGCCGTGATGTCGCTCCCGCGACTACGCTTGCGTGGCCTCATGACATTGCCGCCGGCGACTCCGAATCCAGAGTCCAACGCACCACTGTTTGCTCGCCTGAACCGGCTCAAGGTCGTACTGATCGAAGATGGCATTCCGCTGGATACCTTATCGATGGGCATGTCGACCGACTTCGAGGTCGCCATCGCTCAGGGCAGTACGATCGTGCGAGTCGGCACGGCGATCTTCGGCCCGAGACGCTGAACTCTAAGCGGGCGAAGGAACTGGAAACCAGCTCGTCATGATATCTTTCCTCACTGGACGATACGGCAAATCAGACTTCAGCAATGCGTGACTCACTCTCCTATCTCATCAGGGTCCTGGGCGATCTCTATCTGCTGCTCTTCCTGCTGCGCTTTATCATGCAGTGGATCCGAGTGGATTTTTACAATCCGCTCGCTCAATTTATCGTCAGAGCGACGAATCCGCTGATACTGCCCGCCCGCAGGGTGATCCCCACTACCGCTAATGTCGACGTGCCGACATTGATCGTGCTGATATTGCTTGAGTCAGTCGCGACCGGGCTGCTGATCTACGTCGCGTCGGTTCCGACGAGTATGGGCCAGTTCGCAGAACTCGTCCTGGTACGGCTCGTGAGGCTCACGCTGTCGCTCTACACTTGGACCATCCTGATCTACGTCGTCCTCAGCTGGATTGGCCCGCGAGGCTATCACCCGTTGTCGATGATCCTTGGCGAACTGAACGAGCCTGTGCTGAGACCGATACGTCGAATTCTTCCGCCGATATCGGGGTTAGATCTGTCTCCCTTGCTAGCGATTATTCTGATTCAAGCCATATTGCGCGCTATTTAACCGCCCGCGCCGCTTTGACTGTATTGCGAATACGGATGAGATCGCTATGGGTGACATAGAGTAGCCCGGCGACTTTCCGGACAACATGGTCTTCGTGTTTGTCGAGACGGTCGTCCGCGAGGGCTACGCGCCACAACATCTCGATCACCAAATGTTTCTCGGCCTCGGTCAATTGTTCGTGCAGTACCCGAGTGAAATCCTGCAGAGAGACGGAGTGATCCGCTTTCTCTTCCGCCTCCTTCACCAGAAGCAGGGTCTCGTCCTCAGTCAAATCGAAGTGTGTCCGCAGTTGCCGAACGGTGGCCTCGATCTCCTTTACATCTACCTCGTAATCGGCTCGTACGACCTCGATCAGCAGGGTAGCGGTCGCCAGGCGTAGAGCATGATCACGGCTCTGAGCGTCATCCCGATCGGGGTTGATCAGGGTCTTGTTGAAAATGTCCCGAAGTTGTTTGAGCATCAGACGGAATAACCTACGCTGCGCCGGCGCACACTATCAAGCCGTCTGGCTGTGCTCAATCATCGTCGTCCCGCTCAAACTCCAGCGCGGATGAATTGACGCAGTATCGCTGTCCGGTCGGCTGTGGACCGTCAGGGAATACGTGACCGAGATGAGCGTTGCAGTTCGCGCAAAGCACTTCCTCTCGAATCATCCCGTGAGCCGCATCCTGGCGCGTTGCGACTGCGTCGTTTGCGGCCGGCGACCAGAAGCTCGGCCAGCCGGTGCCCGAGTCATATTTCTGGCCAGACGAGAACAACTCGCGACCACAGCAGACGCAACGATACATCCCGGCTTCTTTATGACCGACATAGTCACCGCTAAACGGCGGTTCGGTTCCCGCCTCCTGGGTAACCCGGTACTGCTCTGGCGTCAGACGCTCCGCCAGATCCTGTCTGGAGGGTTCTCTCTTTTCGGCCATGTGGTTGACTCCTGGCTCTACTATGGGCGACGTCTGGCGCTTCGCCGCGTCGCGAATTAATCAGGCGAGCCTTCAATGTTATCGTAAGACCACGATGAACGGGATCATCGAACTTCAGGCGGTCACGAAGCGGTATGCCGACACGACCGTGCTCGAGAACCTGAGCCTCAGCGTGCCGCCCAGCGTACTGACGGGTGTGATCGGGGAGAGTGGCAGCGGAAAATCCACATTGCTCCAACTGATCAACGGACTGGTCCTTCCTGACACGGGTGCCGTGAACGTCTTCGGGGAGCCGCTGCCCCGAGACGATCTGAGTAAATTTCGACGCCGTATCGGTTACGCCGTCCAAGGCACGGGGCTTTTTCCACATCTGCGTGTGGCAGAGAATATCGGGCTCCTAGGAAAGCTGGAAGGCTGGTCACCGGCAGACATCGGCGCGCGTACGACTGAACTGATGACGCTCATGGGTCTAACGTCGGAGCTCATTACGCGCTATCCGCATCAGCTGTCCGGCGGCCAGCAGCAGCGAGTAGGGATCTGTCGCGCGATGTTTCTCCGTCCCGAGATTCTACTGCTGGATGAGCCCTTCTCCGGCGTGGACCCGTTGGCGCGACGTGATATCCATGCTCGTTTTCTCGATCTGCTTGCGGTCGAGCCCGCTACCGTCGTCCTCGTGACCCACGATATCGCTGAAGCCAGGCGTCTGGCATCGGAACTCGTGATCGTTCACGAGGGTCGAGTTCTCCAGGCGGGTGCGACCGCGGAAGTCGTGAACTCCCCCGCGAACGCTTACGTAGCCCGTTTGTTCGAGGACCGGTATGAAGACTAGCCGTTTAACGCTGTTGATCTTCTGCCTGGGCATCTGCTCGGGTGTCTGCGCGCAGCCCGAGCCGATCGCGGTCGGTAGCAAGAACTTCACCGAAGGCTATGTGCTCGCCGAGGTGATGGCGCAGCTGCTTGAGTCTCGCGATATCCGGGTCGAGAGAAGATTCGGTTTCGGTGGGACTCTGGTCGCGTTCGAAGCGTTGAGGGCCGGGGAGATCGATGTTTACGCCGAATACACCGGTACGATCAGCCAGGGCATTCTGGGTGCTGATGCGGCACTGGATGGCAGCAGCCTGAACGCCGAGCTGGCGCCGCTCGGTCTCGAAACGCTACCGGCGTTCGGGCACAACAATACCTATGCCCTGACCGTGACGGCCCAGACCGCGCAGCGATATGGCCTGCGTACCGTCTCCGATCTCGCGCCGCTGCCCGATCTTCGTTTCGGGCTAAGCCACGAGTTTCGGGATCGAGCGGACGGCTGGCCGGGTCTTAAGGAGGCATACGGGCTGGCGCAGGATAGCTTCGGTATCGAGCACGGGCTCGCGTATCAAGCCCTGCTCGAGGACGAGATCGACGTCACCGATGCTTACTCCACGGACGGCGAGCTGCTGAGATATCGGCTCGTCGTTCTGGAAGACGACCGTGGTTACTTCCCGAGCTACAGGGCTCTCCCCCTGGCCCGCCTGGACCTCGATTCGGCGGCCAGGGCAATCCTGGGCGAGCTCGCCGATCGCCTCGATGACGCCTCGATGCGTGCATTGAACGCGCAAGTCGTGGTCGACAGTCGGAGCCCTCCCGACGTCGCCGCGGAGTTTCTCCTGGGTCAGGGTCTGATCACCGTCAGCCAGGCACCTGCGACCGGCCTCTGGCCGAGTCTTGCCAGAAACACACTCGTGCACCTGAAACTGACAGGCATAGCGCTGCTCGCGGCTTGCCTGGCCGGCCTGAGCTTGGCCCTCGTCGTGTATCGTTCTCGCCCATGGTCCGCGGCAGTCCTCTATATTGCCGGGCTGCTCCAGACGATACCGTCCATCGCATTGCTTGCGCTGATGATCCCCATCGTCGGCGTCGGACAGAGGCCGGCGATTATCGCGCTATTCCTCTATTCGCTACTCCCGAT
>JAZFYK010000064.1:0-2514 GCA_036443505.1 Gammaproteobacteria bacterium | reverse complement strand
GGCCTTCGCGGCGCACCTGGCGAACGAGAAAGGCAAAGAACCACTGGGCGCACTCATTGAGGCGTGTGACAAGGTCACGTGTCAGTGCTGGGGAGATCCGAATGAGGGGTCCAAAGAGATCCTCGTGGGTTTCGGCACGACCTACCATCAGACCGCTGAGCACGCTTTCGTGCTGAACGCGGAGGCCGATAAAGACTCGCTTGTGTAGGGAATGTCCCCGAGCTCGTCCTGAACCGTCAGAACTCCATGTTCCACTGCATCGTGGCTGGGTTGAACTGGATACCTAAGTAGACGACTGACAGCACGAAGAACACCCAGGCGAAGATCTCGCCGCCCCGGTGTCTGGGCAGCTCGCGCATGAACGTTCGTGTCTTATGCGCGCCGTAACCGCGAATGTCGAGCGCCATCGCCTGGGTCTGGCCGTTGCGCAGGCCCAGCACGAGCATTGCGAAGGCCAGATGCTTCATTCGAATCCACTTCCGCTTGAACCAGTTCGTGTTTTGGCCGAGGTCGCGGATGCGTTGTGTGATGGAGATTTCGCGACCCAGCTGCAGAAACGACGGGAATAGGATCAGGCCCAGTACCGGCGCGTGGACGAGCCGATAGTCCCAGCCGCGCCTGGACAGGTTCTGGACGAGGTCCGTCGGGTGCGTCGTGAAGGCGAAAGCCAGGCCGGCCATGCCTAGCGCCAGGAATCTTAAGGCCAGGAGTGCGCCGAAGCCCAGAGCGGCCCAGGTCAGATCCTTGACGGGCGTGCGGATCGCGATCGTGTCCGAGCCCACCGTCGCCTGGCCGCCATAGAAGAACGGGAACACGACGGCCAGGATCAGGATGAACGGCAGGATAATTTTGCCGAGCGCCCAGTATTGTTTGAGCGGCACCCCGGTGAGGAAAGTGGCGAATAGGAAGCAGAATACGAACAGGCCCGCACCGACATAGAGATTCGTGTTGAAGATGGCCACGAACGATACGCTCATCACGAACAAGAGCTTCGAGAACGGCGTCATCCGATGGAAGAGCGAGTTACCCTGCTTATAGGACAGTTCGAAGTCGGCCACCGATGACCTCCTGTATCCGTTGCGATAGAGCGGCTGTGGTCAAGACCGGTTCCCCGAGTAGTCGGGCGGAGAACTCATGGACTGACGGCGGTTTCAGCTGCGCGCGCGCCAGGACCGCCTCCTGGGCGAATAATATGGACGGTGCCCCGTCGAATACGATTTCGCCGTCGCAGAGTACGGCGGCCCGGTCGGCGTACTCGGCGACCAGTCGCATGTCATGGGTGATGAACACCACCGCGGCGCCATCGTCGGCCAGCGCCCGGAGAAGCTGCATGAGATTCTGAGCCTGGTGGTAGTCCTGGCCGAAAGTTGGCTCGTCGAGTACGACGACCTCGGGTTTGCCGATCACCATCGCGGCCACCGACAGACGTCGTTTCTGGCCGTGGCTTAAGACATATGGGCTTGCGTCACGTCGATCGAGTAGCCGCACGGTCTCAAGGAACTCGACCGTACGTTCGTCCACCTCTGCCTCGCTCAGGCCCAGGGCGCGGAGCCCGTGCGCGATCTCGTCGTAGACCGTACCGCGGACGAATTGTTTCTCCGGAACCTGGAAGATGTACGCGACGCGCTTAACGAGGTGCGCGAAGTCGTAGTCACTCGTGGGGATGCCGTCGACGAGCACGACGCCCGAGTCCGGCTTGGCGATGCCGTTAAACAATGAGGCGAGAGTCGATTTGCCGGAGCCGTTTTGGCCGACGATGGCGAGCAGCTCCTTCCGGCGTACGGAGAAGCTGATGCCCGTCAGGACCTGGCGATCGCCGTAGGCGAAGGAGACGTCGCGGACGTCGATGACATCGGTGCGCGCCTCGATGACGGCGGCTCGTGAGTCCCGATCGGTGTCAGGCGTCACCGGCGCGGCGGTGAGCGGAAAGCCGGCATCCAGGGCCTCGACCGCCTCGACGAGCTCGGCGCCATTGAGCGGGACACTGCCACCGAGCTCGATCCCTTGCGCCCGGAGCCCCAAGGCGACTTCCGCAGCCTGGGGAATCCACAGGCCCATGTCGTCGCGCACGAAGAGACCGCGCTCGTCCATGAACTCGCGCGGCGTGAATGGGCCCAGAACTCGACACTCCTCGACGAGGAGCACCGCATCGACGCGGTCGAACACCTCGTCGACCTCGTGCTCGATAACCATCACCGTCAGGCCGGTCTTCTCGCGCACGCGATCGATCGTAGCCAGCACATCGGCCGTTCCGGCCGGATCGAGATTCGACGTGGGCTCGTCGAGGATCAGGACGGAGGGTTCAAGGGCGAGCATCGCCGCGAGTGCGACCCGCTGCTTCTCGCCCCCCGATAGGTGGAGGGTTTCGCGTCGCCGAAACCCCTCGAGTCCGACGAGGTCGAGCGCGTAGTCGATGCGGCGGTGGATCTCGGGCGGCTCGAACAGATAGTTCTCGAGTGCGAACCCGACCTCTTCCTCGACCGTGAGCGTCACGATCTGATCCTCGGGATTCTG
>JAZFYK010000063.1:0-4860 GCA_036443505.1 Gammaproteobacteria bacterium | reverse complement strand
TGAGCCGCCGTCCGAAACTCGGTTACTCGCTGGGCGTGATGTTCGACGTCGCCGGCGCGATCTTTTTCATCACGATACTGATCGGTGCCATACCCAGGCTCATCGAGGCCTATGAGCGAGGTTATTTTGCGGGCAACGTCGGCTTGTTCACGGTGCCGGTCTGGCCGATACGTCTGATTCTGGTCGTCGGCTGTGTCGTCGTGGCAATACAGTTTCTGGTCCTCGCCTGGAGAAATCTCGCGTCCGCACGGGATCCCAGAGGAGCGCCCGAATGACCGGGTTCGAAGTCGGGCTGTTCTCGGTCCTAGCGATTCTGGTCCTGATCTACGCCGGCCTCTATGTGCCCGTCGCGCTCGGGCTGGTGTCATTCGTCAGCGTCTGGCTGTTGCGAGGCAGCCTCGAAGCGCCGGTCTATCTGGTCACGCTGGCCGCATCCAACAGCCTCGAGGATTACATCTTCGGCGTCATCCCGTTGTTCGTCTTGATGGGATTGCTGGTCAGTCAGTCCGAGTTGGGTCGTGACATCTACGAGGTCGCCAACTATACGCTGCGTAAACTTCGCGGCGGCTTGGGGGTTGCGACGGTCGCCGCGAACGCAGCATTCGCCGCGATCACAGGCGTGAGCATCGCCTCAGCGGCGGTCTTCACCCGAGTCTCAGTACCTGAAATGATGCGCTTCGGTTACAAACCGCGATTCGCGGTCGGTGTCGTCGCCGGCAGCTCCGTGCTCGGGATGCTCATTCCACCGAGCGTCATGCTGATCATCTACGCGTTGATCACTGAGCAGTCGGTGGCCGATCTGTTCAAGGCGGGGATCATGCCGGGTATCGTACTGTCACTCGCCTATGCCGTCGCGATCATCACGATGGCGTATTTATTCCCCGACTACGTCGGTGGGCAGGACGAGGCGTCGAAGGCTGCACAGCGTGAGCGGGGAACGATGTCCTTGAAAGAGATCTTCGGCAAGACGACGCCGCTCGTAGTCCTCATCCTGCTGGTCCTCGGTGGAATCTACGGAGGATTCTTCACCCCGACGGAGGCCGGTGCCGTCGGTGCGTTGGGCGCGCTCGTCATTGCGCTGATCAAACGAAAATTGAATCGAAGCGCGTTGTGGAGCGTCCTCGTTGAGACCGGACATATCGCGGCATCCATCCTGATGCTGATCGTGGCGGCGACGATGTACAGCCGGATGCTGGCTCTATCCGGCCTGCCGAGCGATCTCGGCGAGTGGATCTCGCAGGCCGATATCGGGCTGTACAGTATCCTGACGATTTACGTGGTCATCCTGATACTCATGGGGACGATCCTGGACACCACATCGATCATCCTCATCATGGTGCCGCTGTTCGTTCCCGTGATGGAGCCGTACGGCATCAGCCTGGTCTGGTTCGGCATCGTCACGATCGTGGGTGCGGAGATCGGACTTCTGACGCCACCGCTCGGTATCGCCTGCTATGTCATCAAGGCGACGCTCGCGGATGAGGACCGTATTACCCTGTATGATATCTTCGCCGGCGCTTTTCCGTTCGCGGTCATCATGCTGTTCGTATTGATCCTGCTGATCGCATTCCCGTCGATCAGCCTCGTGTTCGTGTGATCGGCTATCTGACGACGCAGTCGTAGGTTTTGACTGCCTCGCCGAGCAGCGCGTAGTGGCGCTGCGAGGTTATGGGTTCGTTGAAGTTGACGGCGTCGGTCGTCACGAGTTCGATGACCAAGTGACTACCGTCTGCATCGATCTCGAAGCGCTCGTCAACCGTCACTGCCTCGCTCAATGGAATACCGGATCGGTCGAAGTAAGGCCAGTCGATATTCGTCGTATGCACGACGAGCGTCTTGTCTTCCCAGCGTCCGACCGAATAGCCCAGCGGGCCCGGCGGCCGCGCGGCGGCCTCCGCGTTCTCGCCGATATAGATAGTTCGCACGACATCGTTCTCTTGGATATTGACCGTGATCCGATCACCGTGATCGATGAAGTGCATGGGATGCGGGTTCGACATCGTCGAAGGCATGCCGGGCTTGACGCATCTCAAAGCGGGGTCGTCCCGCTCTCGATCGTAGGTGGCCAGTGAAGCCTCCGCCGCTGCGGTCAGCGGGCGAGCTTGCTGGTCGCCGCCACCTCCGGGCGCATCGGGATCGATGCTCCACACGTGAAAGAGGCTACGTTCGGGGTTATTCGTCTGCAGGGACAAGTCGGCGCCGTCGATACCGCCGGACCAGCGTGTCGGGCGGTTGGGGAGCATTACGGCCTCGACTCCGTCGGGCAGCAGCATGTTCGATATGAGCATCTCGTTCGGGCGAACGGTCGAGATTGAACCCGCGATCCTGACCTGATCGCCGACATTAAATTGGTCCCTACCGAGGCCGGAGTAGCGGCCGAGCATATAAGTCGAGCCGCCCTCGATTTCCCAGAGCTCCTCCTCGCCCGCGGTGGACGTCGTCTTCATCGTGAATGTGACATGGGGGTTACGCCAATCGATCTGCATTATCTCGACGTCCATCTCGATAACGTCCTGACCATAATGCGCACGCGAATGGTGCGCGAACGTGGTCAGGGGTGTTAACGAGGCGCCCAGGAGTACGGCGCTGATCCGAGCTGCGACGCTGGTGTTTTTCACGATCGAATGGCCTCAACGAGATTGCAAAGTCGATGCCACGATCATGCTGGATCAACCCGGGTACTTCAAGGCGCCGTCTTCCACCCGGTAGCCGGACGCTGACTCCATAGCCGCGGGACCGATTTCGAACTACCATGTCGGAAAGATTGATGTGTTCGGCTGGACCGGTCGTTCCGAGGACAGGCTGGGATTGCAGGGAGAACGATGGCACTTTTTACGAACGCCAAGCAGTTGACGTCGCAGGGTGCGAAAACGATGATGGCTGCGGCGATCGCCGAGGCGGACTCCGCAGGTATAGCCGCGTCGGTCGCGATCGTCGATGCCGGCGGCCACCTCATGCTGCTGGAACGAATGGACGGCGGACGCTTCCATACCGTTCATTCTTCGCTTACGAAGGCTGTCTGCTCGGCCTCCAACCGGCGGCCGACGACGACAGGGGGCGCTCAGGGACAGCATCTCGACACGCTGCATGCCATTGGCCTGTCGCTAGCGGCCGGCCCCGAGCGCTGGACTGCCATGGAAGGTGGGTTCCCGATCATCATCGACGACGAGTGTGTCGGTGGCATCGGCGTTAGCGGCGGCGATTGGGAGCAGGATGAACGTATCGCAGAAGCCGCCGTTGCCGTGGTTGGGGCGTCGCTGCCGGGCTGATCGGGCGGACGGTCATGCGGAAGCACGGTGCAATCACCCTGAGCCTGGCGCTTAGCCTGGCTGTTGTGCTGCCGGTTGCGTTCGGGGAGTTCCCGGAACGGTCGATCGAGTTCGTGATTCCATGGGCTGCCGGTGGGGGCGCCGACATCGAGGGACGAACGCTGGCCGAGGAGATGGGCAAACTCCTCGGTGTCCCGGTGGTCCCCGTGAACAGGTCGGGCGCCGGGGGAGCCGTTGCCTATACCTACGTCAAGAATGCCGCGCCCGACGGCTACACGGTGGTCTGGAATTCGACTTCGATCCTGACAGTCACGAATATCGGCAACGTTCCGTTCGAGCACGATGCCATGGACCATATCGGTCGTGTCGAGTATCAACCGATGGTGTTCGCCGTCGGCTCGCGGGCACCGTGGAGCGACTTCAATGCGTTCATCGAAGACTGTCAGGCGAACCCGAGCCGATTCAAGGTCTCCAACTCGGGTACCGGCAGCGCGACCCACCTCGGCGCGCTGTCGCTGATGAGCGCTGCGGGCTGTGACGTGGTGCACCTGCCGATCGGTATCCAGCGGCGTAACGGCTCGGTGTTGAGCGGAGAGGCCGACGCAATGGTAGCGCCGCTCACCGGCGCCATCAGCCTCGCAAGAGCCGACAGGTTGGAGCTGCTCGTAACGCTCAGTAACGACAGGAACCCGGTGATTCCCGATGTCCCGTCTGCTGCGGAGCTTGGCATCGACGCGGGGTTCGACCTGTTCCGCGGCCTATCGGTACCGAAGAACACGCCACCCGCGGTCAAAACACGGCTCGCCGACGCGATGGTGAGAGCGGCAGGATCGGAGGCCTTCATGGAACTCGCCGAGGAAGTGGGCTTCACCGTCGCACCGATGCCGGCGGAGGCTTTCGAGGCCTTGCTCCTGATAGAGGATGCCAAGGTTAAGGCGATCGTGCGCGACGCGGGCCTCTAGTTGCTGAAACTCATCGCTAGACGCGACGTTATCGTCGCGGTCGTCCTGCTCGTCATCGGAGTGGCCTATGGCCTGATGACGGCATCGCTCCCGAATCGCAGCCTGCCCAACACGCCGGGCCCGGCATTTTTCCCCTGGCTGATCACTGTTGGTCTCATCCTGTTGCCGGTGGCCCTGCTCATCCGATCGCTGACAGACGACGCCGATGAATCCCCGCTAATGCGGCCGGATGGCGCCGCATATCGGCGCCTGCTCATGCTGGTCTGGTTTGGACTCTATCTTGTATTGCTCCCCTACGCTGGTTTCCTGCCAGCCAGCGTGCCGTTTTTCGCCGGGCTGATGTGGCTGTACGGCGAGCGCAATCGCCTCGTGCTCACGCTGGCCACGATCGTGATCCCGGCCGGCCTGTTCTATCTCTTCCGGCTGGGTTTCCAGATCCTGCTGCCTGCCGGCGTCTGGTAATGGGGGCACGATGACCGGCGACGTATTCCAGGGCTTCATGCAAGCGGCCCAGCCCTCGAGCCTGGTCGCAACGGCGCTGGGATCGATGCTCGGCATTGCCGTCGGCATGATTCCGGGCATGACCATTTCCACGGGTATCATCATCGTCCTCCCTTTGACGTTCGTGC
>JAZFYK010000062.1:0-9042 GCA_036443505.1 Gammaproteobacteria bacterium | reverse complement strand
GCCCTCTCGGGCGGGGCTACTCCCGCGGCCGGGGAGCCGGCTCGGCGCACCGCCGGCTATGGCCTCGCCGGCGCAGCCCCCACCAGGACGCTCGCGTCACCGCTGTGCCCAACGCCGTTGCTATTGTGATTCGGGGGTGCGCTCGGGCACCGACACGCGGACCTTCTTGATCGCGTGCTCGGTCGTATCGAGGATCTCGATCGGGTAGAGGGCCACCGTCAGGCCGGTCCCCGACTCGGGGATCGTCTCCAGGCGCTCGACGATGAGCCCATTCAGCGTCTTCGGGCCGTCCGTTGGCAGATCCCAGTTCATCAGCCGGTTCAACTGGCGAATGTTCGAGCTGGCATCGACGACGAAGCTGCCATCGCTGTCGCGTTGGATCTCCGGTTCAACCGGGCCCGGATCCGTGCCGAACTCACCGACGATTTCGCGCACGATGTCCTCGGTAGTGATCAAGCCCTGGATGTCGCCGTACTCGTCGACGACGAATGCCAGGCGATGTTTGAGCCGCTGGAAGTTAGCCAGTTGCTTGTTGAGGGGCGTGCCCTCGGGCACGTAGTACGGTTCGCGGGTCTTTTCCGTCAGCGTGCTCTTGGTCAACGTGCCTTGAGCGAGGTCGCGGATAATGTCTTTGACGCGGACGATTCCACCGATCTCATCGATGTCATCGCGGAAGACCGGCAGGCGGCTATAGCGGCTGTCCCGAATCAACGCCAGACTCTCCTTCCAGGGCTCGTCGAGGTCGATTCCGACGATCTCCTGGCGCGGCACCATGACGTCATCCACAGTCACATCCTCCAGATCGAGAATGCCTATCAACATTCGCTGGTGCCGTGAGGGTATCAGCGTGCTTGCCTCCGTCACGATCGTTCGCAGCTCTTCGGTACTTAACGCATGACCACTGTCGCGCTCGGTGGGAATGCCGAAGAGGCGCAATAAACCGTTGGCCAGCAGGTTGATGAACCACACGAACGGGTAGGCCAGCTTCATCAACGGGTAGTAGATCAGCGCTGCAGGAAGCGCGAGTCGGGAGGGGTTCCTGGCGGCGATGGTCTTCGGCGCGACCTCCGCAAAGATGAGTATGACAAATGTCAGAATCAGCGTTCCCACGAAGATCGCGGCTTCGCCTCCGAGTCTTAAGGAGATCACGGTGACGATCGCGGCGGCAGCGAGGTTCGCCGCGTTATTGCCGAGGAGGATAAGGCCGATCAGTCGATCGGGGTGTTGGAGAAGGCTTTCCGTGAGGCGGGCGGTCCGCAGACCAGACTTCGCCCGATGCCGCAACCGGTAGCGGTTGAGGCGCATGAGGGCGGTTTCCGTGCTAGAGAAGAACGCCGAGAGAAAGAGCAGAACGATGAGAAAGGCGAATAAAAAGCCTAGGGGAACGTCGTCACTCAAAAATGTTGTCCCTCCTGTAACCAAACAGGCATATAGAGTGGCCGAACGCTAGAGCGAGTGTCAAGTATCCAGTCCGACGATTTGATAACTAAGCGATTATCCCCGGATTAGGCCGCTCAGGGGCCTGATTATGGTGGCCCGGGGGCTCGCGGGGGCCTTCGGCCTTCACTTCTCCGGTAAATACGGTAAAATCCGCGCCTCATCGAGCGGCCGGCCAGGTCGCATCGAGCAATTTATCAATAGGTTTTGAGCCATGGTCAGTATCCGATTGTCGCGAGGCGGAGCGAAGCACCGGCCTTTCTATCACATCGTTGTGACGGACAGCCGTAATCGTCGCGATGGCCGCTATATCGAGCGCCTGGGTTACTTCAATCCGATCGCAACAGGCGGCGAGCGCAAACTGAAGGTTGACCTGGAGCGTGCCGACTACTGGCTCTCGCATGGGGCACAGTTGTCCGACCGCGTTGCCAACTTAGTGAAGCAGGCTCGAGGCAGCGAGGCCTCTTAGTTCGGGCTTGGCCCGGTCGAATCCGCAGTGAGCGGGGCGCCTCGCAAGCTCGTGATACTGGGCCGGGTCAGCGGCCTGCTCGGCGTCAAGGGTTGGTTCAAGATTCATTCGTACACAGATCCTCGGGACAGTATCGTCGAGTTCGACACGTGGGTTCTGCGCACCGACGACGATGAGCAGACGGTCGAGCTCGAAGACGGTAAAAAGCATGGTCGTACGGTGGTGGCGAAGCTCAAGGCGATCGACGATCGGGACCAGGCGAAGGCCCTGGTAGGGGCCGAGATTGCCGTCGAACGTGACGCGCTCGCGCCGTGTCAGCCCGGGGAGTACTACTGGACTGACCTGGAGGGCTCGACCGTGGTGACGGCTCAGGGCGATACGCTCGGGCGGTTGGATTATTTGTTCGAGACCGGTGGTCACGACATCATGGTGGTCGCCGGCGATTGCCAGCGGCTGATTCCGTTCGTTCACGAGAAGGTCGTGCGGGAAGTGAAGCTGGATCAGCACGTTATCGTTGTCGACTGGGACCCCACGTTCTAGGGCTAGGGGTGGGGGCGGAGAATGTTTCAGATCAGCGTCGTCTCGCTGCTGCCCGAGGTCATCGAGCCGGTCAGCCGCTACGGCGTCGTAGGGCGGGCCTGTGAGCGCGGCCTCCTGAGAGTCGAGCAGATCTCGCCACGGGACTTCGTCTCGGACCCGCATCGGACCGTGGACGATCGGCCGTACGGCGGTGGACCTGGTATGGTCTTGAAATACGAGCCGCTGCGCGATGCAATACGGCATGCTCGCGACGGGCTGCCGGTGGAGAGCCGCGAATACGTGCTCAGTGCCCAGGGGCGGCATTTCGACCAGGGGCTGGCGCGGGAGCTTGCAGAGGCCCCGGGGCTATTGCTGGTCGCAGGTCGATATGAGGGACTGGATGAGAGGATTATCGGCAATGAGGTAGAAGCGGAGCTGTCTCTGGGCGATTATGTGCTCAGTGGCGGAGAGCTCGCAGCGGCGGTCGTTATCGATGCCGTCGCCAGACTCCTCCCGGACGTGCTCGGCCACGAGGATTCTCCGCAGCAAGAGTCTTATATGGCTGGACTACTGGATTATCCTCAGTACACTCGCCCCGAGACTGTCGACGGCTTGGGTGTACCGGAGGTCCTGACTCAGGGGCACCATGACGCGATTCGGCGCTGGCGGCTGAAGCAGGCACTCGGCAGAACCTGGCTCAGACGACCGCGATTGCTGGAGGAACGGATATTCACGCCCGAAGAGCGAACGCTCCTCGAGGAATTCATCGGCGAGCACGACGAGACACATACAACCGACAGTTAAGGATCAAGCCATGTCCAAACTAATCAGCGAAATCGAGCGAGAGCAGCTCAAATCGGACGTCCCGGATTTTTCTCCTGGGGACACGGTCGTCGTCCAGGTCCGCGTCAAGGAAGGGGAACGGGAGCGGCTCCAGGCGTACGAGGGCGTGGTTATCGCCAAACGCAATCGCGGGCTCAACTCATCCTTCACCGTCAGGAAGATCTCTCACGGCGAAGGCGTGGAGCGAGTATTTCAGACTCACAGCCCTGGCGTCGCCGAGATCAAGATCAAGCGCCGTGGCGACGTGCGTCGAGCGAAGCTCTACTATCTCCGCGAACGCAGCGGTAAGGCCGCTCGGATCAAGGAAAAACTTTAGCGACGGGAGAGGGCGGCGTGGCCGGATGACACACCGATCTCGTGGCCGCTCCGGCTGGGGCGTCGGGCTGTTAGTCGGCGCCGCGATGCTGGGTGTCGGCGGATGTGCGTCGTACGTCGGCGGGCAGGCGGCGGACACGCTCTCCGCTGCAATACTCAATCAGGACGATCCGGCACTCGTCAGCGCCGGGCTGCCGGCCTACTTGCTCTTAGTCGATGGTTTCATCGTTCAGAATCCGGATAACGTCGGCCTCCTCGCCGCCGGCGCACAGTTGTTCGCACTCTACGGCACTCGATTCGCCGGCGACCCTGCCTATGGCGCGGCATTAACCGCCAAGGGCCGGCGCTACGGCGAGCGCGCCATGTGCTCGGATTATCCGCCTGCGTGCAACTGGGCCGGTCTCGACTATGATCTGTTTGTCGCCGAGCTGGCCGAGGTCGGCACGCGGCAGACTGAGGCTCTCTACGCGTACGCGGTGAGTTGGTTAGGCCACCTGGATGCGACGAGCTCGGACTGGAGCGCGATCGGCGAGCTGCCCTGGGTGCAGGCCGCGATGGAACGGTTACTGGCGCTAGATGAGACGTACGACAACGGCGGAGTGCATGTTTATCTTGGTATCCTTAACGCCTTGCGCCCGCCCGCATTCGGCGGCCACCCGGAAATTGCCCAGGCTCATTTCGAACGTGCCATTGAGCTGAGCAACGGGACCGACTTGTCCGCCAAGGTAGAATACGCACGACGGTACGCGCGCATGATGTTCGAACAGGATTTACATGACCGACTGCTTAAGGAAGTCATCGCCGCGCCGGCTGAAGCGCCTGGCCGGACGCTGTTTAATGTGTTGGCGAAACAGGACGCGAAGGAACTTCTGGCGTCCTCTGCGGACTACTTTTGATGATCTCAGCAATGGCTAGCCACGTTATGTTAAATCACAACCGGCCGGGTCTCGCGGCCGCTCTGCTCGCTGTGTTGATCGCTGTCGGCCCGGCCCAGGCGCTAGAAATCAAGGTGGCCACCGTCGCCCCGGACGGCTCGGGCTGGATGCGTGGGATGCGTGCCGGCGCGGAGGAGATTCGAACCCTCACGGAAGGCCGTGTCACCATCAAGTTCTACCCGGGCGGGGTCATGGGGAATGACTCGCAGGTCTTGCGTAAAGTCCGTATCGGACAGCTCCAGGGCGGTGCATTCACCAGCGGCGGGCTAGCCGAGCGCTACGCCGGGTTTAATCTCTACGGTATCCCTTTACTCTTTCAGTCTCTGGAGGAAGTGGATTACGTCCGGACTCGGCTGGACGCGAAGCTACAAGCGGGGCTGGCCGATGCGGGCTTCGTCAGCTTCGGTTTCATAGAAGGTGGCTTCGCGCAGATGATGGCCAACGAACCGATCAGTCGAGTTGAAGACATGCGCCGTCGCAAAGTCTGGAGCCCCGAAGGCGACCCGATCGGCTTCCGGGTACTGGAGGCCATGGGTCTATCGCCCGTCGTGTTACCGCCGACGGACGTCCTGACGGGCCTGCAGACGGGGCTGCTCGACGTGGTCGCCGCTCCGTCGATGGTTGCCTTGATCCTGCAGTGGCATACCAAGGTGAAATACGTCACCAATCTGCCCGTGTCTTATAGTTTCGGCATTTTCGCGATCGATACGCGGGTCTTCGATCGTGTGTCCAGTGATGACCAAGAGGTAGTCCGGACGGTGATGGGAGCCGTCATGAGGAACCTGGACCGACAGGCCCGCGAGGATGATCGGGAAGCGCGAGCCGTTCTCGAGCAGTCCGGTCTGGAGTTCGTGCCCGTGAGTCCCGAGAACATAGCGAGATGGCGTCGAACGATCGAAGGCCTCTATCCGGAACTACGCCAGCGAAGGGATATCGATGCGGATCTGTTGGATGAGTTGCTGGCGCTGTTAGAAGAGTACCGGGCTAGCGCCGAGTCCTCGACTGTTCCCGTGATGGAGCGTCAGGCCGCCGAGTGAGCCCGGCGTGAAGTCCAAACCGACTCCATGGCTGACTCGGGCCGAGCGTTGGGGCCGATGGCTGGAAACCGCATTACTGACACTGTTGCTGTCGGGCCTGATCGGTCTGGCGAGCTCCCAAATCCTATTGCGTAACGTCTTCTCGACCGGGCTGGAATGGGGCGACGGCCTGGTACGATTGATGGTTCTCTGGCTGGCGTTGCTCGGCGCGATCGCGGCGAGCCGCGAGAACAAACAAATCAAGATCGACCTGTTGAGTCACTCACTCGCTGAGCCGTTGCAGAGAGTGGCGAGAATAACGACCGACCTGTTCACGGCGATCGTCACCGGCCTCTTGGCCTGGCACTCGTGGCGCTTCGTGCAGGATTCGCGCCTCTACGGCGACGTGTTGTTGACTGACTGGCCGGCGTGGATATTCCAATCGATTCTGCCAATCGGCTTTGGGTTGATCTGCTACCGCTACGTCGTGCGAGCGGTGCAACAACTCCGCGGAAAGCGTCCGTGATTCTGACCGGGCTCATCCTGCTCGTGCTCGCGTTACTGGGTGCGCCGCTGTTCGCGATCATCGCAGCCAGCGCCATGGCCGGCTTCTATCGATCCGACGTCGACTTATCCGTGATGGGAATCGAGTTTTTCGGCATCGCAGAGACGCCGATCCTCGTTGCGATTCCGCTGTTTACGTTCGCGGGTTTCGTGCTGAGCGAAAGCCAGTCTCCGGCTCGGCTTGTGCGGTTCTCGCAGGCGTTGCTCGGCTGGTTGCCGGGCGGCCTAGCGATCGTGTGCCTGTCGGCATGCGCGCTGTTCACGGCGTTTACCGGGGCTTCAGGCGTGACGATTATCGCGTTAGGGGCGCTGTTTTACCCGGCTTTGACCCGGGCGGGCTACGGTGAGCGCTTCAGCCTCGGACTCATCACGACGTCGGGCAGTCTCGGACTCCTTTTCGCGCCGTCGCTCCCACTGATTCTTTACGGAGTCGTTGCCTCGGTATCTATCGATGAGCTGTTTCTAGCCGGTGTGTTTCCCGGACTCCTGATGGTGATCTTGCTCTCCGCGTATAGCTTCTGGGTAAATCGGCGAATCCGCACGTCGTTCGCCGAAGTTTCCGGGAGGGAAGTCCTGGCGGCCGTCAGGGAGTCGGCCTGGGAGATCCCTCTGCCGATCGTCGTGCTCGGCGGCATCTACAGCGGCTACTTCGCCGTCTCCGAAGCAGCGGCCGTGACCGCCCTGTACACGATATTCGTTGAAATTATCGTCCGCCGGGAGATTCCGTGGCGTGACGTACCCAAAATCATGCGCGACTCGATGGTGCTGGTCGGCGCGATCTTTATGATTCTCGGTGTCTCGCTCGCGTCGACGAATTACATGATCTTCTCCGGAGTGCCGGAACAGCTCTTCGCCATCGTTGATTCTTACGTCGCCGGGCCCGGGACTTTCTTACTCGCATTGATTATCTTTCTGCTGATCCTCGGGGCCATCCTGGACATCTTCTCGGCCATCGTCCTGGTCGTGCCGCTCGTGCTACCCGTAGCGGCCCAATATGGCATCCACCCGATCCATCTGGGTATCGTGTTTCAGGCGACGATGCAGCTGGGTTATCTGACGCCGCCCGTGGGTCTGAACCTCTTTATCGCGAGTTTCCGGTTCGAGCGCAGTATCGCGGAGATTTATCGAGCGACGCTACCCTTCTTCGTGGTATTACTGATCTCGGTATTTATAATCGCCTACTGGCCGGCTCTCTCGCTCGTCCTCATAGACTAGCGTGCTCGCCGGTGACCGGTCGAAGTACACACGTCATGAGTGAAAGGTGTAAACCGTTATGAACGTATTGGGATCGATTAAAAAGCTGCTGGGCAGGATCTGGCGTCCGCTGGACGGCATACGCAAAGGTCTGCACCTCCTGATTCTCCTGACCATGACACTCTTCGTGCTGGTCGGATTGGCGCCGGACCAGCCCCGAGTCCCAAGGGACGCGGCGCTAATCCTGGCGCCCGAAGGGGCGTTGGTGGAACAGCTTTCCGGTGATCCGGTTGGCCGGGCGATCGCCAGGGCGCGCGGGATACCCTTGCGAGAAGTCCTGGTCAAAGATCTGATCGAGGTCATTCGCGAAGCGAAGGACGACGATCGAATCAAGGCGCTCGTACTGCAGTTGGACGGCCTCGGTGGCGCCGGCTTGAGCAAGTTACAGGAGCTGGCCGACGAAATTATTCTGTTCAAGGCCAGCGATAAACCCGTGATCGCGGTCGGCGATGGTTTCACGCGTAACCAGTACTATCTCGCCGCGCATGCGGACGAAATCTACATGCACCCCATGGGCTTCGTCTACATCGATGGTTACAGCCGCTTCCTCCCTTACTATAAATCTGCGATCGATGCGCTTTCCATCGACTTCAACGTCTGGACAGTCGGCGAGTACAAGTCGTTCGTCGAACCGATTACGAGAGACGATATGTCCGATGAGGACCGGGAGGCATCCGGGCAGTATCTCGGTGCGCTCTGGGACGTGTACCAGGCGGATGTGACGGCGGCACGTGAGCTCCGCAGCACGGCGTTACAGGAGTTTGCCGACAATACGGCCGATCTCCTCAGTGCAGCAGGCGGTGACACGGCCCGAATGGCGCTGGACCATGGATTGATCGACGAATTGCTGCCTCGAGACGGGATCGCCGCGAGACTGAAGGCGTTGGTCGGCGACAGTGACGACGA
Organism: Gammaproteobacteria bacterium; assembly: GCA_036443505.1. GTDB lineage: Bacteria > Pseudomonadota > Gammaproteobacteria > Steroidobacterales > Rariloculaceae > SMWC01. The sequence goes on along the minus strand of JAZFYK010000062.1, from coordinate 784 downwards.
GGCGGAAGCTGACGATAACGGCGCGCGTGACTATCCGCGTATCGGTTATGAAGCTTATCTTAGTGCGATTCGCGGCGACGACTCGGCGTCAATGGCCGGGGATAGCGTGGGCGTCTTAGTCGCGTCGGGAATTATCCTTGATGGATCGCAGCCTCCGGGAACGATCGGCGGCGACTCGACGGCTACATTGGTCCGACGTGCGACAGAAGACGAACGGATCAAGGCGCTCGTGCTTCGGGTGGACAGCCCGGGCGGAAGCGCGTTTGCTTCGGAGGTCGTACTTCGCGAACTGGAGGTCTTCCAGGAGAGCGGACGCCCGCTCGTGGTATCCATGGGTAGTGTGGCGGCCTCCGGCGGCTACTGGATCTCCATGAGCGCCGATGAGATCTGGGCAAGTCCGACGACCCTGACGGGCTCCATCGGCATCGGCGCCACGCTCCCGACATTTCAACGGTCTCTCGATCGACTCGGTATTCACGTCGACGGGGTTGGTACGACCGCACTTGCGGGGCAGTTCGATCCACTACGACAACTCGGGCCGGACGTCGCAGAGCTCGTCCGCCAGTCGATTCAACATGGTTATGATCAGTTTATCGAGAAAGTCGCCAGCCATCGCGATCAGTCGGTCGAGGACATCGATGGCGTCGCGCGCGGCCGGGTCTGGATCGCGGCCGAAGCTCAAGACCATGGTCTGGTCGATAACCTCGGTAACCTTGACGACGCCATCGCGTCGGCCGCCGAGCTCGCGGGACTGGAAGAGGACGGTTATCGGATCGAGTATCTC
>JAZFYK010000061.1:0-12948 GCA_036443505.1 Gammaproteobacteria bacterium | reverse complement strand
CCCACACCGCCGCGTATTCGGGAAATCGCTCAAGGCCCCACTGATAGATGACGATGGCCGGCGCCAAACCAAACGACACCATATCGGCCAGGCTATCGAACTCCTTACCGAAGTCACTCTCGGTACTCGTCATGCGCGCGACACGGCCATCGAGGCCGTCCAGGAACATCGCGATATAGATCGCCCATGCGGCACCGAGAAAGTTGCCGTCGATAGCGGCAACGATCGAGTAGAAACCCGCGAACAGCGCACCTGTCGTCAGGAGATTCGGTAAGAGGTAGATCCCCCTGCGACGAGAGCTATCGCTTGGAGTGTTGGGCATCGTCGTTCAATCGCCAATAAACCACTCGTGTGATGCTGCGGCAATTGGCCTGCCGACGCAATGCTTTCTTCACCAGGGTTTGAGACACTAGCGATTATGCGACTTACGAATTTCCCGCTGACGACCTTCAAGGAGGTGCCGGCAGAAGCCGAAGTCGTAAGCCACCAACTGATGCTGCGAGCCGGCCTCATCCGGCGCCTGGCATCGGGTCTGTACAGTTGGCTCCCGCTCGGTTTACGCGTCTTACACAAGGTCGAGGCGATCATCCGCGAGGAAATGGATCGTGCCGGGGCCCTGGAACTGCTCATGCCCGTGGTACAGCCGGCTGAGCTCTGGCGAGAGTCAGGACGTTGGGAGGAGTACGGCCCGGAGCTGCTACGCCTGAGCGACCGACACAATCGTGAGTTCTGCCTGGGCCCGACCCACGAAGAGGTCATTACGGAGATTGCGCGCAACGAACTTAAGAGTTACCGGCAACTGCCCGTTAACTACTATCAGATTCAGACGAAGTTTCGGGATGAGATCAGGCCGCGGTTCGGGGTGATGCGCGCGCGCGAGTTCACGATGAAGGACGCGTACTCGTTCCACCTGGATGAGGCTTCCCTGCTTGAAGGTTACGAGACGATGCGCGTCGCCTACGACCGAATCTTCAAGCGGCTGCAGCTGGAGTTTCGGATCGTCCAGGCGGACCCCGGCGCGATAGGCGGTAGCCGCTCGGAGGAATTCCACGTCCTTGCGGAATCGGGAGAGGACGCGATCGCGTATTGCGAGGCCGATGGCTATGCCGCGAATGTCGAGACGGTAGCCATCCCAGCCGCCGGCGGCCCACCCGATGAGGCGAAGGCCGACTTCGAGCTCGTGCATACGCCCGACGTCCGCACGATGGAAGAACTCAGCGCCTTCCTGAAGGTAGAGCCCGCCAACTGCCTGAAGACTCTCGTCGTGCAGGGAACGGACGCACCGGCCGTCGCACTGCTGCTGCGCGGCCACCACGAACTCAATCGCCTCAAAGCAGAGGCGCTGCCGGGCGTCGCCCAGCCGCTAAAAATGCTCGGCACGACAGAGGTACGGGACGCGACGGGCTGCGAGCCGGGGTTTCTCGGCCCGAAGGACCTGGACATCCCGCTCTACGTGGACCAGGCGGCCGTGAGTTTGAGCGATTTCGTCTGTGGCGCGAATCAAGCCGACCACCATTTCCGCGGCGTCAACTGGGATCGGGATGTTCCCGTTCCCGAGGTCGCAGACCTGCGCAATGCGGTCGCCGGAGATCCGAGCCCCGCGGGCGGCGGCCCCCTGGTCATTGCGCGAGGAATTGAAGTCGGTCACATTTTTCAACTCGGAAGTCGCTACAGTGACTCCATGAAAGCGACCGTGCTCAATAAGGACGGTAAGGCCAACGCCGTGCAGATGGGCTGCTACGGCATCGGCGTCACGCGCATCGTCGCAGCGGCAATCGAGCAGAACAACGACGATCACGGGATCATCTGGCCCGAGGCGATCGCGCCCTTCGACGTCGTCCTGATCCCCATCAACATGGACAAGTCCTACCGCGTCAAGGAGGCGGCCGATACGCTCTATCGGGAGCTACACGACGCCGGCTTCGACGCGCTGCTGGATGATCGCTCCCAAAGACCCGGGGTCAAATTCGCCGACGCTGACCTGCTGGGCATACCCCATCGTCTGGTGATTGCCGAGAAGGCATGGGACGAAGGCCAGATCGAGTACAAGTCGCGTCGCGCCGCCGAGGCCGAGATGATCCCCGTCGCCAGCGTGGCGAAGTTCCTCGCGGAGACTCGGGAATGATGAGTAATCGGCGGATCGCCGCACCGGCATCGGTGATCGCGCTCGGGCTGCTCGTGGGCACAAGCTGGGCGCAGGATCTGCGGACCGGGGCTGCGCAGGCGAAAGTGGATCCCCAACTTCGGGCGGCGCTGCTCGACGCCGTCGCTAACGCCGACAGCTTCGACGATCGGTATGCCGCGGAGGTCTGGCTCACGGACATGTCACAGCGTCTCGCCAGGCAAGTGCCGGACCTCGATGAGCGCCTGCAGATACTGCGAACGGTTCACTACCAAGCCGCGCGAAGCGATATCGCGCCGGAACTCGTTCTCGCGGTGATCGATGTCGAGAGTAACTTCGACCGTTTTGCGATTTCCTCGAGCAGTGCACTTGGCCTTATGCAGGTGATGCCCTTCTGGGTCAGCGAACTGGGCGGCGATAACCCGAGCGATCTGCTCAATGTTCAGTACAACCTGCTGCTCGGCTGCCAGATCCTCAAGTACTATCTGGACATGGAGAACGGCGAGCTCGTGCCCGCTCTGGGCCGTTATAACGGTAGTTTGGGCCGCCGTGCCTACGCCGACCGCGTCATCGATAGGCTGCGCACCAAGTGGTACAAATCCTGACGTAACGATCGAGTCCGCGAAGGGCTAGAGCGCCCGGAATCCGGGTTCGACGACATCGGTCCACTCCGCCACCGTGACGCCCGCTACCTGAGCGCCGGAAGGGCCGGTCCACAACCAACGGCACATCTCGGCGACGGCATCCGGCGACCCCGCCACGACGACCTCCACGCAGCCGTCGGCAAGATTTTTTGCCCACCCGCGCAGCTTCAGTTGTTCCGCTTGCGTTGCCGTCGAAGCCCGATACCACACGCCTTGCACGCGGCCATGAACGAGACAGCGCACGGCTTGCTCGTCAGCACTCACGACGGGACGGTCAATTGTCGGCGGATTGGCTCGCAGCCTGGCTGGCTTGCAGCGCATCCACGGCGCTGAGCTTGGCGCGGATCGCGTTGGTGCGAGCCAGATTGAATGAACGATTACGAATATGAGTCTCTGCCTCGCCCAGGTAGCGTCTGGCATCGCCCAGTAGCGTCGGCGCAAACCTGACGGCGTCGGCATCCTCAGCCGCCGCGATAGCCTGACGCGCATCGCTCATCTCCTGAACCGGAGGAGACGTGGCGCACCCCAGAACAAACAGGACTACCAAAACCGCTGAGAGTCGAGTCATGACTCGTGTGTGATCCATTCTTATTCTTAAGATTCCCGGAACGAGAGAAACGTAACAGGGGGCCCTAACAGCCGTCAAGCCGGCGAGAAATGCCTGGTAAGCCACCCGGGGAATTCCTAGACTGCGGGTGCTAGGGACTCGGTCGTATTGCGTGGAATGGCACGTTAATCTTTTGTAATCATGGATTTACGTATGAAAGCTACAATCTACCATAACCCCAGATGCTCTAAATCGCAGGCGACAAAGACGCTTTTGGAGACCGCGGGCGTGAAATTGGAGGTCATCGAATATCTCGAGACCCCGCCCTCGAGAGAGACGCTCATGACCCTGCTCACGAAACTCGAGCTTGAAGCGAAAGATCTCGTACGTACCGGCGAACCCGACTTCAAGGCTTCCGGGGTCAACCTGCGGACGGCGACGCCCGAACGGATCGTCGACCTCATGATCGCTTACCCGAAGCTGATCCAACGACCGATCGTGGAGGTCACTCACGCCGCCCGTATCGGCCGTCCGCCGGAAGCCGTCCTGGAGTTGTTCGAGTGACGGTCCAGATCCTGCTGCTGTATTACTCTCATAAAGGCCGCACGGCTGAACTCGCCCGAAACGCGGCGCGAGGCGTCGAAGCCGCCGGCGCAGAAGCGATCTTGCGAACCGTACCGCGGGTATCGTCGGCAGCGGAAGCCGTGGAGCCCGCCATCCCCGACGCCGGCCCGCCGTACGCTTCGCTCGACGACCTCAAAGCGTGCGACGGCCTGTTACTCGGTAGCCCCACGCGTTTCGGCAACATGGCGGCACCACTGAAGTACTTCCTCGACGGGACGAGTGCGCTCTGGCTCGATGGCTCACTCGTGGATAAGCCGGCCGGCGTATTCACTTCGACGAGCAGCATGCACGGCGGACAGGAAACCACGCTGCTGACGATGGTACTGCCGCTCATTCACCATGGCATGATCTGGGTAGGCATCCCGTATACCGAGACCGCGATTCGAGAGACTCGTACCGGGGGCGGCCCCTATGGTGCATCTCATCTGGCCACGTCCTGGAATAAATCCCTTTCACAGCACGAACGTGACCTGGCGCATTCATTGGGCGAGCGGGTCGCGAGACTCGCGCGAATGCTCGCGGCCTCGGGGTCGTGATCCTCGAATAGACTCTGGGCGATGGTGTCAGTCGGTAGCGACAACCCCGCCGTGCGAGTTGCGCCAGGCCCGTTTGCTCCAGCCTACGACGTAGTTCAGGCCGCTGGTAATACTCGTGAACGTGACAGCCGCTCCGAGCGCGACCAGGACGAGTTGTGGGGGCCATTGAAATGCCGCGCCGGTCAGTATGAACAGTACGAAGCTGAGCTGGCAGGCAGTATTCAGCTTGCTGATGAAGGTCGGCTCACCACGGACGGGGGCAATCAGTAACTGGTAAGTCGCGGCACCGGAGACGATCACGACGTCCCGCGCGACGACCAACGCCGTAAGCCCCAAGGGGACAAGCCCCTGATACGTCAACGTCAGATACACGCTAACGACCAACAGTTTATCGGCTGCAGGATCCAGTATGCTGCCGAGAGGCGTCCGCCAATCGAAGGTTCGCGCGAGCAGACCATCCAGGGCGTCTGAGAAGCCGGCGATCGCTATCAATATCAGTGCTGCAAGATACTGCTCTCGCAGCAGCACCACGACGACGGGTCCGACGAGCAGCACGCGAAAGACACAGATTGCGTTCGGGAGCCACCTGAGCGTCATCTTACGGCGTCTCCTAGCGGGTCAGCGTGTAGGTGAGTTGATCGTCGTTCGCCACCTGACCGAGTGGTCCGGCGGCCGGTGTCAGCACGGTACTGAGTCCCAACACACGTTCTAAAACAGCCGTACCACCACGAGCGTCGACCCGTACCGTGAGCGCTCCCTCCACAAACTCTTCCACGCCGACAGACTCAAGCAGGCTCAGTGAGTCCAGGTAACTCATGATGCGGCCGTAGTCATCGAGCGTTTCCACGCCGAGCACGGTGATCAGTGTCGCGCGGACGCCGCCGAATGTGCTGAATTCCGCAGCATAGAAGTCTGCCAGGCGATTGAGCCCGTCCCGCATTGAGGTACCGCCCAACGCGAACTGGCCTCCGTCCTTCAGCAGTGTCCACTGCACGTTGACTCCGAATGCCGAGACTCGGGCACGCCCGCTCAACACCGCGTCCGCACCGTACCGAATCGACGCCTCTTGCACTTGATCGGTGAAACCGCCCCAGATATCGATGAAGCTCAAGGCGTTCATGTCCTCCAGATCCATCAACGGCAGGGATAAGGGCAAGCCGCGTTCTTCTGCGACCGTTGTCAATTCCTCCCGGAAATTCGCACGCAGCTCCAGGAATTCCGGACTGACGTCGGTCAACGCTTCGCCGGCGGGGAGTATGCCCCGCTCGCCTTGACCCGTGTCGATCGCCAGCCACAGCAGCGTCAACGGTCGCTCCGGGCCCCAGATCGGCTGATTTCGAGCGACCAGTGCGGCCTCGATCGCACGCGCGTCGAACGTTACCAACAGCGTCTCGCGGTCCAGCGATCCGATCTGCACGAGGTATGCCCTCGCATTCTGCAGCATATCCGCCAGGGCCGGCTCCAAAGCCGCATCGAGTCGACCCGTCACTCTGGGCAATAACTGACTCAAGGCAAAACGGATCTCATCGTCTTGCGTCCGGGGGGCCTGGCCCGGGGCCTGCTCCAGGCTCCGGCTCACGGTGACGCTGTAGAGGTCTTCGACGGTTGCGGCGGACAGGCCCGAGCAACTCATGCCTGCGGCGCCGGCGGCGATCAGTGCCATACCGGCTCTCATCACGCTGGGCATCTGCTTGAATCGGATCATCGCTGTCCACTGTGGAATAACCTGGCTTATTATACCGGCCTCAGCCCTAATCCCCGGCGCACCCCAGACGGAACTCATGACACCCAAGGAATCACTCACGTACAAGGGCGCCGGCGTGGATATCGATGCCGGCAACGAGCTCGTGAGTCGCATCAAGGACGCGGTCGGTCGCACTTCGCGCCCGGAAGTGATCGGCGATCTCGGTGGATTCGGCGGACTTTTCAAGCTGGCTGCCGATCGTTACGACAATCCGGTCCTGGTATCCGGGACCGACGGCGTCGGCACGAAATTGAAACTGGTCCTGGAGCATGACGCTCACGATGAAATCGGCATCGACCTCGTCGCCATGTGTGCGAACGACGTCGTCGTCCAGGGTGCTGAGCCTCTGTTCTTTCTCGACTACTACGTCACGCCGCAGCTGGACGTGGAGATCGCGGCGCGCGTAATCAACGGTATCGCCCGTGGCTGTGAAATTGCGGGCGCCGCGTTGATCGGCGGCGAGACGGCAGAGCATCCGGGCATGCACGCGGCGGGAGAATATGACCTGGCAGGCTTCTGTGTCGGCGTAGTCGATCAAGGCAAACTCGTGGATGGCCGCCGAATCCAACCCGGGGACAGCGTGATCGGCCTCGCCTCATCCGGTCTGCATGCCAACGGCTTCTCGTTGATCCGACAGGTGTTGGAGCGATTCCCGCCCGCCGGCGAGATTGAGCTCGACGGTCAACCGCTCGTGACACAGCTGCTTCGGCCCACACGCATCTACGTTCGGGCGATACTCGATCTACTTGCCCGGACCGACGTCAAGGGAATCTCCCATATCACGGGCGGCGGCCTCACGGAGAATATCCCGAGAGTGCTGCCGAGCGGGCTCGGAGTTGGCCTGCGACAGGCGGCCTGGCGTGCGCCTGCCGTCTTTCAGTGGCTGGAAGAGGCCGGCGTATCCAGGCCGGAGATGCTCCGGACATTCAACTGCGGTGTCGGCATGGTCGTAATCGTCGCTCGAGATGACGTGGAGATCGCGCTCTCGACGCTGACGCGGAGCGGCGAACAGGCCTGGCTGATCGGTGAGGTCGTAGCCGACTCTGCGGAGCTGGTAACCGTCGAGTGACGCAAGACCTTACTCCCAGGGTGGTCGTACTGATCTCCGGGCGGGGGACGAATCTTCAGGCGCTAATAGAGGCACAGCAGGCAGGCGAGCTACACGGCACTATCCAGGCCGTATTCAGCGATCGCATTGACGCGCCGGGCCTTGAGCGCGCAAGACGGTCGGATATCGACGCCCGGCACATCGACCCGGCGGACTTCGATGATGACGCGGCGTTCGATGCGGCCCTGGTGCGGGAAATACTCGCCTGCGAACCGAGTCTCGTGGTGCTGGCAGGGTTCATGCGCATCCTGGGCCCGAGCTTCGTCGAGACGTTTCATGGGCGCATGCTGAATATTCACCCATCGCTATTACCGCGCTTCAAAGGGCTCGATACGCACCGCCGGGTCCTGCGGGCCGGCGAGCACATCCACGGCGCGACCGTTCATTTTGTTACGACGGATCTGGATGGGGGGCCCAACGTCATACAGTACCGGATTCCTATCCGGCCCGATGACACCGCGACCTCGCTCAAAGCCAGAGTCTCGCAAGGAGAGCACATTGTCCTGCCCCGAGCCGTTGGCTGGTTCGCCGAGCAACGCTTGAGACTGGCTGACGGAGCGGTCATGCTTGACGGCAGACACTTGATCCAGCCCGTAAGGGTGGAAGGGGAAGCCTGAGGATGAGAGCTCGGCCGGCCGTGCTTATCTTTGGAGTTGCCGGCCTGCTGGCCGCCGCGGCCTGGCCGGCGCCTGCCCCCGTAGCCGCCGACCCGGCCATTCGTGCTTACTCGGCCGTCTATGAGGTCCACTACAATAACAAGCGTGTCGGCACGTCGGAGTTCTCCGTCCGCTACGACACGAGTCGCGGCATCTATCGATTCAGCTCAAGCACCGCTGCCCGCGGAGTACTAAAAATTATCCGCCCGAGACCCATCGTCGAACGCAGTGAATTCGTCTCCGAGGCCGGCACGATTACGCCGCTGGAGTTCTGGTTCGAGGACGGCAGCCGACGGGGCCACGACAATTTCCACATCCTGTTCGACTGGGACAACGAAGTGGCCGTCGCCGAGACGGAGGACGGGCGGCAGGAGTTCCCGCTGGCGCATGGGACGCTGGATCGCGGCACGATGCAGATTCAAGTCATGCTGGATATGGCGCAGCCCGGCTCGCTGGGCAGCTACACGCTCACCGACGACGACGGCCTGACGACCTACGACTATCGTGCCGACGGGGACACGCTGCTGGAGACTCCGTACGGCTCCTTGTCGACGCAGGCGTTCATTCAGGAACGCGCGGGATCTTCACGGCGGCTGCTGCTGTGGGCCGCTCCGGAGCTTCACTATCTGCCGGTACGTATCGAGCAACAGCGCGACGGCGAGACTCGATCGGTGTTAGTACTCGAGTCCGTCGAGTGGCTGAACTCCGCACAAGACTAGGCTTTAAGGGGGGGCCGGACATGATAGTTCACGCCTCCCTGCGCCTCACCCACATCGAGTTAGCTAAACTTGTTTACCAGAGGCTAAAGGTCGACATGAACCATCATGCCCACCCCCCAAAGCCTCAGCGTCGGGTGCTACGCCTTGGGTAGCGTGACGCCGCGCTGGCCCTGATACTTCCCACCGCGCTCCAGGTAACTCGTCTCGCAGACCTCGTCGGATTCAAAGAAGATCATCTGAGCAACACCCTCGTTGGCATAGATCTTGGCAGGCAATGGTGTCGTGTTGGAGAACTCAAGCGTGACGTGCCCTTCCCATTCGGGTTCCAATGGCGTCACGTTGACGATGATCCCACAGCGCGCATAGGTTGATTTCCCCAGACAGATCGTCAGCACGGTTCGCGGAATGCGAAAATACTCGACCGTCCTGGCCAGCGCGAACGAGTTCGGCGGAATAATGCAGATGTCAGAGCGCTTATCGACGAAGCTCGATTCGTCGAACTGCTTCGGATCTACGATGGCGGAGTTGATGTTCGTGAACACCTTGAAGTCGGCCGCACATCGGACATCGTACCCATAACTCGACGTACCGTAGGAGATGACGCGTTGATCGTCGACTTCGCGGACTTGATCGTGTACGAAGGGTTCGATCATGTTGTGATCGGCAGCCATCTGTCGAATCCAGCGATCGGATTTGATGCTCATCCGCCCTCCTCGACGGTGATGGTCGGGAACAGACTACTATAGTCCTTGACCGTCGCCGCCAGTTCTCCCGCGGTGCGCAAGGCGATCCGGCGATAAGCCTGAGCGACCGCGCCATCCGGCTCGGCGACGACAGTCGGAGTTCCCTGATCCGTCTGTTCACCGATCTGCCGAGACAGCGGTAACGCCCCCAGCAACGGCAGCTCGTACTCTGCGGCCAGGCGCTCGCCGCCCGACCGGCCAAAGATCGGGTCTTCATGCCCGCAGCTCGAACAGACGTGGACGCTCATGTTTTCCACGATGCCTAACACCGGCACGCTGACCTTTTGGAACATCTCAAGCCCCTTGCGTGCGTCGGCCACTGCGATCTCCTGGGGCGTCGTCACGATGACCACGCCGCTGACCGGAACACGCTGCGAGAGCGTGAGTTGAATATCGCCCGTGCCCGGCGGCATATCGACCAGGAGATAGTCGAGTTCTCCCCAACGTGTGTCGGTCAGCAGCTGGTTAAGCGCCGACGTCACCATCGGGCCGCGCCACACCATGGGTTGTCGATCGTCCACGAGAAAACCGATCGACATCGCTTTCACACCATGTGCCTCCAGAGGGTCAAGCGTCTTGCCGTCCTGGGTCGCCGGCCTCTCACCGGTCAACCCCAACATCCTGGGCTGACTGGGCCCATAGATGTCCGCGTCCAGAATGCCGACGTTCGCACCTTCCTGCGCGAGTGCGAGGCAGAGATTGACGGCCACGGTCGATTTTCCGACCCCGCCTTTGCCGGAGGCGACGGCGATGACGTTGCTGATCCCATCCAGCGGCTTCAGCCCGTGCTGAACGGAATGAGGCTCGATAGACCACGTCACCGAGAACTCGGGCGGCGTCGGCAGACTGAGCTCGTCACAGTGCGCCGTCAGGGCCGCGACCAGATCCGGGCCGCTACGCGCAGCGGGGAACCCCAGCTCAATGCTGACTTGGGGAGCAGCCGGGTCTCGCCCGACCTCGAACGTGCTGCCGCCCTCCCCGAGCCGGGCAGCGGTGTACGGGACGATGAACTCGCCGAGGTGTTTTTGCAATGCCGCCAAGACTGCCTGGCTCATACCGCCATCCTGCCTGTGAGGGAGTGGGATTGTAGCCTATAACTCAGTGATACCGGGGCCCGCAGGCATTTCGAGTCGACCACGAAACCTGTGAGGCACGTTCCATTTTGAAAAATACGATCTGGCATAATTGCCCGAATTCACCAATTTATCGCTTAGGTAGGATACCCCGGGCCTGGCAAGGAAGCTGGCGTGTCCTCGCGCTCGGACGTTTATGAACTTCATCAGCGCAATACAGGCAGATCGGCTCATCACCCAGATCCGTGGCGAAGGGGATCCTGCTTCGCCCAGTGCCAAGAAGGCGTTCGAAAAACTCGGCCAGATCGGCCCGGGCGCGGTCCCAAAAATACTCCAGGCGCTGGGCGGCGCGGACAAGCGGCAGACCGTCGAATTCGTCAACGTCCTCGCGAAACTCGCGAACGATAAGGTCCTGCCGACCATCCTGCAGGGGTTGGCCGACCCGAATCCGAAAACCGTGTCCGGCGCGACCTGGGCCCTCTCATCCAGCCGCCGATTCAACCCCAATCGGCTCGTCGATCTCCTGGCGGAAGACATCTACTCCAAGTCGGCCCTCGTGGACATCATGCTCGCTCATAAAGACCGGTTGAGTGTTAATCACCTCCTCACCCGCGTGTACGACCTCGCGCCCGCCGAGAAAGCGGCAGTGTTCAAACTCGTACAGGAGCTCGCGAGCGAAGACCAGGTGCCGAGCCTGCTGGCCCGGATGAACGGCAAGGATCCCATGGTCACGATGCACCTGATCAACGTCGTCGCTCAGTTCGAGCGAGAGGATGTCCAAGAAGCGCTGCAGGTACAGCTGGAGGACGACAACAAAATGGTCCGGCAAGCGGCGCTTACCGGGCTATCCCACTTGAACGGCTCCGTCGATATCGAGCTGGTGTGTTCGTTGCTCAAAGATCCCGATGTGGATGTGATCAACAAAGCCATCGACGTCGTCGTCAAGCTGAAGCATCCCGACACCATCAAATACCTGATGCCGGCTCTCGAAGACGACAATGAGTACTCTCGCCGCGCTGCGGTCGAGGTGTTGAACGAAATCGGCACGACCGACGACATCAAGTATCTGCTCGAACGGGTCGCCGACGTAGACTGGTGGGTTCGAGCGCGGGCGTCGGATGCCCTTGCCCGTATCGGCGGTGATCGCGTCGTCAATGCCGTGCTCGAGCTCATAAAAGATAAGGACGAGGAAATTCGCCGCACGGCCATCGAGATTCTCAATACCTGCAACTCTCCACACGCCGTCGAGCACCTGATTCAGGCGACAGCGGACGAAGACTGGTGGGTCAGCGAGCGAGCCGCGGATGCCCTCGCGCAGATGGGCGACGCCAGTGCCGTCCCGGCATTGCTGACAATGCTTGAGCGTCAGGATAAGTCCGCGCCGACGGCCCTGAAGGCCATCGGCAAGTTAGGCGATCAGCGAGTATTGAAAAAAGTTCTCCCGTTCATCAAAAGCGACGATAAAGCCGTTCAGGCGTCCGCCATCGCGGCGGTCGCTGACTTGACAGAGGCGCGGCATGCCAAAACCGTGGGAGAACTTATAAAGAAGCATGCCAGCGGCCAGGGCAGCACGATAGCGAAGGTCGCCGCCGACGCAATTCAGAAGCTCGATGCCACAGGAGGCGCTGCGGGCGAACGTACGCTGTCCGCGATCGAGAAGGATAGCAGCCCGACGCCCCTGGCGGCCGAGATCAAAAACGCCGCCGCCGAAGAATCCGCCGAGGCGGCGGCGCCGATGCTCGATATCGAGTCCCTGAAGCCCGACACCATGATCGAGGACCGCTACCGGTACATCAAGAGGATCGGCAAGGGCGCGTTCGGCACGGTGGTATTGGTTCACGACACGGTCGTGGATGATGAGTTGATTCTGAAGTTCCTGAATGCGAACGTGGCCTCCAACGAAGAAATAATGAAGCGCTTCGTCCACGAACTTCGCTACTCTCGCAAGATCACGCACAAGAACGTCATCCGTATCTATGACTTCCTGGCGATCGGCGGTGGATACGCCATATCCATGGAGTACTTCCCTTCTCATACGCTCGGGAAGGAGATCATCGATAACAAGCCGATGGATGCTAAGAAGGCAGTTACCTATGCGTGTGACGTCTGCACGGGCATGCAGATAGCGCATCTTCAGGGAATCATCCACCGCGATCTCAAGCCGGCGAACATCCTCATTAACGAGGACGGCCTCCTGAAAATTGTAGACTTCGGTGTCGCGGCGGCTGCATCCACAGCCGATACGCAACTCACTAAGACCGGCTATGTCATCGGCTCTCCCAAATACATGGCACCGGAGCAGATACTCGGCAGGAAGGGGGACGTCACGGCCGATGTCTATAGTCTCGGGATCATCCTGTATGAAATGCTGGCAGGAAAGCCACCCTACAGCCGGGGCGATCATATGTCGGTCATGTATCAGCATGTCCAAG
>JAZFYK010000060.1:0-5570 GCA_036443505.1 Gammaproteobacteria bacterium | reverse complement strand
AGCCTGCAGGGTATGCGCCAGGGCGCGGCACCGGCATGACGGGCGTGAGAAACTGGTATCAGGGCAAACTCATGGCCATGCGTCCCTTCTGGATCGCGAAGATCGATCCGGATACCTGGGAAGTCATAGACGAATTTCCGATCCCGGGTTATCGGCCGAACTGGGCCGTCGTCGATTCGGCGAATGAGTATATCTACCCCATCATGAGTAGCTCCTCCGCGTCGAAGGTCGATGTCAATACAGGTGAGATCGTCTGGTCGAATGGGACCGGCATCGGACCCTACGGCGCCTCCCTGAATGCGGATGAGACGGAACTCTGGGTGGCGGACAAGGGCGAGGCCGCACATCACCTGGGCCGTACGGTCACGATTATCGACACGTACTCGGGTCACGCCGTAGAAACGCTCTACGGCGCTTATAAGGTGGACCATGTCCTTTTATCGCCCAACGGCAGGGAGATGTGGGCGACGAGTAACGGCGAAGGCCGTATCTATGTCTACGACACCGAGAGCAAGGACCTGATCAAGATCATCGAGATGCCGGGAAACGGCGACGCGCATGGTCTCATCTGGGTCCATTACGATGAAGACGGGGAGTCGCGGGTCGTGCGCGATCAGGGCAACTTCCATGCTGGTATCGATCCCCCCCTGGGTCGGGTGCTCGACTACTAGACGTAACGCCGGAGACCGTCGCGACTGACCGGCGCCTGTTGCCAGGAACCCGCGACGCCGGCGTGCGTCTAAGGTTTCAGGGTTTGATGAGATGGTCAGGAGTCATACACACGCAAGCTGGACCGCCATGGCGCTCGCCATGGGCTTCGTCGTTGCCGGTCCCGCCCAGGCACAGGCGGATCATGCCGCCCACGCGGGGACGCTCGCTGAAGATACGGCGAACCACGACTCGATCGATAGCGCGAATGCGCACGGCATCAATGTCGATTTTGAGTTGCTCGACCGGCACGGCAACGTCGTGACCGACGAGGATTTTCTCGGCCGCTACGTCCTGCTCGGCTTCGGTTTCACTCACTGCCCGCATATCTGCCCGATGATGGCCTTAAATATGGGCAAGGCCTTGAGCCTGACCGACGTCGACGCTGCCGGCATTTTTGTCAGCGTGGATACCGAGCGCGACTCGCCGGAGGTGACCGACGACTATGCCTCCAACTTCGGTGATAGCATGCTGGGCCTCGGCGGAAGTTTTGAACGGGTCAGCGCCGCCGCGACAAATTTCAAGGTGAGCTTCGTCGTGACCAAGACGCAAGATAATTACACCGTCCAGCACACGGCGAACGTCTACGTGATCAACCCCGCGGGTGAGCTGACGGACGTGTTCACATTCGCGACGTCGTCCGAAACCTTACTCGAAGCGATCCAGTAGCGGCACACGGGAATCGATATGGATACCGTCAATCACATAAACCCGCTGAAGCTAAGCGCATTGCTTCTTGTCGGCCTGGTCATCGCGTCCTCGTGGCTGGTCATGCCGTACTTCGTTCAGGGGCAACAACTGCTTCGTAATGTCGGCGACGATAGCCGCCTGATCAAAGCCGGCAACGTGTCCAGCTATCTGACTCGTGAGCTGATCCATACACCGGATCTGGAGATCCTGGCGACGCTCGCGAGTGACGAGTACTTCCAGTACGTCGATCGCGCGGCCATGGTCGGTAACCTTCGCCCGGACAGGAACCTGATCTTCTTCGTCAGCGAGACGATCCACCGCGGCGATCTCCCCGCCACTGTGCCGCGGGTCAGTCTGCGCGTGGGCGACGACGAATACTTCCCCGAGCTGGCCGATGGTCCGACGCTCGTCCAGCATCACCGGCTCAGCCTCTTCAGCTTCCCGAAGCGCGACACGGACGGCAATGTCATCGATTTCGAGGCCGCCGGGCGCCTGCGGTTATATGTGTCCAACCGCTATCTCGGCAGCGAGCGCGACATGACATTCGTCGGTAGCTGGGATACTCCGTATTCGCTGCCCGATGAGCTGAAATCCCGGGCAGATATCACGCCCGTCGCCATGATGGCTTTGGGGGCCGGCCTACTCTCGTCCGTGCTGACACCGTGCCTGCTGCAACTCGTCGTCATTTTCAGCGGCGTGATCGCCGGGTTCTCCACCGTGCCGGGGCAGACGACGGGTGGAGCTCGCCAGCTGACTCCGGTGATCAGGCGCAAGATCACGCAGATCGCGGTAGCCTTCGTCCTGGGCTTCACGCTCCTATACGCCCTCGCGGGCGCCCTGATCGGCGCGATCGGTCATCAGGCACAGCTCGTCTTCGCCGAGTACAGCCGCACGGTTGCCGTGGTCTCCGGAGTGATTGTCATCCTGCTGGGCCTGTGGGTGGGCCTGCGGGGTACGCGCGAGTTCGCTTGCCGGATACCGGACCGCCGGGCGATGGACCGCCTGGCCACGCGAGATATCGCCGGGACGGTCATCGCTTCGATGGGATACGCCCTCGGCTGCACGGCCTGCTTCGGTGGCGCCATTGTCGCGACGCTTGTCGTGTACGTGGGCGCTATCGGCAGCGCGACGATCGGCGCAGGCATCATGCTGACGTTCGCGATCGGCGTCGCGATACCATTCCTGCTCGCGGCGTACTACATCAGCAAGGTCGATAGCATCCTTCTGTTCCTGGCCAGGAACTCGAAGCCTTTGAGCTACGCCAGTATGGCCGTCATCGTGACTTTCGGCCTGATCCTGATCACGGATAATTTCCACACAGTCAGCGATATGATCTATCCCTATCTAGGGTTGTCTTAGACCGGCCTGGTGTTTGTTCCCATGAAGACACTCCTACTTCTACTCAGCGCGAGCTTGGCGCTCGCCTTCGCGACCGCGGCAACGGCCGCCGTCGATATCTCCAATCCATTGCGACTGATGTTTGTCGCCGATACGATCGACAATGTCATCGATATCATCGACCTGGTCGACGAAGAAGTCGTGTTTCGCATCGAGACGAAATACGCGGTCGATGATTTATTGGCGACGCCCTATGCGCCCGTGCTCGTTTATACGAACGTCGAAGAACGGCTACTCAGCGTTTACGACCTCCGGACACAGGAACTGGTTAAAGAGATCCGGCTGCCGATTGCGCCCAGACATATGGTCCTGGATACATCGGGATCGAAGATCGGTTTTTCCGACAGCGAGGACGGGGGGTTTGTACTGTTTTCAGCGTACGCGGCCGACATCATCTTCACCTTGGAAGATTTCCCACCCACGAGCGATGTTTTGTTCGACCCCAACGAGGTCGATATCTATTACAGCAACCGTCAGACGGGTTCGGTCGGCCTGATCGACACGAATACGCGGCGCACATTCGAGATGCGAGTCACCGACCTCGAAGGCCAGGAATTGTCCTCACCCAGTCGGAGCCTCGATGGACGCTATGTTTACGTCGCGAATAACAGCACGGGCGAGGTCTACAGCCTCAATGCATTTTCGAAAGTGGTCTACCGTACGTTCGAGATCGGCAACTCCCCCGCACGACCCTATACGACGCCCGAGGGTGTCTTCCTTTATATGATGGATAGGGAAACCGGGAGATTCGTCTCCATCGACCAGCATCGCTTCGAAGAATTCGAGGATATCGTCCTCGGCGAAGGCATCGATCTCGTAACCGTCGGCCGATTCGACCGCATGAATCTCCTGGCAAGCACGACGAACAATAATTTCTTCGTCTATGACAATGCGCGCAAGGCCATCGTCGAATCCGGCCAGTTCCGGCACACGCCACTGGATACTCAAGGATCCGTAGATGGACGTACGGCCTATGTCGCATTCAGGGATAGCCCGGAAATCGCGATCGTCGACCTGGAAGATCATGAGATCGAATACATCTCGGCCGGCAACAACGGCATCGGCGCATTCGCTATCGGCCTTTCGAACAACGTCTGTCACTGATAAAGTCAGCGCCGATAGACGAGCATCGGTCATGCCAAATCGCTTATGATGGAACACTGAGATCGTGTGTCGGGACAGGAATGCTGTATCCGGCGTCTACGGAACAAGAAGAACCGATCTACGGGGGCTGAAATGTTTTCGACGGTCATCGCCACGGGATGTATGCGTCAGGCTAGCAAAGCGCTACTGCTGGGCTTGACACTAACTTGGACGAGCCTGGGATCGGCGCAAGTCACCGAGATCATCCCCGCACCCGCCTTCTCCGGCGAGCGACTGGTGATGCAGCCGACCAACGACTGGATAACGAACGGCGGCAACGTTTATAACCAGCGTTATTCGCCCCTGGATGAGATCGATCGCGACAATGTCGCGGACTTGAAGGGCGTCTGGCGAGCCCGCCTCGGTGGCTCGGGCGTCGACTCCAAATACTCGGGCGAAGCTCAACCGATCGTCTATGACGGCGTCGTCTATATCGTCACCGGTGCCGACGATGTATTCGCCGTCGGCGTGGATTCGGGTGAAGTGCTCTGGAGTTACGAAGCGAATCTCGATCAGACGATCGACACCATCTGCTGTGGCTGGACGAATCGCGGTGTCGCTCTGGGCGACGGTAAGGTCTTCTCCGGTCAATTGGACGGCAAGCTGGTCGCTCTCGATCAGCGCACCGGCGCTGTCATATGGTCGACTCAAGCCGAGCGTTGGGAGGAGGGTTTCAGCATTACCAGCGCCCCGCTCTACTACGACGGGCTCGTCATCACGGGTTTCGCGGGTGCCGAGTACGGCGTCCGCGGGCGTGTCAAAGCCTACGACGCCGACGATGGTTCGCTGACTTGG
This sequence comes from Gammaproteobacteria bacterium, assembly GCA_036443505.1. Taxonomy (GTDB): domain Bacteria; phylum Pseudomonadota; class Gammaproteobacteria; order Steroidobacterales; family Rariloculaceae; genus SMWC01. Next base: position 836 of record JAZFYK010000060.1, on the reverse strand, counting down.
ACTTTCTATACCGTCCCCGGCCCCGGCGAAATAGGACACGAGACCTGGCCGCAGGATAACGACGTCTACCTCTATGGCGGCGCGACGGTCTGGCAAACGCCGGCCGTCGATCCGGCGCTCGACCTGGTCTACTTCTCGACTGGCAACCCGGGGCCGGACTTTAACGGCGCCATCAGGCCTGGCGACAACCTGTTCTCAACCGCCATCGTCGTGGTGGACGGGCATACCGGAGAGTACCGCTGGCATTTCCAACAAGTCCACCATGACATCTGGGATTACGATGCGCCGAGTCCCGTGGTCTTGTTCGATATCGAGATCGACGGCGAGATGAGGCGGGCATTGGCCGAACCCAGCAAGACCGGCTGGGTCTATATTCTGGACCGGGAGACCGGCGAACCCCTGATTGGAATCGAAGAACGGCCCGTGCTGCAGGAGCCCCGGCAGGCCACCGCCGCGACTCAGCCGTATCCAGTTGGCGATGCGTTCGTGCCGCAACACGTAGACATCGGGCCGGAGGGTTATCCGCCGCTCGTCAATCAAGGGCGGATCTTCACGCCGTTCTGGACCGAGGGCGCCGTGATGAAACCGAGCCACAACGGCGGCGCCAATTGGCCGGGCAGTTCCTATGATCCAGCGACGGGCTACCTGTACGTCTGCGCGTCTGACCGCATGTCGTTCTTTCGCGGTGGCGACCTGGACGAGGAACTACCGCCCGAGCAAGGCGAGCGGTTTCTCGGTGGCGAGTTCGGCGTCGTGCCCTTTTATGTGTCCGGGGTCTTTACGGCCATGGACATGCACACCAACAAGATTGTCTGGCAACAGCGCCTGACGGACCG
>JAZFYK010000059.1:0-3549 GCA_036443505.1 Gammaproteobacteria bacterium | reverse complement strand
CCAGGATAAAACGAAAGGCCGCGGCGCTGTGGCGATGAGACGGCGCCACCTCGCCGGGCATCAAGAGCTGGTACCCGACATACATGCTCTGCGTCGTTGCCAGGCGGTAGTCCAGGCCCGGGTTCTCTAGCGCCAGGACGCGGCGTTCGGCCTCCTCCGCCGTGAGCATGTCGGCAGACTGCATGACAAGCCGGCGCGCCTCTTCGTATTGCCAGACACACGGGACGACCTTGGAACTCGGCCGCGGGGAACTGGTGAATTTGTTGATCTCCTCCCACAAGGGCCAGAGATGCTTCTGTTCAAGCTCCCGGTAATAGTCGGGAAATCGCTTCCAGAGCTCAGTCTTCTCGACATGAGCAGCTCTAGAGCTGAGATTACTTTTCTCTACCATTCAATCCCCCGCCGTCACGCGCGGCGCCTAGCGACGATCATAAACGACTACACTGTCACCCACATCGATCGTCAGCAGGTCATGGCCGACGACGAGAGGCCCATTGTAAGTTCGTCTGGTCATCTCCACGAGGTCACGAAGGTCGAGCTCAGGCATATCGCCTGCACTTAGCCTGACCAGGTGTGTGTAGACAGCGAGCTTCGGCTGAATCTCGTCGAATACACGTCCCGCCTCTTCCGGCGTCGTATGGTGATCTTTGATGGCCAAGAACGCCGGATATCTCTCAAACAATTCGTCGCTCGCAGCCACGACCTCGTGGATCACGACATCCACGCCCCTACCCGCTTCGATAAGATTTTCATCAAACTTCGTGTCGCCGCTGATTAGAACGGAGCGACCCGCGAAGTCTACGCGATAGCCGAATGCAGGCTTGATTAGCTCGCCGTGGTTGACGGGAAATGCGGTCACCCTGACACCGTCCTGATCGTAGATCGAGCCCGGGCCTGAGAATTCGGTCACATCGAACGTCGCGCCTGCTCTCGGCAGCCCCTCATCCACGACACGTATGTCGATATCTCGCGCGTAGGCGTCCTGCAGGCCTTGAGTGATATCTCTAATACCCGTCGGGCCCAAAATCTTGAGAGCTTGTTGTCTTTGACCGAATGGCGGAGGGAGCCAGCCGGTGAGCCATAGATCAGCCAACCCGCTGATGTGATCATGGTGGAAATGGGTTACGAACACCGCGTCGATTTCGCGTAGCGGAATACGCAGTTGCCAGATCCTGAGGCTGGCCCCTCGACCCGCATCGAACAACAGTTTCTTCGAACCCGCTTCCACCAGCGTCGCGGCTCCATAGCGATCTGGCCGTGGGGAAGGCGATCCGGTTCCCAGCAGCGTTACCCGCATTACTTGCGCATCCGCGTCGTTGACCAATAACGGGGTCAGGCTCAGGGCGAGCACGATAACCATCAAGGGCCTTAACTTGTCGAACATCAGTTGAGCCTGCAATAAACGGATCTTTGTATCCCGGACGCGCTATATTAGCTTATACAGGATGGAGGGGAGCTGCCTCCTGAGAAAAAGTAAGGGCTGACAAGTAAGATCAAGTCCGCAGTAAGCCTGCTAATCAACAAACACAAAGGGCGTCGACATGGATCTCGTAAGTATCTTGTACACCATTCTCATTCCAGCCGTACTGATCCTGGTCATGCTCGGGCTGGGCCTCTCACTGACACTAGCCGATCTCAAACGCGTGGTCGTCTTCCCGAAAGCCGCCGCCATCGGAATCACAGGGCAACTGATTCTTCTGCCACTCCTTGCGTTCGTGCTTGCTTACTTCCTGGCCCCATCACCCGCCGTTGCCGTGGGCGCCATTATTCTCGCTGCCTGCCCGGGCGGCGTAACTTCGAATGCCTACGTCTTCGCAGTCAGAGCCGATGTCGCGCTCTCCGTTACACTGACGGCGGTGGTGAGCTTCGTCACCGTTCTCACGATCCCGCTGCTGACCTACGTCGCGCTGTTGGTATTTTATCAAGAAGGAAGTATTCCGGACCTCCCGGTCCTCGGAATGCTCAGAACACTCGCAATGTTTACTGTCGTTCCGATTTCCGGGGGCATGATATTCCGGGCGCTCTGGCCGGTTCTTGCGTTAAGAATGGTCGAGACGGTCCGACGTGTCGCCATAATCGTCCTGATATTGTTGATTGTGGCTGCCGCTGCCTCGAGCTATGAGGTAGTCATAGAGAACGCGGTTGGAGCTGGATTGCTGGTGATCGCCTTGAACCTACTGTCCATGGGCATGGGATTCGGACTGGCCAGGGTATTCCGGTTGACGACGATTCAGGCGGTTACGATCACGTACGAAATAGGCGTGCAGAATATTTCTCTAGCGCTGCTCGTCACGCTAACGCTTCTCGATAACCCGGCGTTCGCGATCACTTCCTTGCTCTACGCTGTGATCATGCCGATATCGGCACTGGGCTTTATATCGGTCGCACGCAAGATGCTCGTTGCGGCGGAGGCCGGGGAGCCAGCCTAGGATTTTATCGGCACGACGAGGTGCAGCAGTTTCAGTGGGACACCGCCGTCGTGGCTGATGGCGGCGGTCTCCGCCGGACCGAGATAAACGCCCGCACCTTGCTTGACGGGATATTTTTCTCCTTCCAACTCGATGACACCGTCACCTTCTATCATGTAGATGAGTTGGTGTGTGTCGGCCAATGACTCGGCATCGAAGCGCTGGCCTTCGTCGATCCAGCGCAGCACTCCAGTAACGTCCTCGGCTCCGCAAAGGTCCTCGCCGATGATATCAGCAACATCGCCGTGGCCGTTGCCGAGTGCAGACCGCGCGCATTGAGTCGTATCGATAATGGTCACAGACATTGTCGTTTTCCTCAGTGATTATTAGCTTTGCACCCAGACGTTGCCGTCCACTCGCTCCCACAACAGGTCATCGTCGGTTCCGTCCAGGATCGTCGTCTTGAACCGGTTCGGTGCTTGGAACTCAAAATAGAACAGAGGTGTCTTGGCTCGAAGCCGGTGTTTTTCTTCTGCCGGGATGAATACGAGGCTTCCCGGGTTCAGATCCTCTATGCCGTCTTCCGACTCGAATGTAGCTTCACCATCAAAGATGAAATAGAAATGTTCGCAGTTCTCGTGCAGGTGATAAGGAGATGCGGCATCTTTCTCGTAGTACATGACGCCCGCGAGCATATCGTCCATATCGGTGAGTTCCTTGTTGACGAAGAATATGCGCTCACGCCCGGGAACGACCGACAACAACTTGGGAAGGTCGTCCTGATGAAAGATATAGGCCATTGCTAGTCTCCTGAGTTCGAGTTGTCTCTTAACCGCAGGCTAATGCCAGAACCATCTGCGCCTCTTCTTGCCGCAGCTCACGGTGGTAATAGAATCAGTGGCGAAAAACGACTTGCCAGCGAAAGTTTCACCGGTCACAGTCGCTTCCGTATGTTCACACTCGATGCCGGACCTACTAGCACGGAAAAAGACGACGATATCGTTAAGGCCATCGTGGTCAACGTCGAATCCTTCGAACACCCATCGGAGCGCGGCAGTGCCGGCAGGTCCAAATTTCAGGGACGTGGGATCGACGGGATCGTCATCGAACGCTTCCGAGCCAAAAACTGCCACCGAAATGA
>JAZFYK010000058.1:0-2966 GCA_036443505.1 Gammaproteobacteria bacterium | reverse complement strand
GCCGGCCACAACTTCTCGGGCTCGGCCAGCCAGGCCGGCTTGGGCAGGCTGCCTGCGATGGTCGTGTCCAGCATCGTGCCTCTCCCTCGCGGGTTTTCGAGGCCGGTTAGTTTAACTCAGAAAATCGCGCCGACGCCCTATATCCGGCAGTGGCACCCGGGGCGCCGTAATTGGAAGATTCTCTCATTGCCGTATAGACTGCGGGGGCGCGCGCGGGTTCGAGAGGGATTCCGGTACCGGACCGACAGGCCTGGTCGCTGAGAACAAGTCCCCAAGGGCCTCCAGCGAGCGCGACCCCAGCCAGCCGCCGCGCTAACCCCGACCGGCGGTAGAGTCCTTCGCAATATGATGGGCTCGCCTGGCGACAGCGCGCGAAGACGGAGCTCCTCACCGGACTCGAAACCTACGAGGCGAACATTCGCGAGCAAGCTCGCTCCTTCAGCTGGGCTGCAAGCTTTTGCGGATCGGTAACCGGCGTTTCGTAGACGAAGCGCCGGCACACGTAGGCGGTCCCCGAGTCGCTCACCTGCGGCCGGTTTGCCAGCAGCGCAACCGTCCCATCCACGGTTTCCGCGCCGGCGGCCACCACTTGTAACGGCCGGTACCCTGTCCGGACCACGCCCAGTAGCAGTGCAACCTGTTCCTTGTTGCCGACGCTCCTTGTCGCCTGTTTCGCCGTGTCCCAGTACGTCGTATCGCCGGTGAGAAAGCCGAGCTTGAGCAGCACATGGGTGGCCATCGCGCTACCACTGGGGATTGCGTTGTCCTGAACATCCTTGGGGCGACGTATCAACTTCTCGTGGTCGTCCCGGGTGTCGTAGAATCCGCCGTTGTCCGCGCCAGATGCGTTTCGATCGCACGTCGTAGAGCTTTCGGCAGGCCGCATCGGTCATCTCCCGAGGGGGTGTGCTGGAGTCTGGGGAAGGGACATGCGAGCTTGAGTTCTGCGAAGGTATTATAGTGAGCCGATGATGCGGCAGAACTTGAGTATTCGTTAACGAACTCAAGCGCACCCGCGGATTCGAGGATGTGATATTAAGCATCGAATGCTTAGGCGTCCTAACTCGTAATCCGCGGGCGCATGTTCTTGCTTTCACTGGTAGCTACCTACCAGCTATGAAAAAGTATCATCAAAAGAAGGACGGTCTATCTATATCATACATCTGACCGCCATGGATGGCGGGAATGCAAAAGGATTGTAGGAACAATCCTTGCCCTGCAGTCGTATGGCTGTTTCCCGCTCGTGGAGTCACGTTTCGTCCGCCCGAGACCCCTCCAAAACCACCGCTGAAAGTGCTATACGTACATGTATCTCCCCGCGTATGCTACCACTCAAATAAAGAACCATGAGCTGGACGAATGAGACGGGAAGCTTGGATCTGCGCACCCTCAAGTCCCTTTATCGCTCGAGCGACTTGACGCCGACCCGCGTGGTCGATGCCGTTTACGAACGTATCGCCAAGCGCGGCGATGACCGTGTCTGGATTCACCTGATTCCCCGCGAGAACGCGTTGAAGCGTGCTGCAGAGCTCGAAGAGAGGGGTGACAAGAGTGCCCCTCTCTACGGCGTTCCGTTCGCGGTCAAGGATAATTTCGACGTACCCGGTCTGCCGACCACCAATGCATGTCCCGCGACGACCTATGTCCCCGAGAGAACCGGCCCGGCGATTACGCGCCTCTTCGACGCCGGCGGTATCCTTATCGGCAAGACCAACATGGATCAGTTCGCGATCGGGCTCGTCGGCGCCCGATCACCCTTCGGCGCTTGCTCCAGCGTTTTTAACGAAGAGTACATCTCCGGGGGATCGAGCTCCGGATCAGGGGTATCGGTCGCGGCCGGGTTGGTCAGCTTCGCGCTCGGCAACGACGCCGCGGGCTCGGGCCGGGTACCCGCAGCGTTCAACAATATCATTGGACTGAAACCCACTCCCGGGTTGGTCAGCAACAGCTGCGTAAGTGGCGGAGGCACCGTGAAGTCGATCGAAACCATCTCGGTGTTCGGCCTGACTTGCAACGACGCACTCGAGGTCTTGAAGCTGATCGCCGGCTATGACCCTGGCTACGAGTTCTCAAGAAGCGAGGCTGATGATGTCGATCTGACGATGCCGGAGCCGCCTCGCGCGTTCCGCTTCGGCGTCCCTGACGCAGATCACCTGACCTTCCTTGGAGACAGCTCGGCAGAACGGCTCTATCGCCAAGGCATCGAGCGCATGAGATCGCTCGGCGGCACCAAGGTGGAGGTCGAGTTCACTCCCTTCGATGAAGCTCAGAAGATCCTCTATGACGGCCCCTGGATTGCCGAGCGTTCGCTCACGCTGGGCTCGGTTCTGGAAAAACATCGCGAACAGTTGCATCCAGTTACACGCACTATCCTGGAAAGCGGAAAACAATACACCGCGGAAGACACGTTCCGTGCGATACACCGACTTGCGGAGCTGAAATGTCGGACGCGGCCGACATGGAACGCCATCGACTTCCTTCTCGTGCCGACCACGCCGACGATTTACAAGATTACCGACGTAGAGTCCGATCCGATTCGCCTGAACTCGCTTCTTGGCGTTTACACCAATTTCGCGAACCTGATGGGTCTTTGCGGCATCGCCGTTCCGAACGGCTTTCTCGACAGTGGTCTGCCGCAAGGAATCACCCTGCTCGCACCGCCGTTTCGGGAAGCCTACGTAACGGCCGTCGGGGCGCAATACCACCGGGCTCTCGACGTTCCACTCGGTGGTACCTCCAATTGCCTGCCTCCCGGTTGAAGTGACGTGGCAAGAGAAGGCGCGAGAGACCCGTGAAGATCAGCCGACCGAGCCCACGGGTTCTCGTCGTTGCCGACCGACGGCTCCCAGCGCTTCTCGGTCTGCTCGTGTGGATAGCCTTGGTCGCGATCTACTATTGCACCCTGTTCGCGGTGGGGCCAATGGAGAAAATGGCGCCCATCGTGTCCCTGGAGCAGCTGACGTACC
>JAZFYK010000057.1:0-12531 GCA_036443505.1 Gammaproteobacteria bacterium | reverse complement strand
CCCTGTCGTTCCAAAAACGACGGTAGAGGTCCAGTGGCATCAGGACGGAGCCACCGTCCGTGATGTAGTCACGAAAGACCCCCAGAATAAGAAACGCCCTGTCACCTTCGGCAGTCGGCAGCGATAGTTCATCGCCAATGCTAAGTTGCCGTCGATAAGCATAGGGCTCCGATAGCATAATGCCCTCTCCCGCCGACAGTCTTTGCAGAGAGTCTGCCGGAGAGTCGTTCACTAGAGTGAGGCCCCAGCCCGCCGGCCCAGGCCGGATTGCGCGCAGATTCAGTTCGCCATGCAGCGTCGGCACCTGGGTGAATCGCGACAGACTGATCCCGGATACCTCCGGTACTGCTTCGATGGCAGCAAGATGAGTCTGGCTGAACGCGGCTTGCCCTGAGGTTGAGTCGGGCACGCTCAAGTAGACGTCTGCTATTAGCGTCGCGTCCAGCCATTGTGCCAGGCTGACCCGGAAGCTACCGATCATGACACCCACCCCAATCACCGTTGCGACGGCCACGCACAAAGCGGCTGCGGCGACGCCGGTCCTGCTCAAGGAAGCGGACACTCCTCGAACCGCCAGCGACCCGGGGATGCCGAAGCCGCGCTCGGCCGCCGGTTCTGCGAGCCGCAGCAACCACATTGTGCCAGTGGGAACCAGCAATGCACCCGCTACGATGATGCAGAACAAACCCGCGAAACCCAGGAATAGACTGCGCGGCGCAGCGACGAACAGAAGGCTGCCCACAACGATGGCAGGCAGCGCAAGCCATGCCCCCGACCGCGAGTATCTCCGTGCGAGCCGCTCGAGCGCAGCGCGACTCATGGCAGAATCCGGCGTTGTGTTTGCGGCCTCTAGTGCCGGCGCCAACGCCGCGAGCAGCGTCGTCAGCACGCCGATCACGAGACCTTGCCAATAAATCAGCACCGACGGCTCGGCCGCAGTCACCGTCGTAGTGAAGTAGAGATCGCCAATGGTCCTGAGCATCAGATCGACGAGCCCGTTGGCGAGTCCATGTCCGAGTATCAGGCCAAGCACCGTCGCCGCGCAGCCGATCACGCCGGCTTCCAGCAGGATGCTCAAGAGCAGTTGGCGGCGGCTCACGCCGAGCGCGCGCAGGACGCCGAAGATCTTCCGCCGTTGCACGATCGCAAACGACATCGTGGCGTAGATGAGAAACACACCCACGAGCAGCGCGAGTAAGCTCAGTGCCGTCAGGTTGATCCGGAAAGCGCGTGAGATCTCGCTGAAGGCAGCATTGCGACTCTCGGCCGGCAACAGGCGCGCGCCCGGGAGTGCCAGCGCAGTGAGTCGTTCGGCTTCTTCGTCGCTGAGAACCAGATCGACGCGGGTGATCGCGTCGGTCCCCAGCAATTCCTGCGCGCTGGCTATATCCATAACGATCGGAACGTTTGTGCCTTCAGGGTCCAGTGCAGCTTCGCGGACAGTTCCGACCACCACAACGGTCGCGACGGTACGACGAGCAATCAAGCTGAGACTCGAACCGATCTCCAAGCCGAACTCCGACGCCAGCGCTTCCGGCACCAAGACACTGCCCGGCTCAACGATCAGGCGCGCGAGATTCGACCCGCTGCCTGGCACGAATGCGGTGAATCCCCGAACGCCCGACTCCTCCACCGGGTCGATTCCCAGGAGCGTGAGGCGACGATTCGGAACTCCAGAGAGGCGTACCTCACCTTCGACAACGGGGGCGCCCAGGACCGGGCCGTGTTCTATGCGCAGGTCGCGGTAGATCGCGTTAGGCAGGTCGCCATCCAGTCCCACGAGCTGATGCGTCGTTCGGCCAAGCACCAGGTTCTCGGAGAGCTCGAACGCCCGGCGCGCACTGTCATTGGCAAGGTCAACCCCCACATAGACCGCTACGCCTAACGCGATACCCGTTACGGCCAAGCAGAGTTGCAACGGGTGCTTGAGGTAGAAACGGGCGGCGGCGGTGGACAGCAATCCGATCAAGGCTGAGCCTCCTCGAGCTGGGAGCCCCGGATCGTCAGTACTCTATCGGCGAGGCCGATCACCTCGCGGCTGTGGGTGGCCATGATCAGTGTTGTGCCTTGAGTCCGGCAGGTCCGGTCCAGGAGTTCGAGTACTTCCCTGGCCGTATCCAGATCCAGGTTACCCGTGGGCTCATCCGCCAGTACGATGGCGGGCTTGTGCGCCATAGCTCGCGCGATGGCGATTCGTTGTTGTTCGCCGCCGGAGAATTCTTCCGGAAAGCGCTTGCCGCAGTCTGCCATACCCAGGTCTTGCAACAAGCGAGAACTCTCGGCGTTCGCTTCTTCCTTCGAGATGCCATTCAACGCCATCGGTAAACGGATATTCTCCGTCACCGTCAGTGTCGGGATCAGATTGAAGAACTGGAAGACGAACCCCAGGCTCTTGCAACGTATCTTCGCGCGCTGCTCCTCGGTTAGCTCAGTCAGCGGCTGATCCAGTAGCCAGATCTCACCGCTCGAAGGGAAATCCAGGCCGGCGATGAGATTCAACAGCGTCGATTTGCCAGATCCGCTACGACCGACGATGACCACGAACTCGCCAGGTCGGACCTCCAGGTTCGTGTCGGCCAGGACGACATGGGAATTGTAGGCTTTGCTGACGTTCGCCAGCCGCACGTGGAGGCTAGTATGCATAAACTCGCTCAACGACCCGAAGGATCGAGCTGTCAATTCGTTCGACGCCAGTATACGTGACAGCATCGGCGACCCTCCCTTCCGCTCGGTACCGACCTCCGCCATAATATGCGCTCATTCCCCGAGCATCCTGAGGCACCATCCAGTTACTCGCAGTCAGTGCCCTAGATTCTCGTCCGGCAGCGGAGGCGCTGATCGGACTTCGACGCATCGGTATTGAAACCTCGATACTCGCTCCATCACTCGCCCGGTACGCGGAACTGGTCCGTGTCCGAGGCGCCGCCCTTGAGGAGTTACCGCCGTCCCACGGCCTGGGCCTGCGCGCCGCCATGGCGGTCAGAGCGAAACTTGCCAGCTGGCCCGCTGACATCCTGTACCTCGATTCGGTGTCGTCAGCGTGCGCAATCGTGCTCGCGACGATCGCCGCACCAGTGAAGGTGGTGGTCCGGCTGTCTTATCTGGAGTCTCACTCCCGCCCGAGTATTCTTGCCCGCGCCTTGTACCGATTACCGCGGGTCGAGCTGATCTCGTGCGATATCGAACCAGAACGCGCTCACGATTGGCTCACCGAGCGTTGGCTCCGCGACAAGATAACGGTGCTCCCTTCCGGCCACAGCACCGACTGGTATGAGAAGGATGTCGACCTGCAAGCCTTCGGAATTCCCGGTGGTGCATTCACTGTGGCCGGCGTGTCCGATCAGCCGGACGATGAGGGGCTCAGATGGCTGGTCGCGTGCACGCACTGGATACCGATGGACCTGCCGATCCATTTTCTGTTGATCACCCCCAAGTCGGGTCATGAGCAGCTGCGCCGATTGATTCGGAAGATGCCGTTCACCCAGCGCTTCCATCTCTATGCAAACATCGAGGAGGCGCCGGGTCTGCTCGCATCATCCAGTGTTGCCGTCATCACGGACTGGAGTTCCGAGCCGCAGCGTCGCTCCTGTATGCAGTGCCTCGCGATCGGAGTGCCGGTCCTGGGCGTCGATGGCCCACTCATACGAGAGGTGGTTAGACCTGAAGTGAACGGCGAACTGCTCACGGTAGATGACCCGGAGCCGCTGGCCCAGAGTATCTTCGAGCTCTTCGAGGATAAGGAGCGACGAGCCATGCTCAGTGCGGGCGCGCGGCGGTCGGCTCGCCAGTGGCCCTCGATGCACCAACAGCTGCTACAGATGCGTTCCGCGTTCGAACAGATACTGGCCGCTGGCTCGGAGCCATAGTGCGCATCGAGGAGTCTCGGCGCCTATAATCGCCTGACGGCCGTGTCTCGGCAATGTCGAGACGAGAATAATCAACATAGCTAAGCGGGGCTTGGCGAAGAGGCTCGTAGCCATGCAGTTCTACGATTTCGGGTTGGCGCCCAGCCCAACGAAAGTTCGTATCTTCATCGCGGAGAAAGGCCTTGATATTCCAACCGTGACCGTGAACCTGCGCGAATCGGAGCAGAGGACAGCCGAATTCCGCGCGAAAGTGCCGTCGGCGACCGTGCCGGCATTGGAACTGGACGATGGCACTATTCTGCTCGAAAGCCATGCGATCTGCCGTTATCTGGAAGGGCTCCACCCCGAACCCAACCTGTTGGGCGAGGATGCGAAGGAGCAGGCGCTCGTCGTGATGTGGCACGATATCGCGACGCTGGAGGGCTATCTCGGCGCTCAGGAACTCTATCGAAACGGCCTGGACTTCTTTAAGGGGAGAGCGCTGCCGGGGCCGCAGGGTTACGAACAGGTCGAGGGGCTTGTGGACCGAGGGCGAAAGCGAGTTGAAGTGTTCTTCGACAAGCTGGACCGACATCTGCACGACAACCCCTATGTTGCGTCAGACCGGTTCACGTACGCGGACATCGTGGCCTACGTGTACCAAGGGTTCGCGACGCGCGCCGCTAGAGTAGACCCAACCGACGGTCGCAACGACCTGGCGCGTTGGAGCGAGATGATCGGCTCGCGCCCGGCCGTCAAGGCTGCCACTAGCCGCGGCTGAGGAGAACGGGCCCTGATTCGCTATCGCGTGCGTCACGCCGACCTCAATCGGCATTACTACGAAACGGAATGTCGATTAGAGAACCCGGCAGTGGAACAACGCTTCACGCTGCCCTCGTGGATCCCGGGGAGTTACCTCCTACGGGAATTTGCACGCCATGTCGTCAGCATTCGCGCGGAGTCCACCGGCCGCGCTCTCGCGGTGGAGAAACTCGACAAAAGTACCTGGTGTTGCCGCGATGCGGGTGCCCAGCTCCGGGTCACGATCGAGGTCTACGCATTGGACCTCTCTGTGCGTGGGGCGTATCTGGACGGCACACGCAGTTTCTTCAATGGGACGTGCCTGTTCTTGAGTCCGCATGGCCGGGAGCACGAGCCGGTAGAACTGCTACTCGAGCCGCCGGAAGATCCGCAGTGTGCGACTTGGCGCGTCGCGACTGCCATGACGCCGATCGACGTAGATGCCCGAGGCTTCGGTCGATACGGAGCTGCCGACTACGATGAGTTGATCGATCACCCGTTCGAGATCGGTGACTTCGCCGTGACGGATTTTCAATCGGGCGGGGTCCCGCATCAACTCATCGTGGCCGGTCGTCATGACACGGACCTGGATCGAGTGGCGGCAGACCTGAGTCAGCTCTGTGACACCCACAACAACTTTTTCGGTGGGGCGCAGCCGTTCGACCGCTATCGGTTTCTCGGCCTCGCGGTCGCTAAGGGATACGGAGGATTGGAGCATCGTGCGTCATCGGCTCTAATTTTTAATCGCAAAGAATTGCCGCGCCCGGGCGCCTCGGGGGTGTCGCGAAATTACCAGCGTTTCCTGAGTCTCTGTAGTCATGAGTACTTCCATAGCTGGAACGTCAAGCGAATTAAGCCAGCTGCGTTCTCGCCTTACCGTCTCGATCGGCGCAATCAGACCCGGCTGATGTGGGTCTTCGAAGGCATCACTTCGTATTATCAGGATCTCATGCTGTTACGCAGCGACCTGATCGGCCCGAAGGATTACCTGGAGCGGTTGGGTCAAGCGCTAACCCGTGTCTATCGGGCGCCCGGGCGTTTCAAGCAGAGCCTCGCGGAGGCGAGTTTCGACGCATGGGACAAATTCTATAAGCCCGACGCCAACACGAACAACGCGACAGTCAGTTATTACAGTAAGGGTGCGCTGGTCGCATTGGCACTGGATCTGACATTGCGCAGCGCACCGGATGCCGCCGTGACTCTCGATCAGGTGATGGCGGAATTGTGGCAACGGTTCGGCGAGACTGGCGGCGGCGTCGAGGAAGACGATTTCGAGAAGCTGGTGGGGGAGCTCAGCGGTCGGGATCTGACAGGATTTTTTGATGTCGCGGTACGCGGCACCGAGGATTTGCCGCTTGCCGAGTTGCTCGCCGGCTTCGGCATTGAGCTGGGCTTTCGTGCGGCCAAGGGGCCCGACGACCTCGGTGGCTCGAAGCGAGCTGCGTCTTCCAAAAGCCCGCTGAGCCTGGGGGCGAGCTTCATCGAACGCGAATTCGGGCTGGAGCTGACGCAGCTACTGGATGGCGGGGCGGCCCAGGCGGCCGGGTTAAGCCCCGGCGATCACCTCATCGCGCTCGACGGGCTCAAGGTCTCAGCGGCCAGGCTACCCGGACAGCTGGCACACTTCGACGAGGGAGAGACGGTCGCCGTCATCGCGTTCCAGGGCGACGAACTGAGGGAGTTCTCGCTGACGCTCCAGAAGGCTCCCCTCACGACCTGTTTCCTCGAGTACGACGACGAAGCGGAAGCGACAGAGCTGGCTCGCCGTGAGCTGTGGCTCGGTAGTTGATACAGTAGCCGATCCTCAGAGTATCCAGTCCATGCAGCCGGCCATTTCAATCAAGAAGCTATCGAAGGTCTACGCCACCGGCTTTGAGGCGCTCAAGTGCATTGACCTCGACATCGAGCACGGCGAGATCTTCGCCTTGCTTGGCCCGAACGGCGCCGGTAAGACGACGCTAATCAGCACCATCTGCGGCATCGTCAATCCGACCGAGGGCAGCGTGACAGTCGATGGCCACGATATTCTTACCGATTACCGCTCTGCCCGATCGATGATCGGCCTCGTCCCACAGGAACTGACGACCGATGCGTTCGAAACAGTCTGGGCGACGGTATCGTTCAGCCGGGGTTTGTTCGGCAAACGGCCCGATCCCGATTACATCGAGAGCGTGTTGAAGTCGCTGTCGTTGTGGGACAAAAGAAACGACAAGATCATGACCCTGTCGGGCGGCATGAAGCGTCGCGTTTTGATCGCCAAGGCCTTATCGCATGAACCGCAGATTCTTTTTCTCGACGAACCGACGGCCGGGGTCGATGTCGAGTTACGCAAGGCGATGTGGGATATCGTTCGGTCGCTGCGCGCCTCCGGCGTCACAGTCATCCTAACGACACACTATATCGATGAGGCCGAAGAGATGGCCGATCGGATCGGGGTGATCAGCCATGGAGAGATTATCCTGGTTCAGGAGAAGGCCGAGCTCATGCGTAAGCTGGGGAAGAAACAGCTGACGCTGCAGCTGCACGAGCCTATCGATCGAATCCCTACCGCACTGGCGGCATACGGCCTGGAGCTCAGTGAGGATGGCGACGAGCTGCTCTACACGTACGATACGCAGGGCGAGCGCACCGGCATCACGGCATTGCTCAGTGACCTCGGCCAGGCCGGGGTCAAATTCAAGGACCTCAGCACGACGCAGAGTTCTCTGGAGGACATCTTCATCAGCCTTGTCAAGAGTGCCGCATGAATCTTTACGGAGTTCGCACGATCTATGTATTCGAAATGGCGCGCGCGGGGCGCACGCTGTTTCAGAGCCTTGTCTCACCGGTCCTCTCGACATCGTTGTACTTCATCGTCTTCGGTGCCGCGATCGGCTCACGCATTACGGAGATCGACGGGGTCAGCTATGGCGCCTTTATCGTGCCGGGGCTGATAATGCTGTCGCTGTTAACGCAGAGCATCGCGAATGCATCGTTCGGCATCTATTTCCCGAGATTTACCGGAACGATCTATGAACTGTTATCGGCGCCCGTGTCGTACGTCGAGATCCTCCTGGGCTACGTTGGCGCTGCGGCGACGAAGTCGATCATTCTAGGCCTGATTATCCTGGCGACAGCGGGGCTGTTCGTGCCGCTCCAGGTAGCCCACGTTTTCTGGATGCTGCTGTTTCTCGTGCTGACGTCGGTAACGTTTAGCCTGTTCGGATTCATTCTCGGCATCTGGGCCGACGGCTTCGAAAAATTGCAGATCGTACCCCTGCTGATCATCACCCCGCTGACGTTTCTGGGCGGCAGTTTCTATTCCATCGACATGCTGCCGCCGTTCTGGCAGACGGTCACGTTATTCAATCCGCTGGTGTATCTAATCAGCGGATTCCGCTGGAGTTTCTACGAGATCGCGGACGTCAACCTGGGCGTCAGCGTCGGCATGGCGGTGATGTTCCTCATCGTCTGCCTCGTGGTCGTCTGGTGGATATTCAAGACCGGCTATCGCCTGAAAAGCTAGCCTGAAGGCCTTCGCTTAACGTTCTTCGAATTCGGCGTTATGATTGGTCAACGTCTCGAGGCCGGAATGATCGGGCTTACGGGCCACGATGAAAACAACAACGACAGGGGAAAGCGGGATGGTCAACAGAAGAACGTTTCTGACGGCGGCAGGGCAGGCGACGGCCGGGATGATCCTGCTGGGCAGATCGCTCGATGCTTTTGCCCAGTCCCGCAAGGAAGTCTACGTCGGCGGCCGTCGCATGACGGTCATCGATATCCATGCGCACTGCCTCTTTCAAGCCGTGGCACCGATTATCCAGGGGACGGCCATGGCGAATGCCAACCTTGGAGATTTCGTAACCCTGAGTCCCAGACGTATCGAGCAAATGGACGCACGGGGAATCGATATTGCCGCCCTGAGTGTGAATGGGTTCTGGTGGTACGCGGCGGATCGGGATCGCGCGCGCCAGATCGTTGAGGTTCATGATGAGGGCCTAGCGGAGTGGTGCGGGACCTACCCGGACCGCTTTGTCGCGCTGTCTTCGCCGGCGTTGCAGTATCCGGAGCTGGCCGCTGAGCAGCTTGACTACGCGGTCAATGAGCTCGGGCATCGCGGCGCGTCCGTTCTTGGACATGTCGAAGGCGAAGTGCCGTCGTCAGCCAAGTACGATCCGTTCTGGGCCAAATGCGTAGAGCTTGACGTGCCCGTCTTCATGCATCCGGACAACTCGAGGAATCTGATTCAACCGGGCCAGCTGGATGGCGTTGGGGGCCTGAGCAACATCGTCGGAAACCCGCTGGAAACAACAGTCTTCCTCACGCGTATGATTTTCGACGGAACGCTGGACCGGTTCCCCCGGCTCAAACTCTGCGCGGCCCACGGCGGCGGCTACCTGCCGTCCTACCTCGGGCGGACTGAATATGCTTGCTCCCGAAATAACGCGAATTGCGTCAACGAGAAAAACCCTAGCTACTATCTAAGGAATCAGATCGTGGTCGACACGATGGTGTTTTCCGAGGAGGGGCTGCGTCATCTCGTGGCTGAGGTCGGCGCGAGCCAGGTCGTTTACGGCTCGGACATGCCCTACGCGTGGCCTGATACCATCGACCTGATCGTGGATTCACCCTCTCTGAGCGATGCACAAAAGGAGGCGATCCTCGGGGGTAATCTCATGAGATTGCTCAAAATCGATTCCGCCTAGGCGTCACTCTTCGATCGGCGATCGAATCGGCCTGTGAGGCTCCGATGAAAACAAAGATCAATAGTACGTCGTCTATCGTCGTGCTCCTCCTGGCCAGCGCATGCAGCGAGCAGACTCCTGTGCCGCAAACGACGGAGCCACAGCAGGAATTCCGCGTCGAGACGGAGCGCTTCGCGGACCTGCGTATCCTCCGCTACCAGGTGCCGGGATTTGAAGAGCTCGATTTGCGGACGAAGACGCTGCTGTACTATCTCTACGAAGCGTCACTTTCCGGCCGCGAGATCATCTACGATCAGAAGTACCGCTACAATCTCGTCATCAAGCGAACGCTGGAAGAGCTCGTCAGGCATTATCCAGGGGATCGCGCCACAGCCGACTTCGAGGCATTGCTGACCTACACGAAACGGGTGTGGTTCTCGAACGGCATCCACCACCACTACTCCAACGACAAGCTGGAGCCGGGCTTCGGCTTCGGGGCGTTCGAGCAGTTCGTGAAGGAAACGCCGGGGCGGTATCCGCTACGTCCGGGACAGTCCATAGACGAGCTATTGGCCGAGCTTCGGGCGGTGATGTTCGATCCGACTCTGGACTCGAAGCTGGTCGACAAGAGCACCGGTGTCGACGTCGTAGTGAGCTCAGCCGTCAATTTCTATACCGGCCTGACTCAGGCGGAAGTCGAGGATTTCTATTCCGCGATGCAAAGGCCCAACGATCCGACACCTGTCTCGTATGGCCTTAACTCCAGGCTCGTCGCGCGCGACGGCGTCCCGACCGAGCAGGTCTGGAGAGTGAGCGGCCTGTACACGCAAGCACTGGAGAGAGTGGTCTTCTGGCTCGAACAGGCGGTGACCGTGGCTGAGAACGATGCCCAGCGGGATGCGCTCGAGAAGCTGGTTCGATACTACCGCAGTGGAAGTTTGGCGGACTGGGATGAATACAACATCGCCTGGGTGAACGATACGGAGTCACTGGTCGACATTATCAACGGGTTCGTCGAAGTGTATAACGATCCGCTGGGCCTACGCGGCTCATACGAATCGGTCGTATCGATCCGAGATCCAATCGCAACCCGCCGCATCGATACTCTGGCTGAGGAAGCGCAATGGTTCGAGGACAACTCTCCGATCATGGACGCGCACAAGAAAGCGAACGTGACGGGGATTACCGGCAAGGTGATCAACGTGATCATCGAGGCCGGAGATGCCTCACCGACAACCCCCATTGGTATCAATCTGCCGAATGCCGATTGGATCCGCAGGGAGCACGGCTCCAAGTCGGTCAATCTGGCTAACATCGTCGCCGCCTACGATCTGGTTCGTGGCGGGGCGGTGGCAGAGTTTTCGTGGGACGACGCCGAACGCGAACGTATCGAAGAGTACAGTGAGATCGTCTCCGCATTGATGACGGATATGCACGAAGTCATAGGCCACGCGTCTGGCCAGCTCGACGAAGGTGTCGGCACATTGCACGAGACGCTCAAGAATTATGGCTCCACCCTGGAAGAAGGTCGAGCCGATCTCATCGCTCTGTATTACATCGTCGATCCGAAGTTGGTCGAGCTCGGATTGTTGCCGAACGCGGAAGCGGGCCATACGGCCTATGATCGATATATCCGCAACGGGCTCATGCAGCAGCTCAATCGCGTCGCGCTGGGAGACGAGATCGAAGAGGACCACATGCGCAATCGTCAACTCGTGGCGGGTTGGGCCTACGAGATGGGTTCGGCGGAGAACGTCATCGAAAGACTGCGGCGTGACGGGATGACGTATTTTGTAGTACGCGACTATGCCAAGTTGCGTGATCTGTTTGGACGGCTCCTTCGCGAGTTGCAACGAATTAAGTCGGCGGGCGACTTCGAAGCTGCACAGTATCTCGTCGAGAGCTTCGGTGTACAGGTCGATGAGGAGCTTCATGCCGAGGTGCGCGAGCGTTACGCTCGCCTCGACATTCCGGCGTACGCGGGTTTCATCAATCCGCGGCTAGTGCCGGTGGAGGAGGACGGCGAGATCGTCGATGTTCGGATCGAATATCCTGAAGACTTCACCGGGCAGATGCTCGAGTACGCCGAGCGCTACGCCTATCTACCCGCGTGGAATTTCTGAGCCGGGGAGCCCTCTACGATAGATCGCGCCTAGGCTAAGACCGCGCTCTAGCCCGCTTAGCGCGCCAGGCGATAACCGGTCCGAGCAATAACACCCACCATAGGTTCACCCGGCCGGCCAGTGGCAGTTTGAGTGACCAGTCCAGGGGATCGACGCCGAAGGTCAGGCCGAGCACATTCACCTCCAGTCCCTCTTCGACGCCGGCCAGGATACCCAGTAGGCCAAAGACACTGAGCTGAAGTCCCGTGCCACTGGGTGTGCTCGCGATAAGGCGCTTACCGAGGTAATCCTTACCGATCGCCGTGGCGGGAAGGTCGACTCGCAACTCTGGAATATTGCGCAAGACATACGCGGTGAACGTATTCGAGTTCGGTCCTGGCCAGACTCGATACTCACCCGCGTCAGGATAGTCGCTGACGACTGCCTCGATCCGCTCGATCACTGCGTCGACCGAATCACCACGAAGATCGGCCAGAAGCTCCGGGACGTTGCCGAACCATCGGCCATCGGCAGGCCGCTCACTGCGGAGAACCGATGTGCCGTTTCGTCTCAGGCGCCAACCGCTCACTTCGTAGACTGTAAAAGCTGGTGCGTTTCTGGATTTGACGGCGATCCAGGTATGCACACCGATGTATCCACGCCATCTGACCGCGCGGGCGGCATAGACTTGTACCACCGGCTCCGGCGTCGTCGCGGGGTCCGGTGCCAGCCCGACTGAGGCCCGGCTCGCCGTTCGCCAATCTTGTGCGGCGGCGCTGCCACTCGCAGTTACGAGGACCAGAACCAAAGCTAAGAGTGAACGCGTGCGTCGTGTCTTCATCGTCTCAGAACATAGTCTGCATGTGTTCGATTCACAAGAGGCGTTATGCGTACGCCACGCAGTTCTAAACACACTGTAATGAACTAACCGTCGCCGGTGCTTCCGTCGCATGATAATGTATGAGTGAGCGGTACTCGCGGCTCCCTCCGGCGCATAGTCGCGATGTCGTACGCGTCGGAATGAGTTCAAGGGGGTTCGGTCATGGGTAGCCGTAGGGAGTTCCTCAAAGCTGCTGCCGGAGCGACGGCGGGGATGTTCGCTAGCGGTGGCCTATT
>JAZFYK010000056.1:0-7728 GCA_036443505.1 Gammaproteobacteria bacterium | reverse complement strand
TAGGCCATCCGTTGCGGGAGTTGTCCGAGCACATACCGAACGTCGAGTGCAGGGTGGTCGCCATCTATCGTGACTCCCAGGGGATCATTCCGGATGGCGATACGGTCGTCGAAGAAGACGACGAGGTGTTCTTCATCGCCGCGCGTAAGGACATCCGAGCCGTGTTAAGCGAAATGCGCAAGCTCGACGAACCGATTCGGCGAGTGGTGATCGCCGGTGGCGGGAACGTTGGCGTGCGCTTGGCGAAAGTGCTGGAGTCCACGAATCAGGTAAAAGTCATCGAACGAAACCACGATAGAGCGCGAGCAATCTCGGAGCAGCTCGACCAGGCGATCGTGCTGCACGGCGATGCGGCCGACGAAGAACTTCTGCTGGAGGAGAATATCGACAGCGCAGACGTCTTCGTCTCGGTAACCAATGCAGACGAGGCCAATATTCTCTCCGCGATGTTGGCGAAACGGCTCGGTGCCCGCAAGGTGATGGCGCTCATCAACAAGCCCGCCTACGCGGAGCTGGTGGAGGCCGGCACGATCGATATCGCCATCTCTCCCTCGCAGATTACGCTCGGTACGCTGCTCGCACACGTTCGTCGTGGCGATGTTGTTCGGGTTCACGCATTGCGGCGTGGCGCCGCCGAGGCGATCGAAGCCGTAGCGCACGGTGACGAGGATGAGTCACGTGTCGTGGGCCGGGCGATCGAGCAGATTCGTCTGCCGCGTGGCGCGACGATCAGTGCCATCGTGCGTGGCGACGAAGTGCTCATGGCCCATCACGACACGGTGATACAGGCCGATGATCATGTCATCTTATTTATGGCGGAACGCCGCCAGATCGACGAGGTAGAGCGGCTGTTCGAAGTCGGGGTCGGTTTCGTTTAGCGTAATCATGCCGGTCACGTTTCTAGCGATCCAGCGCGTCCTCGGCTTTCTGCTGATGATCTTCAGTCTCACGATGCTGCTGCCGATCGGCTTCTCGCTCTATTACGCTGACGGCACCTGGAGCGCTTTCGTCGTGTCCTTTCTGATCGTCCTGGGGTCGGGAGCCGTGATCTGGTTCCCGGTCCGCAAAGAGGATCGTGAGTTGCGGCGGCGGGATGGCTTCCTGGTGGTGGCGTTATTCTGGGTCGTACTGGGACTGTTCGGTGCCGCGCCGCTACTGTTGTCCGAGAACCCGAGCATGAGTTTCACGGACGCGGTCTTCGAGTCCGTGTCGGGACTGACGACGACCGGCGCTACGGTGTTGACGGGGCTGGACTCGCTACCGAAGGCGATCCTGTATTACCGCCAGCAGCTACAGTGGCTGGGCGGTCTCGGAATCATCGTGTTGGCGGTCGCGGTGCTGCCGATGCTGGGTGTCGGCGGGATGCAGCTCTACCGCGCCGAGATGCCGGGGCCCGTGAAGGATACCAAGCTGACGCCGAGGGTTACCGAGACGGCCAAGGCTTTGTGGTACGTCTACCTCGGTATCACGGTCGTGTGTGGACTCGCGTATTGGGGCGCGGGCATGAGTCTGTTCGACGCGATATGCCACGCGTTCAGCACCGTGGCCATCGGCGGTTTCTCGACCCACGATGCCAGCATGGCGTATTTCGACAACCCCCTCATCGAGATGATTGCGGTCGTCTTCATGTTTATCGCCGGTGTGAATTTCTCGTTGCATTTTCTCGCCTGGCGGCAACGGCGATTGATCAACTATCTGACCGATCCCGAGTTTCGCGCGTATCTGAGGCTACTCGGTGGGCTCACGCTGCTCGTGCTCGTCTATCTCTATCTCACCGGGCATTATTCAACGTTGACCGAGACGTTTACGAAGGGCCTCTTCCAGGTAGTGTCCATCGGTACGACGACCGGTTTCACGACGGACGACTTCGTCAGCTGGCCCGGGGCGCTGCCCGTGTTGTTGATCCTGTCGAGCTTCGTCGGCGGATGCGCCGGATCGACGGCCGGAGGCATGAAAGTGATCCGATGGCTACTGATGTATAAACAGGGATTGCGTGAAGTACAGCGGCTCGTTCACCCCAGCGCGTCGATCGTAGTGAAGCTGGGCGACAAGGCCGTCGACAATCGTGTCGTCGATTCCGTCTGGGGGTATTTCGCCGTTTATGTCGTCGTCTTCGGCGCGCTACTGATCATACTTCTGGCAAACGGTGTCGATCAGGTCACGGCATGGTCGGCAATCGCGGCGACAATCAATAACCTCGGCCCGGGGCTGGGCGAGGTCGCTAACGGCTACAGCGATCTGGATGCTGTCAGCAAGTGGTCTGCAGTCTGTGCCATGGTTCTGGGTCGATTGGAGATCTTTACGTTGCTCGTGTTGATCACGCCGACCTTCTGGCGTCGCTAGCCGTGGAACTCACGGAAAGCCTCGAGGCCATGCTGGCCCGGGGCGAGGATAACGCGACAATGCGGTTTGCCCTGGGTTCTGCGTACCTGAATGCGGGAAGCCTGGATAAGGCCGTCGGGCATTTAGGCGTTGCCGTGACTCTGGACCCGGATTACTCTGCCGCGTGGAAGTTGTTGGGCAAAGCGCAAACCGAGGCAGGTCTCCCAACCGCCGCCATCGAGGCCTATCGCCGGGGGATTGAGGTCGCCACACGCCGCGGTGATCGGCAAGCCGTGCGAGAGATGCAGGTCTTTCTGAAGCGCTTGGAGAAGACGGACTAAGCGACGGCGGCGACGACTCGGCCTGATAGGACGACACATGTTGGAGTTAAGACGGTCCCTAGAGGACTTCAGCGAATTCACGGGCACCGTCGTCGCGTGGTTGACGCTCCTCATGGTGTTGGTCACGTTCGCCATTGTCGTCCTGCGCTACGCCTTCGACCTCGGCTGGATATCGATGCAGGAGAGCGTGACCTGGATGCACGCGGCCGTGTTCATGCTCGGTGCGGCCTATACGTTGAAACGAAACGAACACGTCCGCGTGGATATCTTCTACCGCAGCATGCCTGTGCGGCAGAAGGCCGTCGTCGACCTGCTCGGGACATTGATCTTTCTCCTGCCGATGGCCGTGTTTCTTGCGGTGTCGAGCTGGGATTACGTTTATACATCGTGGCTTATTCGCGAGGCATCCCGCGAGGCCGGCGGGTTACCTTATCCGTTCGTGCCGATCCTGAAGAGCCTGATCCCGGCCACGGCGGGCATGCTGATACTCCAGGGCATCGCCAATCTCTTCGGCGCCATTCTGACGCTCATGGGCCGAATGCCGTCAGATCCGGACCACAAGGTATCGATGGGTGAAGTGATCTAGCCATGGAATGGATTGCCCTCCTGATGTTTGGCGTGGTCGTGATCGTGCTGCTGGCCGGTTATCCCGTCGCGTTCTCATTGGGCGGTGTTGCGCTGATTTTCGCGTACACGGGCGTGGCGCTCGGCATATTCGACGCAGCGTTCCTCGGCACGATGCCCAACCGCCTATTCGGCATCATGAGTAACCAAACGCTGA
The DNA here is from genome assembly GCA_036443505.1 of Gammaproteobacteria bacterium. Taxonomy (GTDB): domain Bacteria; phylum Pseudomonadota; class Gammaproteobacteria; order Steroidobacterales; family Rariloculaceae; genus SMWC01. The sequence goes on along the minus strand of JAZFYK010000056.1, from coordinate 4,284 downwards.
TGGCCGTGCCGTTATTCGTATTCATGGGCATCACGCTGGAGCGCGCGCGGATAGCGGACTCGTTACTCGAAAATCTAAGTGCGCTGTTCGGCGGGCTGCGCGGCGGTCTCGGGATTTCCGTCACCCTCGTCGGCATGTTGCTGGCAGCGAGTACCGGAATCGTCGGCGCTACCGTGGTCACCATGGGGTTGTTGTCACTGCCGACGATGTTGCGGCGCGGTTATGACCCCGCTGTTGCGACCGGGACGATCTGCGCGTCCGGCACACTCGGTCAGATCATTCCGCCATCGATCATTCTGGTGTTGCTGGGCGACGTCCTGTCTTCCGCCTACAGCCAGGCGCAGCTGACTCAGGGGATTTTCTCGCCGGACACGGTGTCCGTGGGTGATCTATTCGTCGGCGCGCTGATCCCGGGACTGGGACTGGTCGCCTTGTACGTGATCTATCTGATCGGTGTCGCGATCATGAGGCCCGATGCCATGCCCGCGAATCCGCCGGCAGGCCCGGACGAACGAGTCAGCTTGATCCAGGTACTGCTCGCGCTTATGCCGCCATTGATTCTGATCCTCGCCGTACTCGGCTCGATCATGGGCGGCTTCGCTACGCCGACCGAGGCGGCCGGTGTCGGTGCGGTCGGCGCGCTCCTGCTGGCGTTGCCGAAGCGTGTTTTCTCGATGGATCGCCTGATCGAAGTCATGCAGAGAACAGTTCGCGTGAGCAGCATGGTGTTCTTGATTCTGATCGGCGCGTCGTTCTTCTCGCTCGTTTTTCGGGGCTATGGCGGCGACCGGCTGGTTCAGGAAATACTGCTCAATCTTCCCGGTGGCGTCTTCGGCGCGATGTTCACGGTGATGTTGTTGATGTTCCTGCTGGGATTCGTGCTGGATTTCATCGAGATCACGTTTGTCGTCGTCCCGATCGTTGGCCCGATCCTATTGACGATGGGTATCGATCCCGTCTGGTTGGGCGTCATGATCGCGATCAATCTACAGACCTCTTTCTTAACGCCACCCTTCGGATTTGCGCTATTCTATCTCCGGGGCGTGGCGCCGGAGAGCGTGGAGACCAGCGCAATTTATCGTGGCGTCATGCCGTTTGTGGCGATTCAGTTATTCGCGTTAGTATTGCTGGCGCTCATACCTGGGCTTGCGACCTGGTTGCCGTCCGTCGTCTACGGTCCCTAGAGGAATGAATATGAAGAATAATACCGCTCGACTTCTGATAATAATTACTGCGGGAGTTTTCCTGTTCACCGCCCGGACAGCGTTTGGCCACGTCACCGTCGCCCCGCGTTACTCGGCCCCGGGTGCGGAGCAGACGTATACGATTCGGGTACCGACCGAAAGACAGAGCGACACGGTTCGAGTCGAAGCGGAATTTCCGTCCGAAGTCGTCGTCGTGAGCTTCGAGCCCGAGAGTGGCTGGACGATCGAGACGAAGAAGAACGCTGACGGCAAGATTGTCGGCGCGGTATGGAGCGGCGGGTCTCTTCCACGCGGAGAGTCCGTGCGGTTTCGTTTTACCGCGCACAACCCGACGCAGGAGACCACACTCGGGTGGAAAATGGTCCAGATCCATGCGGACGGCAGCCGTGCGAACTGGTCGCCCGACACGATAGTAGGAGCGCCTCCATCGGGAGCGGAGTAAGAGCGTTTTATTAGTTTGCCGGTGAGGAATGGCTCGGCCTGTCGAGGAGATGAGCTGCCAGCCCGGTATCCGATGTGATCAAGAACCTAACCGCGCCGTTGAAGGCCCCGTTCCGCAGGCCTGGCAAGGACCGCGTTTGGGCCAGGGATCAAGCCTTAGTGCCCGAAGTCTCGATCTCGGGCTCCAGGATCACGGTCAAGAACGTCCGTAACTTCCGTTGGGGAGAAGGCGGCAAGAGAGGCGTGTACGAGACCCGGACCTTTGACGTCGACGCGATCGAAACGGCTTGGTTCGTGCTATCGTCATTCGGGCTCACCGGAGCGATGGCCCACACGTTCGCCAGCTTCGGCTTCACGGACGGGACCTACGTATCAATCTCGGTCGAGGCACGTCGTGAGCACCGGGAGCGCTACTCTCCGTGGCGCGGCCTTTGGCGTCAGTATGAAGTGACCTATGTCATTGCCGACGAGCGCGACATGATCTCCCTGCGTACCCATGCGCGGAGCTACGAGACCTATCTGTACCGGGTTGAAGCGGAGCTGCCGAAGATTCGCGGGTTCTTCAAGGGGATGGTGATGAAGGCCGACGACTTTCGCAATCACCCTGAGTTTTACCACAGTCTCTGGAACACCTGCACCACCAAACTGGTAAAGCACATGAACGAGATCACGCCGCGTCGCGTTCCGAAGCTGGATCTGAGAATTCTGCTGCCGGGATACGCCGACCGTCTGGCCTATCGTCTCGGATTGATCAAGGCGGACGGCAATTTCGCCGCGGTGCGCGAGGCCCACAAGATCAATGCGAAGGCGCTCGCGGCGCCACTCGACGAGAACTGGTCCAAGGCGATTCGGGCGAGGAAACTATGAGAGGAGAGAGTCGGGCTGAACCGAGGTGTTCTATCGCGATGTGCGGAAATGAGAGATCTGTATCTCTTCGCCTGAATCGGCGTAATCGTCGGCGGCGCGACCCGCTCGAAACTCGCCCCAGTTGATGGGGTCGTATAGAGGCGGATTGTTTTCGTCGCAAACACTAAGCAACGGCGAATAAGTCGCGTCGTACGACGGATTGAAAAAGAATGCCGCGCTATACCGCTCGGACCGGCTGCCCACGACGACGCGGTGCAGCGGCGCCTTATAGCGGTCGTTGGACCAGACCTGGACAATGTCGCCGATATTGATGATGAGCGCATCGTCTCGGGGCTCCACGAGATACCAATGATTCCGCCGCTCGACCTGAAGCCCCGCAACCGGGCTTTGCATGAGCACCGTCAAGGCTCCCGCATCCGTGTGGTGACTGATGCCGAGATGGCCCTTCTCGGGAACGGTCGGGGACGCTGGAGTCGCAGGCTCCGCGCACAACGGGTAATAATTCAGACGGAGGAAGCTGCTGTGCTCGGGCTCGAACGCGCTGTATAGATCAACCGGCGCTGCGCCAAGGATCGTCGCGATACTCGAAAGAAGGTGTCGAGCTAGTCGCTCGCAAGCATCCGTAAAAGTTCCCAGTGTTGACTTGAATCCGGGCAGTGACCGGGGCCATTGCGGAACAGCTCCGGCCAGTGGTCCCCGAGTTTCCGTCGGTCCCACATCGAAGATTTCCTTCCAGTCCCGGACATTCTTCGTGAGCTCCTGATCGAAATATCCCCAGGTGTTGTCTGCCGTGCGGATGATGGAGCGTTTCTCGTCGCTGGGCAGGCCAAAAAACTTGCCCATTTGCCGGAAAGTTTCCTGGCGCAGAGCTTGATCGATTCCGTGACCCACAATCTGGAAGAAGCCCCACTCCTTGCACGCGTAGTCCAGCAGCCTCATGGCCTCGTCACTGTCGGGCAGGTTCCGGATATCGATGATAGGTATCTCAGTCTGGTTCAATGTTGTTCACTCGAAGGCATCGTCACGCAAAGTCTAAATTGAGTATGGCCACCGCTTCAAATGAGTGTCAGCGAGGGGCTTTGCCCACATTGACTCGCGGCAGAGAACTCATCATGTCGCCGCCGAAGGCTCGGGCAATCAACAATCCGGGCGTTAAGCGATCGTCTAACCCACTGAAATTATGTGATTAATGTCACAAAAAACTTATAGATATATCTATATATCCTGTGGTAATATACAGACCTATGGACGGCGCTTCAAACGCAAGCAGGAACGGCATGCCGTTATTAGAGTTATTCAAGAACCATCCAGACTCCGTTGGCGAGACCTATTTAGAGCACATGCGGGCGGCGCTGGCGTTCAGCTTCACGATGGTTCGGGCCGCCGTCGCTTGCTTTGTTCATGCGTTCCTGCCGTTCCTGTTCGTAGAGACCGCGAGCGGCACCGTCGATCGACTCTCCAGAGAAATGGCTCGAGGGCGTCGGCCCCGGCCCTCGCAGCAGCGCCAAACCGCGTCGATAGAATCTGATCTCTGCCAGCCTCCACGGCGGAGATCATCGAGCCCAGGCTGGTGTGTCACGGCCCCGCCCTGCAAGGTCCGCTAGCTCCTTCAGGCGACCGGACAGTCTTTGGGCCCAGCGCTCCACTAAGTCCTCAGTTAGTATCCATACCGTACCGGTAGTCATCAGCCCTGTCCCGGTTGACCGATCTATGGTGCGTGCCAACAACTCGGTGGTCGTAGCATCCCGCAACTCAAGGACGATGCTGGCTA
>JAZFYK010000055.1:0-3351 GCA_036443505.1 Gammaproteobacteria bacterium | reverse complement strand
CACGGGCTGGGGCAACGGCGACACCTTCTGGGCCTGCAATGAACGCTACGGCAACTGCACGGACTTTCACTCGCTATTTATTTCGCTGGCACGAACAAAGAACATACCGGCGCGTTTCGACATGGGTTTCCCGGTACCCGACGACCGGTCCGAGGGCAACATCAGCGGCTATCATTGCTGGGTCAACTTCTACTCGCCGGAAACCGGCTGGTTTCCGGTCGACGCCTCCGAGGCCTTCAATCACCCAGAGCGTCGAGAACTCTATTTCGGCAGTCAACCGCTCGACCGAATTCACTTCACCACGGGCCGGGATATACGCCTCGGTCGCGGGCACCAGGATCGGCCTCTGAATTACTTTATCTACCCATACGTCGAAGTCGGCGGCGAGCGGTTCGACGGTCCGATCGAATCGCGCTTCAGCTACCGGGATATCGCCGCCCCGGCCCGGTGAGCGTCGGCCGCGCGCAACCTACGCTGAGGCGTGTTGCGTTCTGCTAGACTGAGTTGGCAATCCTCGCAAGCTCGGCGGAACCATATGCTAAAGCGAATCCTGTTCGTGTTGGTCGCGGTGTTCCTCATACATCCAGCCCAGGCCCAAGACTCTGCCATGGGTGGAATCATCCCGTACGACACTCACGTCGAGACGCTCGATAACGGCCTCACGGTAATCGTCATGCCGATCGCGGACAGCGATCTCGTCGCGTACTGGTCTATCGTGCGTACCGGCTCCAGAGATGAGTACGAACCCGGTCATTCAGGCTTCGCCCATTTCTTCGAGCACATGATGTTCCGCGGCACCGACGCGTATCCAACCGACGCCTATAACGGGATACTGACGTCCATCGGCGCCGACGGGAATGCCTATACCACGGACGATCTCACGGCCTACCACATCTCGATCGCCGCTGAAGACCTGGAACAGGTCATGCAACTCGAGAGCGATCGCTTTCAAAACCTCGCCTACGTAGAGCCCGACTTCAGGACGGAGGCTGGCGCGGTCTATGGCGAATACCGCAAGAACCGTACGAACCCGTTCTTCGTAATTTATGAAGCCACGATGGCCGAAGCGTTCGACGCGCATACCTATGGCCATACCACGATGGGCTACGAGGAGGACATCGCGGCGATGCCGTCGATGTTCGACTACTCGCAATCGTTCTTCTCGCGCTACTACCGTCCGGAGAACACGATTCTGTTCGTCGCCGGCGGCGTCGAAGCGGAGCAGGTCATGCGCTTGGTCAACACTTATTACGGCGCGTGGGAAACGGGCTACGTACCGCCCGAGATCCCGGTGGAACCCATACAAGAGACCGAGCGACGCATCGATGTAAGCTACAGCGGCCGCACGCTGCCGGTCCTGGCCCTCGCTTACAAGTCCGATGCATTCGATCCCGCCAATCGCGACCGTGTCGCCGCGGATCTGCTCGTAGAACTCGCGTTCGGCAGTACCAGCGATATCTTCCGGCAGTTGGTTCTCGACGAGCAGGTGCTGGAATTCCTGGCGGCCGATGCCGGGCTGAACCGGGATCCGAGCGTGATACTTCTGTATACGCGGGTTAAAGATCCCGACAAGGTGGATTACGTCCTCGCGACGATCGATGCAACGATCGCGGAGTACCAGGAGGCCCTCCCGGACGGCGAGCGTCTCGCGGACCTCAAGTCGCGGCTGCGCTACGGTTTCCTGATGGGGCTGGAGACGCCGGACGATATCGCCGGCGGCCTCGCCCGGCATATCGCGATCAGTGGTGGCCTGGACGGTGTAGAGGAACTCTACGCCGCGTACGAGATGGTCTCGGCTGAAGACGTCCGCGCCGCGGCCAGGCACTACCTGAACCCCGATCGGCGCGTCGTCGCCGTGCTCAGAGAAGACGAATGAGGCTGACAGTCGTAAGCCTCGTCGTCGCGTTCGCGCTGGGCGCTTGCGCGAGTGACCGGGAACCGGAACAGGCGAGCGTGCAGGAGACGGGCACGGTATTGTTGTCCGTGCCGACGGAGCCCACGATCTCCTTTTCTATCTGGTTTGAAGTCGGTTCGCAAAACGATCCACCCGGCAAAGAAGGCCTCGCCTACCTGACGGCCCAGATGCTGGCCGACGCATCCACCGAGAACAACCCCTACGCGGACATCCTCGAGAAGCTCTATCCCATCGCATCGAATTACCGGATCCGGGTGGACCGGGAGATGTCCACGCTCACGGGCAGGACGCACCGGGACAACATCGGGGTCTTCTCCGGCCTTTTTACCGACGCCTTCCTGCGGCCTGCGTTCGTGGACTCCGACTTTCAGCGCATCAAGAACGACACGATCAACTACCTGGAAAATGTCTTACGCTACGCCTCGGACGAGGAGCTCGGCAAGGCGGCGCTCAATCAGCAAATCTACGAGGGCACGCCGTACGCGCATCCGCCCGAGGGCACGGTCGACGGCCTGAATTCCATCACGCTGGACGACATCCGCGGCTTCTATCGACAGCACTTCACAGCGGGCAACGCGACGGCCGCACTGGGCGGCGGCTTCGATGACGAACTCGTCGCAATGTTGGAAGCCTCACTGGCCAGCCTGCCGGACGGCAACGCCCTGCCCGCGCCACAGATCAGCGCACCGAGCTGGGAGGGAGCGCAGGTCGTTCTCATCGATAAGCCCGATGCCGACTCTTCGATCAGCTTTGGCTTCCCGATCGACGTGCATCGCGGCGAGCGCGATTTTTATGCGTTGTGGATCGCTAACTCGTGGCTCGGAGAACACCGCAATCAGGCCAGCCACCTGTTCCAGGTGATACGCCAGGCACGGGGACTCAACTACGGCGACTACTCTTATATAGAGGCCTACCCGGAAGGCGGCCAACGCAGCATGCCGCCCGTAAACGTCGCCCGGCAACACCAGTTCTTCGAGGTCTGGATTCGCACGCTACCGAACCACCAGGCCCACTTCGCGCTTCGTGCCGCCATTCGCGAGCTCGCGCTCCTCGTCGACGAAGGCCTGACCGAGGAGGAGTTCGAGCTGACACGGGCTTTCTTAAAGAAATACGTGCTGCATTTCGCCACGACTTCCGATGAACGCCTCGGCTACGCCGTCGACGATCGTTTCTATGGCATCGAAGGCGAAGGCCATCTGACTCGCTTCCGGCAGCTCATGGATGAGATCACGCTGGAAGACGTCAATGCCGCGATCAGGCGGCATCTACGAGCGGATAACCTGAAGATCGCGATTGTCACCGGTGAGGCGGAATCGCTCGCCGCGGCTCTATCGACCGACGCCCCGAGCCCGCTCGAATATGAGTCGCCGAAACCGCCGTTGGTCACGGACGAGGACGGCGCCATCGCGACGTTCTCCTTAGGTATAGCGCCCGGC
>JAZFYK010000054.1:0-11665 GCA_036443505.1 Gammaproteobacteria bacterium | reverse complement strand
GTGGGTGCGGGCGTGGTCGCGAAGATTATTGAATAGATCGCGTCGCAATTGACGGGCGAGGGTGAAGTAAATGGCAACTAGTCAGAATATTAGAATCCGATTGAAGGCATTCGATCACCGGTTGATCGACCGGTCTGCTCGGGAGATCGTGGAGACGGCGAAGCGGACGGGAGCGACCGTGAAAGGTCCCGTGCCGCTGCCAACCAAGATCGAACGGTACACGGTATTGATATCCCCCCATGTCAACAAGGATGCTCGCGACCAGTATGAGTTGCTGACGCACAAGCGACTGATGGATATTATCGATCCAACGGACAAGACCGTCGACGCGCTCATGCGGCTGGAGTTGCCGGCCGGCGTGGATGTTCAGATCCGGCTCAATTAAGGGCGTTGAACCTCGGGTCCGCGGTGTTATAATAAGCGGCTACGCCTTGGTCTGGCGAGATATCGATCCCGTCGGGCCACTTTAGTCATTGGGAGCTGTCGGACGTCTGAGCCGGCAGCGGTCAGTCACCAACAGAATTCGGGGTTACGGCGGCATTAGCCCGCTCGGAGCCATTGGGTGCCAGCGCTGGAATGCCCGCGCTGGCTGAAGTGCCGGTCGAACGTAGTCGGCGCGGATAGAGAGGACACAAGCAATGCCAATCGGTCTGGTGGGCCGTAAATGCGGTATGACCCGCATATTCACGGAGGCCGGCGAATCCATCCCGGTGACCGTCATAGAGGCCCTGCCCAATCGTATTTCACAGCTGAAGACCGTGGACCGCGACGGGTATCGGGCCGTGCAGGTCACCGTGGGGACGCGTCAGCCCGATCGGGTGGCAAAAGCACAGGCGGGCCACTTCGCGAAAGCTGACGTTGCGCCCGGCGACAGCCTCTGGGAGTTCCGCCTGGATGACGACGAGGGAGAAGAGCTCGCAGCGGGCGCCGATATCAAGGTCGATGTGTTCGAAAACGGCCAGCGTGTGGACGTAGTCGGCACTTCCAAGGGCAAGGGTTTTGCGGGCGCCGTGAAACGGCATCATTTCGCCATGCAGGACGCGACTCACGGTAATTCGCTGGCGCATAGGGCGCCTGGGTCCATCGGGCAGAATCAGACGCCCGGGCGTGTAGTCAAAGGGAAGAAGATGCCTGGACAGATGGGCAACGTCCGTCGAACCGTACCCAATCTTGAAATTATTCGCGTCGACGCCGAGAGAAATCTTCTGTTGGTGAAAGGCGGTGTGCCCGGCGCGCCCGGTCGTCACGTCATCGTTCGTCCCGCTGTCAAAGCATAGCGTTATGGAACTGAAGCTACAGGGTAAGAGCAGCAAGATCGATCTGGCGGACTCATCGTTCGCGGTAGCTTTTAATGAGCCGCTCATACATCAGGTTGTTACGGCCTATCTCGCTGGCGCGCGCGCGGGCACGAAGGCACAGAAGAACCGTTCGCAGGCCCGCGGTGGAGGCACGAAGCCTTGGCGCCAGAAGGGCACGGGCCGTGCCAGGGCCGGAACGATACGTAGCCCGATATGGACTGGCGGTGGGCGAACGTTCGCCGCGCGGCCGAGAAATTTCGAGCAGAAGGTGAACCGCAAAATGTATCGTGGCGCCATGCGCTCCATGTTGTCCGAGCTAATACGCCAGGATCGTCTGCTGCTCACCGAGGAATTCGGTGTCAGTGCGCCTAAGACAAAAGAGCTCAAGCTAAAGCTCAAGGAGCTCGACGTCGAGAACGTCCTGATCGTCGTGGAGGGCTTCGATAAGAACCTCTGTCTGGCAGCACGTAACCTCGTGAATGTCGACGTGCTCGAAGCCGACACCGTAGATCCGGTCAGCCTGGTCGGTCATGAGAACATCGTGATGACGGTAGCGGCCGCAAAGCTCCTTGAGGAGCGCCTCCGATGAGTTACATAGCGCATCAGGAGAGGCTGATGATGGTGATAGTCGGCCCGCATGTATCCGAGAAATCTACGGCCCTGGCAGACGCCAGCAACCAGGTCGTGTTCAAGGTCCGTCCCGACGCGACGAAGAAGGAAATCAAAGACGCCGTCGAAGTACTCTTCGAGGTCAAGGTCGGTAACGTCACCGTGACGAATGTGCGGGGTAAGGTAAAGCGCCACGGGCAAAGTAAAGGCCGGCAGGCGGCCTGGAAAAAGGCCTATGTTCGGCTGGTGCCGGGCGACAACATCGATTTCATGGGCGTTGAGTAGCGAGACTGACGGGGAAGCGTAGTGGCGGTACGAAAATCCAGACCGATCTCACCGGGCCGACGATTCGTTGTCCGTGCCGTTCGCGATGACTTACACAAAGGCAAGCCCCACATGCCGCTACTCTCCCCGATGTCGAAGACAGGTGGTCGTAATAACGACGGCCGCATCACGACGCGGCACAAGGGAGGTGGACACAAACGCCACTACCGAATTGTCGATTTCAAGAGAGACAAAGACGGGATTGCCGGTCGCGTTGAGCGTATCGAGTATGACCCGAATCGGAGTGCTCATCTCGCTCTCGTGCTGTATGCGGACGGAGAGCGACGCTACATTTTGGCGCCGAGACGGTGCAAAGCCGGTGATCCGATTCTGTCCGGTTCCGATGCCCCGATCAAGTCCGGTAATGCTCTTCCATTGAAAAACATTCCAGTCGGCACGCTCGTGCACTGCGTGGAGATGAAGCCAGGGAAAGGCGGTCAGCTCGCACGAAGCGCGGGTGGCTCGGTTCAAATCGTCGCTCGTGAGGGCCGGTACACGACTCTGCGTTTGCGCTCGGGAGAGATGCGGCGGATACACGTCGATTGCCGAGCTACCGTTGGCGAAGTCGGTAACTACGAACACAATCTGAGCAAACTCGGTAAGGCAGGTGCTAAGCGTTGGCGCGGAATTCGGCCCACCGTCAGAGGGGTAGCGATGAATCCTGTGGATCATCCCCATGGTGGCGGCGAAGGCCGGAGTTCAGGTGGCCGCCATCCGGTAACACCCTGGGGCGTGCCGACGAAAGGCTACAAGACCCGCAACAACAAGCGTACTAGCGGCATGATTGTTCGCAGCAGGAAACAGAAGTAGGTTAGTCGGCGTGGGCCGAGTAGTCGCAAAGGATTAGAGTATGCCCCGTTCTATTAAAAAAGGCCCGTTCGTCGATACCCATCTGATGAGGAAAGTCGAGGTAGCCGCTCAGAGGAACGACCGTCGACCGATTAAAACGTGGTCACGTCGGTCCATGGTGATCCCGGAGATGGTTGGGTTAACTATCGCCGTGCACAACGGACGACAGCACGTGCCGGTGCTGGTTTCTGAAAATATGGTGGGTCACAAGCTCGGTGAGTTTGCGCCTACGCGTACGTTCAGAGGCCATTCTGGAAACCGCAAGGCTGTCTAGGCCTGGAATGTTTGATATGGAAACCGTAGCCACACTACGCTATGCGCGTATATCGCCTCAGAAATGCCGATTGGTCGCTAGCCAGATCCGGGGTAAATCGGTCGCTCAGGCGTTGCATATTCTTCAATTCAGCCAGAAGAAAGCCGCTCACCTCATGCGCAAGGTCCTGGAGTCGGCGATCGCGAATGCCGAGAACAACGATGGCGCCGACATCGACGAACTCAGGGTATCGGTCGTAATGATAGGGGATGCACCGACATTTGCCCGTTTCCGCGCTCGGGCGAAAGGACGTGGAAATCGAATTATCAAACGTAATAGTCACATCACTGTTCGGGTCGCTGACGAGTAAACGCGCATGGGTCAGAAAGTACATCCAATCGGAATTCGTCTTGGAATTACCAAAGAGTGGTCTTCCAGGTGGTATGCCGACTCGCGGACTTATGCGGAATATGTTCACCAGGATCACCTGGTCCGAGAGTTCATATCGCACAAGCTGAAGGATGCCTCAGTGAGCCGCATCCAGATCGATCGACCTGCGAAGCGGGCCAATATAACGATTCACACGGCGCGCCCAGGAATCGTGATAGGCAAGAAGGGCGAGGACATTGAGAAACTTCGCATCGAAGTCGCCAAACTTATGGGCATGATCTTGCCTGATGTGCGACTCAATATTGCGGAGATCAGAAAGCCCGAGCTCGACGCTAAGCTCGTGGCGGAGGGAATCGCTCAGCAACTCGAGCGACGCGTGCAATTTCGTCGTGCGATGCGTCGCGCGGTCACGAACTCGATGAGAATCGGTGCCGGCGGGATTAAGGTCAAGGTCGCAGGAAGATTGAACGGTGCAGAAATCGCGCGTTCGGAATGGTATCGGGAGGGCAGAGTCCCATTGCATACACTACGGGCGGATATCGACTATGGGTTGGCGGAGGCGAAAACCACCTACGGTGTAATCGGCGTAAAAGTATGGATATTCAATGGCGAGGTATTCGACTCTGCCGACGCGAAGACGGACTCTCAGGACGCTCCGGCACGGCAGAAGGGTGAATAAAGATGCTACAGCCGAAGCGAACTAAATTTCGCAAGCAGCATAAAGGCCGCAATCGGGGGCTTGCTCAGCGGGGTAACACCGTTAGCTTTGGCGAGTACGGGCTGAAGGCGACAACTCGTGGCCGGCTGACCGCCCGACAGATCGAATCGGCACGTCGGGCAATGACTCGCCACGTTAAGCGAGGTGGCAAGATCTGGATTCGGATCTTTCCCGACAAGCCGATTACGAAGAAGCCGCTGGAAGTCCGACAAGGCAAGGGCAAGGGCAATGTGGAGTACTGGGTCGCACTCGTACAGCCCGGCAGCGTACTTTATGAGATATCCGGCGTGGACGAGGCCGTCGCACGTGAGGCGTTTAGACGTGCAGCGGCCAAATTACCGGTTGCTACCATTTTCGTCTCCAGGCAGGTTGCCTGATGAAGCCAGCAGAAATCAGGGCCATGTCCGACGAAACGTTGGGCGAGGAGCTCCTTAAGCTGCGCCGCCAGCAGTTTAATATGCGACTGCAATCCGCGACGGGTCAGGGGACGAGACCTGACCAGTTCGGCAAGATCCGTAAGGACATTGCCCGAATAAAAACGGTTTTGCGTGAGCGTGTCGACGTCGAAATTTCGGGGCAGAACGAATGAACGCGGAAGAGACAGGGAAAGAGACAGAGAAAGAGCAGGCGAGCACCAGCGCGAGTCCTGACGGCGAGAAAAGCCTTCGAATGGTGGTCGGACGCGTCGTCAGTAACAAAATGAACAAGGGTGTCTCGGTCGCGGTGGAGCGTCTGATTAAACACCCCGTGTATGGCAAATTCATTCGTCGTACCACGAAGGTGCTTGCCCATGACGAGCAGAATAGCTGTAAGAAAGGAGATACGGTCGGGATCGTTGAGTGTCGGCCGATCTCCAAACACAAGTCATGGCGGGTTGTGAAAATTATCGAGTCGATGGACGCTCCTTGAGGCAGCCGAGGGCAACCCAATGATTCAGACAGAGACAGTTTTGAGTGCGGCGGATAACAGCGGGGCCCGTCGTATTATGTGCATCAAGGTTTTGGGTGGCTCGAGGCGCCGGTATGCGCGAATTGGCGACGTCATCAAAGTAACGGTCAAGGACGCCATTCCTCGTGGGCGAGTCAAGAAAGGCGAGATCTACAATGCCGTCGTAGTTCGGACTAGCCAAGGTGTGCGACGGCCTGATGGTTCGGCTATTCGTTTCGATGGCAATGCGGCGGTCCTGCTAAATGCCCGTCTGGAACCGATAGGGACGCGTATCTTCGGGCCCGTGACGCGAGAGCTGCGTACCAGCCGCTTTATGAAGATTATTTCTCTCGCGCCGGAAGTGCTGTAGGACAAGCGATGACACGAATTAGACAAGGCGATGAAGTGGTGATCATTGCCGGTAAGGACAAAGGGCGCAGGGGTAGCGTCATTCGCGTCTATGACGATGACAGAGTACTCGTCGAGGGTGTTAATGTCGCTCGCAAGCATCAGAAACCTAATCCCAACGCTGGCGTACCGGGGGGCATCATCGAAAAGGAAATGCCGCTCGATAGTTCTAATGTGATGATCTACAACCCGTCGGCGGGCAAGGGTGATCGAGTCGGTATTCGATACCTGGCAGACGGGCGAAAGGTGCGTTACTTCAAATCCAACAACGAAGTACTGGATAGCTGAGATGAGTAGGCTCCAGGAATTTTATCAGACCGACGCCATGCCGCAGATTATGGAGCGGCTGAAGCTCACGAATCCTATGGCGGTCCCGCGGATCAGCAAGATAACCCTGAACATGGGTGTTGGCGAGGCTCTGCTGGACCGAAAGGCACTGGAACACGCGGTGAATGACCTGAAGCGTATCTCTGGACAACAGCCCGTAATCTGTAACGCCAGAATCAGCGTCGCGACCTTCAAGGTCCGGGCAGGTTATCCGATTGGTTGCAAAGTCACCCTGAGACGGGAACGGATGTATGAATTCCTGGATCGCCTGGTTAATGTTGCGATTCCGCGCGTCCGCGACTTCAGGGGCTTGAGTGCTCGATCGTTCGACGGGCAAGGGAACTACAGCATTGGCGTTAAGGAGCAAATTATCTTTCCGGAGATAGACTTCGATCAAGTCGATGCGATCCGTGGGCTGGATATCACTCTTACCACGACGGCAAAGAATGACACGGAAGGCCGAGCGTTATTGGACGCATTTCGCCTTCCGATTCGTAAGTAAAACGAGGTACCTGATGGCCAAGAAATCAATGATCGCGCGTGAGGTTAAACGTAACGCTACCGTTAAGCGCTATGCTGCGAAGCGTGCAGAGTACCGGCGAGTCATCAGGGACCCGGGATCGACCGACGAAGAGCAGCAGACTGCTCAAACGAAATTGCAGGCACTGCCACGCGACGCGAGTCCGGTCAGGCTACGCAACCGGTGCTCGATCACCGGACGGCCTCACGGTTACTACCGGAAATTCGGTCTCGGCCGGAATAAGCTGCGGGAAGCCACGATGCGCGGTGAAATTCCCGGTCTGTCGAAGGCGAGTTGGTGATAGGAGAGGATCTATGAGCCTGACTGACCCGATCTCCGACATGCTGACGCGAATCAGGAATGGCCAGAAGGCCAAGAAGGTTCAGGTGTCGATGCCGGCCTCGAAGCTGAAGGTTTCGATCGCGAAGGTATTGGAAGCCGAAGGCTACCTTGACGGCATAGCAACCGAAGACGAAGAAAACAATAAGCGAACGCTGACTCTGACGCTCAGGTACTACGAGGGTCAGCCGGTTATCGAGCGCATCGAGCGCGCGAGCAGACCGGGTCTGAGACTCTATTCCAGGGCGAGTGAGTTGCCGACTGTCCTCGGAGGCCTCGGCGTCGTCATCGTGTCGACCTCGAACGGGGTGATGACCGATCGTGAGGCACGAGCACAGGGCCGTGGAGGCGAAGTTCTCTGCTTCGTGTCATGAGCCAGGGTTGAGAGTGAACGATGTCTAGAATTGCGAAACGTCCAGTAGTCCTGGAAAAGGGAGTCGAGGTCGATCTCGATGGCGGTGCCATCACGGTGAAAGGCCCGAAGGGTAGTCTGTCTCTTGAATGCCACTCGGAGGTTGAGGTTGTCAACGATGATTCTGGTATCGCGGTGAGTCCACGGTCCGGAAGCCGCTTAGCCAGGGCTATGGCAGGCACGACACGCTCCTTGATCAACAACATGGTCACCGGTGTGAGTGCCGGCTTCGAGCGGCAGCTGCGGTTGGTCGGAGTTGGTTACAGGGCAAAAGTTCAAGGGCAGACGATCAATCTCACGCTGGGATTCTCCCATCCGGTCGTATACGAAGTGCCGGAGGGCGTCACGGTAGAGACTCCTAGCCAGACGGAGATACTCATCAAGGGAATCGATAAACAAAAGGTCGGACAGGTCGCAGCGGAGATTCGAGGTTTCAGGCCGCCGGAGCCCTACAAAGGGAAAGGCGTGCGCTACACCGACGAACGCATCGTCCTGAAGGAAGCTAAGAAGACTGCTTAGGCGAGCTGATGGAGAAGAAGCAAAGACGGCAGCGGAGGGCAAGACGGACTCGAGCGAGGATCAAGAAGCTCGGTGTCACGCGCCTGTGTGTCCACCGTACGCCGCGCCACATCTATGCCCAGATCATAGCACCGGATGGCTCCAGTGTGATCGCCAGCGCGTCCACGATCACGAAGGACCTTCGAAAAAGCCTCGGGACGACTGGGAACAAGAGTGCTGCAACGGCGGTAGGCAAGCTCATCGCTGAGCGAGCGAAAGCCGCAGGAGTCGACCGGGTGGCGTTCGATCGATCGGGATTTAATTATCACGGGCGCGTCAAGGCATTGGCAGATGCCGCGAGAGAGGCTGGCTTGGACTTCTAGTTCGGGGCATTACGAATGGCAAAATCGGAAGAACTTCAGGAAAAACTCGTCGCGGTCAACCGGGTCGCGAAGGTCGTTAAGGGCGGCCGGCAATTCGGCTTTACTGCCCTGGCCGTGGTCGGGGATGGTGATGGCCGAGTCGGCTATGGGTATGGGAAAGCCCGCGAGTTACCGCTCGCTATCCAGAAAGCGATGCAGGCAGCACGACAGACTCTGTTCTCGATTCATCTTAAGGACGAGACTTTGCAATACGTTCTTCGCGGGCGCCATGGTGCTACGCGAGTCTATATGCAGCCGGCTTCGGAGGGTACTGGAATAATCGCCGGTGGCGCCATGCGCGCGGTCTTCGAGTGCGCGGGCGTGCGCAACGTTCTTGCCAAGAGCTACGGGTCACGAAACCCGATAAACGTTGTCCGAGCGACGGTCGGCGCGTTGGTACAAATGCGTTCTCCACAGGAGATCGCAGCCAAACGCGGCAAGTCAGTAGAAGAAATTCTTAGCTGAGGTTGAGATGGCGAAGGCTAAAAAGACGCTTACCGTAACGCTGCTGAAGAGCAAATATGGGCGCACGCCGGGGCACCAGGCGTGCGTGCATGGTCTCGGTCTTCGGCGACGCCATCAGTCCGTTGTGGTCCAAGACACTCCTGAGAACCGGGGCATGATAAATAAAGTGTCCTATCTGCTGAGGATTGAGGAATCTTAGATGCGTCTGAATACACTAAAGCCGGGCCGAGGTGCCCACAAGGCCCGCAAGCGCGCTGGTCGAGGTATCGCCGCGGGGCGCGGTAAGACGGCGGGGCGTGGGATGAACGGTCAGCGATCGCGGTCGGGCGGCTATCACAAAGTCGGATTTGAAGGTGGCCAAATGCCTTTGCAGAGGCGGCTTCCGAAGATCGGTTTTCATTCTTTGCGCGCTAAGTTTAGTGTAGAGGTCAGACTGCATGAGTTGGGGCGGCTCGAAGGGGGCACGGCCGATCTCTCGAGTCTAAAGGCGGCGCGCCTGATTCCGAAGCGCACGCAGCGTGCCAAGATTATTTTATCCGGGAAGCTCGACAAGGCGGTGAAAGTCGTCGACGTCGCAGTGACCCCCGGTGCTCGCAGGGCGATCGAGGCTGCTGGCGGCAGTGTCGAGAGTTAGGATGAAAAATGGCTAGGGAAGGCACGGCGAATCCGGCGGCAATTCTCGGTGAAGCGACGCGCTTTACTGAGCTGCGTCAACGCCTGTTCTTCCTGGTCGGCGCTTTGGTAGTCTACCGTATCGGCACCTTCATTCCCATGCCGGGTATCAACCCGCAGGCGCTCGAGCAGTTCTTCGACCAGCAGTCAGGGACTATCCTGAGCATGTTCAACATGTTCTCTGGCGGTGCTCTGTCGCGACTCTCGATATTCGCGCTGGGCATCATGCCGTATATCTCGGCCTCCATCATTATGCAGATGGCCACCCACGTCGTGCCGAGTCTGGGACAGCTGCGTAAAGAGGGCGAAACCGGGAGACGGAAGATCACCCAATACACCCGTTACGGAACCGTCGTACTCTGTATCTTCCAGTCGACGGCGGCGGTGACTGCGTTGCAGAACCAGGGTGTCGTCATCAATCCCGGCACCAGCTTCGTGTTGACTGCTGCTGTGACGCTCGTTACCGGAACGATGTTCTTGATGTGGCTAGGCGAACAGATCACGGAACGCGGTGTTGGCAATGGTATCTCCATGATTATCCTGGCCAGTATTGTCTCGGGTCTTCCGGCGGCCATCGGCGGAACGCTTGAGCTCGTAAGTACGGGCGGTATGAATCAGGCTATGCCCTTCCTCTTGGGCATCGTGGTTCTTGGGGTGACATTCTTTGTAGTCTTCATGGAGCGTGCGCAGCGGCGCATTACGGTCAACTACGCGAAGCGTCAGCAAGGCCGTCGCATGTATGCCGGTCAGACGTCGCACCTGCCGTTCAAGATCAATATGTCCGGCGTGATCCCACCGATATTCGCATCCAGCCTGATCCTCTTCCCCGCGACCATCGCAAGCTGGTTCGGCACAAGCCAGGCGTTATCATGGTTGCAGGGCGTCGCCGCGAGACTCTCTCCTGGACAGCCGCTGTATATAGCTCTCTACGCAGGACTGATTATTTTCTTCTGTTTCTTTTATACGGCTCTCGTCTTCAACTCTCGAGAGACCGCCGACAATCTGAAGCGATCCGGAGCGTTCATCCCTGGTATTCGCCCGGGTCAACAGACGGCAGAATATATCGACAAAGTATTGACGCGTTTGACCTTCTGGGGAGCGATCTATATCACGGGCGTTTGTCTGCTGCCGGAGTTCATGATCTTGCGGTTCAACGTGCCGTTCTATTTTGGTGGAACTTCCCTGTTAATCATCGTAGTCGTCTCGATGGATTTCATGTCCCAACTCCAAGCGCACATGATGAGTCACCAATACGAGGGTCTGCTGAAGAAGGCGAATCTCCGTGGTGCTGGACGAACCGGGTAGTCTCAGGAGGAATCGGACAATGAAAGTTAGAGCATCGGTAAAAAAGATCTGCCGTAACTGCAAGATCGTCAGGCGAAAAGGCGTGGTGCGAGTGATTTGCTCGGATCCGCGCCACAAGCAGCGACAGGGATGAGGAAACACATATGGCTCGTATAGTTGGAATCAACATCCCCGTTAACAAGCACGTAGTCATCGCTTTGACTCATATCTATGGTGTCGGACGCAGCCGCGCCCTCATCGCGTGCCAGGTGGCCGAAGTCGATCCGACCGCCGAGGTCAAAGACTTGAGTGAGCCGGAAGTCGCGAAGCTAAGAGACGTCATCGCGAAATTCACCGTGGAAGGCGACCTTCGCAGAGAGACTGCAATGAACATCAAGCGACTTATGGATCTCGGTTCGTACCGCGGAATACGGCACCGGCGTGGTCTGCCAACCAGGGGGCAGCGTACGAAGACCAATGCGCGGACTCGAAAAGGTCCGCGACGGCCGATCAGGAAATAGACCGAAGGCGGCGCGAGTGACGCGAAGCAACTAGGGAGAAGACATGGCTCAACCGGCGAAAGGTAAGAAGAAAGTAAAACGGCAGATTCTCGATGCCGTCGCGCATGTCCATGCGTCGTTTAATAACACGATCATCACCATCACGGATCGTCAGGGGAACGTGCTGTCCTGGGCGACCGCCGGCGGCTGCGGGTTCCGGGGCTCGCGCAAGAGTACGCCGTTTGCTGCTCAGATTGCTGCAGAACGTGCCGGAACGGCGGCCAAGGACTTCGGCGTCAAGAATATCGAGGTCCGGGTAAAGGGCCCTGGGCCGGGACGAGAATCCGCGGTCAGAGCATTAAACGTGGTTGGCTTTAGAGTCACCCTGATCGAAGACGTAACACCCATACCCCACAACGGATGCCGGCCACCGAAACGGCGTCGAGTGTA
>JAZFYK010000053.1:0-12914 GCA_036443505.1 Gammaproteobacteria bacterium | reverse complement strand
GATGCTGCTCGCCATGGTCAAGGACTTGCGCGTGATCCTGGTCAAGCTCGCCGATCGTCTGCATAACATGCAGACCATCGACGCACTGGAACCGGAGAAGCGGCGACGTATCGCCAAAGAGACTCTCGAGATCTATGCGCCCATTGCCAATCGGCTGGGTATCTACAGCCTGAAAGTCGAGCTCGAGGATCTCGGCTTCAAGACCTACTGCCCATTCCGTTATCGCGTGCTCGAACGGACGCTGCGCAAGGCGAGTGGCAGTCAGAAACAATTCCTACGCAAGATCGAAAGCAAACTGCGCAAGAACCTGGCCGATCAGGGCATAGAAGGTAAGCTCGTAGCGAGGGAGAAACATCTCTACGGCATCTATTCGAAGATGCGTAAGAAGCACATCCATCTCTCGGACATCGTCGATGTCTTCGGGCTGCGGATTATCGTCGCGGATATCGATAGCTGTTACCGCGTTCTCGGCCTCGTCCACCAGCTCTACAGGCCGATGCCCGGGCGTTTTAAGGACTACATCTCGATACCTCGTGTGAACAGTTATCAATCGTTGCACACGACCCTGTTCGGACCCGGCGGTACGCCGCTGGAGGTGCAGATCAGGACCGAGGAGATGGATCGAGTCGCCGAGCGCGGCATCGCGGCGCATTGGCAATACAAAGCGGTCGACAAAAACATCTATAACGCCGAAGCCAGGGCGCGGGAGTGGCTGACCGGCCTCATGGAGATGCAGAAGGCGGCGAACTCGGAGGAGTTTCTAGAAACCGTCAAGGTCGACCTCTTCCCCGACAAGGTCTACGTCTTCACGCCGAAGGGTGACATCCTGCGCCTGCCACGGGGCGCGACGGCCGTCGACTTCGCCTACGCTGTGCACACCGATGTGGGTAACCGCTGTGTTGCGGCCAAGATCGACCGCCGGCTCGTTCCACTGAAGACCACGCTGAGAAATGGTGAGACCGTAGAGATCCTGACCGCGCGGGGCGCGAAGCCGAATCCGACCTGGGTCAACTTCGTCAAGACGGCGAAAGCGCGCAACGCGATCCGCGCCTACCTGAAAGGACTGAGGCGAGACGAGGCACGCGAACTCGGCCGGCGACTGCTCAGTCAGGCGCTGCGGCCGTACTCGCTGAACTTGAGGCGGCTGCGCAAGGCCCAGCTGGAGAGGCTGTTGTCCGAACTTAACGTGGAGGACATGGAAGACGTCTACGAGCAACTGGGCTTAGGTGAGCGCCTGGCGCCCATTCTGGCCGGGCTGCTTGCGCAACAGGAGATATCGGAGGACGGTGAGATTGCCGATAAGCGTAAGCCGCTCGATATCGCGGGCACGGAAGGCCTGCTCGTGGCGTACGCACGTTGCTGTAATCCGATTCCCGGCGACGAGATCATCGGCTTCATGTCGACCGGTCGCGGCATCGTGATTCATCGAACGAGCTGCAACAACGTCGTTGAGGACAGGAATCATCCGACGAAGTGGATCCCGGTGGACTGGCGCCGCGGGATCAAGGGCGAGTTCCAGTCCGAGATTCATGTCAGGATGATGAATCGCGTCGGTTTGCTCGCGGAGGTCGCGGGGCGTATCTCGGCAACGCAGAGTAATATTGATAATGTCACGGTCGAGGCGGATGGCGACGCTTCGACGTTGTCGTTCCGGCTGAACGTTCGCGATCGTCGCCATCTCGCGCAAGTCATCCGCAGTCTTCGCGCCAATCCGGGCGTCGTTCGCGTGAGTCGAACGGCCGGATGATCGACGGATCAGGC
Source organism: Gammaproteobacteria bacterium (assembly GCA_036443505.1). Lineage (GTDB taxonomy): Bacteria > Pseudomonadota > Gammaproteobacteria > Steroidobacterales > Rariloculaceae > SMWC01. The sequence goes on along the minus strand of JAZFYK010000053.1, from coordinate 11,153 downwards.
GAGTGAGCAAGCAACCCATCCACACCGACAGCGCGCCGGCCGCCATCGGCACCTACAGCCAGGCGATTCGCGCGGGCGGCACGGTCTATCTGTCGGGCCAGATACCGCTGGTCCCGGAGACCATGGAGCTCGTCAGCGGCGGCGCGGAGCTCCAGATTCGACAGGTGTTCGACAATCTGCTGGCAGTCGCAGAGGCGGCCGGTGGCACGCTGGCCGATGTCGTGAAATTGACCGTGTACCTGACCGACCTCGGCGACTTTCCAACGGTCAACGAGATCATGGCCGAGTACTTCACCGAACCCTATCCCGCACGGGCGACCATCGGCGTTGCGCAGCTACCGAAGGGGGCCGCGGTCGAGATGGACGCGATCGTCGTCGCCTGAGTCTCTTCCAACGGGCTGCTAAGTGTCTCCGAAGGCGGCCCCACACTCGAAGTCCCACAAGCGAGATGACGTGCCGAGCGTCACGCTGGAACAATCCGTCGCGGTCTTAAAAGGCGTCGGCCCACGGGTTGCGGAGCGCCTGACGCGGCTCGGCGTGCGGACGGTCGGCGATCTATTGTGCTTGCTGCCCGTGCGTTACGAAGACCGTACCGAGCTGCGGCGACTGGGAAGCTTGAGGCCGGGCGAGAAGGTGCTCGCCGAGGGCAGGATCGAGCTTGCCGAAGTCATCTACCGTGGCCGCCGTGCGCTGCTCTGCCGGATCGCCGACGGTACGGGCGCGGTGACGCTGCGATTCTTTCACTTCTCGCGCGCCCAACACAACAACCTCGTCCGCGGAGCGACACTACGGTGTTTCGGTGAAGTGCGCGCGGGCCCGACTGGCCTTGAGATGGTGCATCCCGAGTACCGCATAGTCGGGCCCGACACGGGGCCGCCCAGCGAAGTCTTGACGCCGGTCTACCCTTCGACCGAGGGCCTGCACCAGCAGCGCTTGCGGTCCTTGATGGCCCAGGCGCTCGAACTTCTGGAGCAGGCTCCGCTGACCGATTACCTGGCCGATCGCCTGCCCGCGGACGCGCCGCGAGTCGACGAGGCGCTGAAGATTCTGCACGGGCCACCGCCGGGAACCGAGCTTGAGACGCTCAGTACCGGCCGGCACCCGTGCCACCGGCGCATCGCGTTGGAAGAGCTCGTCGCGCAACGGTTGAGCCTGTTGCGGATCAACCTTGGGCGGCAGCGTGAACGGGCCACGGCGCTTGCGACCGACGGCGAGCTTGTTGCCGCGTTTCGTCGCCAGCTACCGTTTTCATTGACTGGCGCACAGGACCGGGCGCTCGCGGCCATCCTCAACGACCTGCAACGCGACACACCGATGCACCGCCTGTTACAAGGTGACGTGGGATCGGGCAAGACCGTCGTCGCCGCAGCGGCAGCGGTCGTGAGCGCGGCCAACGGTTGGCAGACGGCCGTGATGGTACCCACCGAGTTGCTGGCCGAGCAGCACTACGCCAACTTTCTCGCCTGGCTCGAACCGCTGGACATCAGCGTTACGTGTTTGACCGGGTCGGTTCTCGGGGCCGCGCGACCCGAGCGGTTAGCGGAGATCGCAGCCGGAGACGCGCAGGTAATCGTGGGCACGCATGCGCTGTTTCAACAGGACGTTCGATTCCATCGCCTGGCGCTGGTCGTCGTCGACGAACAGCATCGCTTCGGTGTGGATCAACGCCTGGAACTCAGACTGAAAGGCAAGGACAGCACGCACTCTCCCCATCAACTGGTCATGACCGCGACACCCATCCCGAGGACGCTGGCCATGACGGCCTATGCAGATCTCGATTGCTCGGTGATCGACGAACTGCCTGCCGGACGACAGCCGGTACGCACGGTCGTCATGCCCGAGGGCAAGCGGCCCGAGCTCGTACAGAGAGTCCTCGCTCAGTGTCAGCGCGGCGAACAAGCATATTGGGTGTGCCCGTTGATCGAGGAATCCGACGCCGTGGACTCTCAGGCAGCGGAGCAGCTCGAGCGGGAGCTTCGAGACGCCCTGCCGGAGCTCAAAATCGCGTTACTCCACGGACGCATGAAGTCGGCCGACAAGGATCAAGTCATGCGCAGCTTCAAAGACGGTGAGCTCGATGTGCTGGTTGCGACGACCGTGATCGAGGTCGGCGTCGATGTGCCGAATGCCACGCTCATGGTGGTAGAGAACTCGGAGCGCATGGGTCTGGCGCAACTGCATCAGCTTCGGGGCCGGGTAGGCCGAGGAGAGACGGCGTCGAGTTGTGTCCTGCTCTATAAGTCGCCATTGTCCGAGCATGCGCGTGAACGGTTGGGCGTGATGCGCAGGACAACGGATGGCTTTAAGGTCGCACAGAAGGACCTGGAGCTCAGGGGCGCCGGAGAGGTGCTCGGGACACGCCAGACTGGCGTTATGCAGTTGAAGATCGCCGATCTCGTGCGTGACGCGCATCTGTTGCCCGAGGTTATCAGGCTCTCCGATGAGCTGGTCGAGAAATATCCGCAACGCGTGGAACCGCTGATCGAACGCTGGCTCACCGGTCAGGCGCACTACGCGAAGGTCTAACAGCATAGAATGTGCTCGTTGTGCCCGATTCGATTACCCGCCAAAAGTTAAGCAGCCTTAGCAGCCGCATCCGGCTGCGCGCGGGCCCGCTCGGCCCCTATCTGGTGCTGCTGCTGCACCACTACGGGGCCTATGCGCGGTTGGCACGGCTGGACCGGCCGATCGGAATCTGGTTGCTGCTGTGGCCGACGCTCTGGGCGCTATGGATCGCGGCTGACGGTACGCCTGACATTAGTATTCTATTCGTGTTCGTGCTGGGCACGATCGTTTTGCGCTCGGCAGGATGCATCATCAACGATTACGCGGATCGGCATATCGATCCCCATGTCAAACGAACTCGAAATCGTCCGCTGGCGACGGGAGAGGTGTCGGTAAACGAAGCACTGATCGTGTTCGCCGCGCTCATGTTGATCGGCCTGGGCCTCGTGCTGACGCTGAATCGCCTGACTCAGCTGCTCGCCGTCGTCGGTGCCGTGGTCACGGTCGTGTACCCGTTCATGAAGCGTTTTATCGCGACACCTCAGTTCGTGTTGGGCATCGCATTCTCCTGGGGCGTGCCGATGGCGTTCGCGGCGCAGCTTGGATACGTGCCGCGCGAGGGCTGGTTGCTGTTCGTCGTCACGATGATCTGGGTAGTGGTCTACGACACGGAGTACGCGATGGTGGATCGCGACGATGACTTGAAGGTCGGCGTTCAATCCACCGCGGTGCTGTTTGGTGACCTCGACCGCGTGTTCATCGGCGGTTTGCAGCTGATGTTCCTGGCCGGACTCTTCCTGGTCGGCCAGAACGCCGAGCTCGGCGACTGGTTCCTCGCCGGGCTGATACCGGCCGGCGTACTCATGGCGTACCAGCAATACCTGATAAAGGACCGCGATCCGCAGCGTTCGCTGGCCGCTTTTCTCAACAACGCCTGGGCCGGCGGCTGCGTGTTTGCCGGCATCGTCCTGGCGTACCTCCTGCGGACCTGAGCCGCATATTGCTACCCTAGCGGTCGTCGCGATCTGTCGTCGCGAACAATCGCGGCCGGGCGGCCGCTCCTACGTGGGTCAGAGTGTCCTGGCCACGGCCCAGGCCTGGACCTCGACGGCGCCGGCGAGGCGGAGTGCGCCTGCCAACGAATTGACGGTCGCCCCGGTCGTGATGACGTCGTCCACAATTGCGACGTGGCGGCCGTGCAGTTTGCGCGACACCGAAAACACCCCCGTCACACTCGCCTGACGCTCGTGAAGATCCAGCTCAGATTGCGGCCGGGTCGGCAGCGTCCGCGTGACCCCGGCGATCAACAGTGGCAGCTTGAGCTCGGCCGCGACGGGGCGAGCGATCTCGAGCGCCTGGTTATAACCGCGTTCCACCAAGCGGTGACGATGCAACGGTACGGCGACCAGCGCATCGATGGCTTCGGCCTCAAAACGGCCGCGCAGATGCTCGGCCAGCATCAGGCCCAGTGCGCGCCCGAAGCTCCGCGCCGACGAAAACTTGAGCGCGTGGATCTGTGTCGTTAGCGGAAACTCGTAGCACAGCGGGGCGATTATGGACGTGACCTGCCAGACGTTGTTGTCTCGTGGGCAACGCCTTACGGGTTGCGCCAACGCGCACCGTGGGCAGGGCGCGGCCACCCGCGTAAATTCGGCGCGACAGCCCGTGCAAAAGCCGTGTTCGGCGGGTCCCGCACAGAGCCGGCATCGCTCCGGCAACAGATAATCCAGAACAGTGCGGTAAACTGCGGCGATCTGTCTCAGTTGATAGGCTCCAGAGGCCACTTACGACACGGGGTCATCGTCGAGCCACCCGGGCCAGGGAGCCAGCGCACTATGTCTGCAACCGTGAATGAAATTGAATCTCGCGAGCGCCCTCGCCTGCCGTTGGCGGGATTCGAGCTTTCCTGCGAATCGCGGACGGACTGGACCCCGGAACAGGTAGCGGCGCTCTACAAGTTGCCGCTCAGCGATTTACTGTATGGGGCGCAGTGGGTGCACCGGCAGGTGTTCGATCCCAATGCCGTCCAGGTGTCGACGTTGCTGTCGATTAAGACCGGCGCCTGCCCCGAGGACTGCGCCTACTGCCCGCAGAGCATCCGCTACAACACCGGTGTCGAGGTCGAAGCTCTGATGTCTGTGGCGAGCGTGAAGGAAGCAGCGCTCAAGGCGAAGAAAGCCGGGGCCACGCGGTTCTGCATGGGCGCAGCTTATAGAGGACCCAAAGATAAGGAAGTCGAGAAGATCGGCGAGATGATTCGCGAAGTCCGCGCGCTCGGGCTTGAGACCTGTGCGACCCTGGGCCTGTTGACCGGTTCGCAGGCGAAGGTGCTGGCGAGTGCGGGGCTGGACTACTACAACCACAACCTGGACACGTCGGAGTCGTTCTATTCCAGGATCATCACGACGCGGCGCTATGAGGACCGCCTGGAAACGCTCGAACACGTTCGCGCGGCGGGCATCAAGGTCTGCTGTGGCGGAATCCTCGGCATGGGTGAGACCCGCGATGACCGCGTCGCGCTGCTGCACGCGCTCGCGACGCTGCCCGCACAACCGGAGAGTGTGCCGATTAATCAGCTCGTCCCCGTGCCGGGGACGCCTCTCGCGGATGCGGCTCCAGTGGACGGTGTCGAGTTCGTCCGCACGGTGGCCGTGGCAAGGATACTGATGCCGCAGGCACACGTCCGGCTGTCGGCCGGGCGAGAGGAGTTCAGCGATGAACTGCAGGCCCTGTGTTTCGTCGCGGGCGCCAATTCGATCTTCTCCGGCGACAAGCTGCTCACGACCGGGAACCCGGATACCGAGGCCGACGAGGCCCTGTTTGCGCGGCTCGGCCTGGAGCCGGAGGCAGCACAGACGCCGTCCGTGACCTGAGGCCATCACCGCGCCGCACGCACGCCGATGAACAACCCGACGCAGATTGGACTGCCCGAGAGGGTCGCCGCCATGCGGGGCTTCGAACGTGCCGGCGCGACGTTCGATAACGCCGATGTGGTTCACAGCGAAGCGCGCCGGCGGCTATTGGAACGGCTGCAGCTCGTTCGGCTCGAGCCGGCGTGTATCGTCGATCTGGGCTCCGCGACCGGTAAAGGCGGCGCCGAGCTCGCGGCGGCATTTCCCGAGGCGCGAGTCGTCGCCATCGACCGCAGCCTGGCCATGGTCAAGCGAACGCAAGCGCGTTGCGCGAGCTTCGCGCTCGCCACCGCCGTGGCGGGCGACGCGGAGCGACTCCCGCTCGCCGACACCAGCGCCGATCTGATCTTTGCCAACCTGTTGCTACCGTGGTGCGCGCCCGACATCGTTTTCGGCGAGGCGGCGCGCGTGTTGCGCGAAGGCGGCCTGCTGACCTTCACGACCGTCGGGCCGGGCACGCTGGGGGAGGTCAGGCGTGCCTGGGCCGCGATCGACGACGCGATTCACGTGCACGGCTTCATCGACATGCACGACATTGGCGACCTGGCCGTAAGAGCCGGACTGACCGAGCCCGTCATGGACGTCGATACGCTAGAGGTGACCTATCGCGATACGGCTTCGCTCGCGGCTGACCTGCGCGCCTGTGGCGCGGCGAATGTCGCGGCCGGTCGGCGCACGACGCTAACCGGCCGCAAGCGCTGGTCGGCGTTTCGCGACGCGCTGGAAGCGACTCGCAGCGATGGGCGATACGCTGTGACCGTGGAGCTGATATTCGGCCAGGCTTGGGGCGGCGGCGCGGGCGCGCTTAACGAACGCGGCGAAGCCGTCATCTCGCTGGAGGAAATGGCGCGACAACTTAGGCGAAGCTAGGCGCTGGCTGAGGCGTCCGCCCGCCGCGGCCGGGCTGCTCTGGGCGACGGCGCGATTCTGCTACAATCGCGCGCGCGGCGAATGTGCCGCTCCCATCGTGAAAGAGGCTGGCCGCGAAAAGGCGCCCTCACGTTCTAGAGAGACACTCGTGCGATTGAACACCATGTTTCAGGCCCTGGCGCGCTTGGGCACCGTGCTCGCGTTCATTGTCGTGATCGTCGGCGCCTGGGTCCGCCTCACGGACGCGGGGCTGGGCTGCCCGGACTGGCCCGGCTGCTACGGCCAGCTCATCCTGCCGGACAGCGCCGCTGCGCAGGCGGAGCTTGCGGCAGCCTTCCCGGAACGGCCGCTGGATTCGGGCAAGGCCTGGCGCGAGATGTTTCATCGTTACCTCGCGACGACGCTGGGCTTCGTCTGCCTGGTCCTGGCGGGCCTCGCGTGGTTCAACCGACGTGATCCGGAACAGCCGACACGCATGCCGTTCGCGCTGCTCGGTGTCGTGATTTTTCAGGGCCTGTTGGGCATGTGGACCGTGACGCTGTTGTTGAAGCCCGTCATCGTCATGGCGCACCTGCTGGGTGGGCTGACGACACTGGGTCTCTTGTTCTGGCTGTCGCGCCGGCAGTCGCTCCGCGTCAGCACGGCGGCGGCCTCGGGCACGCTGGCGTTGGCTGCGGCCGTCGTGCTCGTGCTGCAGATCTCCCTGGGCGGTTGGACCAGCGCGAATTACGCGGCCCTGGCCTGCCCGGACTTCCCCACCTGTCAGACCCGCTGGTGGCCGCCCGTCATGGATTTTCGCGAGGGCTTCGTGCTGTGGCGGGGGCTCGGAGTCGATTACGAAGGCGGGGTCCTGGATAATCCTGCCCGGGTTGCGATCCATTTCACCCACCGGCTGGGTGCGATCGTCGCGACGGCTATCATTGGCCTTCTCGGCTGGAGGCTGTCGCGGCGGGCGGTAACCCGGCCGGACGGCATCGCGATGCTCCTGGCGCTGGCAATGCAGCTCTTGCTGGGTGCAAGTATCGTTCTGTTTGGTGTTCCATTGGCGGTGGCAGTCGGACACAATGGTGTCGCCGCACTACTACTTTTGACGGTTCTCAATGCTAACCAACGAATTAACCAGTCCTAGGCGCCCGTTGCTCGCCGTCTGGCGAGACTACTACAGCCTGACCAAGCCCCGGGTCGTGCAACTCCTCGTGTTTACGGCGGTCGTGGGTATGTTCCTGGCAACGCCCGGACTGGTCCCCTGGGATGTGCTGATATTCGGCAGCTTAGGAATCGGCTTGGCCGCCGCTTCCGGCGCCGCCGTTAACCATGTGCTCGATCAACGCATCGACGCGAAAATGACGCGCACGCGCGAGCGCCCGTTGCCGACCGGGCGAATAAGCGAGCGAGACGCGATGGTCTTTGCATTGGTACTCGGCGTCGCCGGATTGACGACGCTCGCGTTACTGATCAACCCGTTGACTGCAGTTCTGACGTTTATCTCTTTAATCGGTTATGCCGTGGTCTATACCGTGTTCTTAAAGAGAGCGACGCCACAGAACATCGTTATCGGCGGTGCGGCCGGAGCCGCGCCGCCGATGCTCGGTTGGGCCGCCGTGACAAATGAAGTCAGCGGTTACGCGCTGTTGCTCTTGTTGATTATATTTACGTGGACGCCGCCACATTTCTGGGCGCTGGCGATCGCCAGGAAAGACGATTACGAAAAAGCCGGTGTGCCGATGCTGCCCGTGACTCACGGGATCGAGATGACGAAGACGTTCATTCTCTGTTACACGATCCTGCTCATCGTCGTGTCCGTGCTGCCCTACCTGACGGGCATGAGTGGCGTGTTGTACCTGTTGGGTGCGGTGGTGTTGGGTGGTGGCTTTCTTTATTACGCGGTGCGACTGAAGTTCGTAGAGAGTGATGACGTAGCGATGAAGACATTCGCTTACTCGATCACCTATTTAATCGCGCTGTTCAGTTTCTTATTGGTCGACCACTATATCCCCGCTCTCTGATCCGAGTAGCCGCGTCGAGTCCCAGTACGCACGACCCAGCGTTCTGACTATGGACGGCACGGAAATCATCGATCCTCTGAACGACGCACAGCGCGAGGCGGTCACAGCACCAAACCGGCCGACGCTAGTACTAGCAGGCGCCGGCAGCGGTAAGACGCGTGTGCTCGTGCATCGCATCGCGTGGTTGATCCGCGTCGAGGGCGTCGCACCCCAGCAACTCTTCGCCGTGACGTTTACCAACAAGGCCGCTGCCGAGATGAGGCAACGTATCGAGGCCCTGCTGGGGTTCCCTACTCGGCACTTCTGGATCGGCACTTTCCATGGCCTCGCACATCGGCTCCTGCGCATCCACTGGGATGAAGCGGGGCTCGCGGAGGCTTTTCAAATCATGGACTCCGCGGACCAGCTCAGACTAATTCGGCGGATGCTGAAGAATTTGCAGCTCGACGAGAACGAATGGGATCCGAAGGAGATTCAGTGGTTCATCAACGCGCAGAAGGATGAAGGCCTGCGCCCGAACCGCGTCGACGACGAGGGCAACACCGGCCGCCGGCAGATGATCGATCTGTATGCCCGTTACGAGAAGGCCTGTACCGACTCTTCGGTTGTCGACTTCGCTGAGTTGTTGCTGCGGGCGGTGGAACTGCTAAAGAATAATGGCCCGTTGCTGGCCCAATACCAGGAGCGTTTTCGACATCTGCTCGTGGATGAATTTCAGGATACGAATTCGATTCAGTATGACTGGTTGAAGTTGCTCGCAGGGCAAACGAGTATCCCGTTCGTCGTCGGCGATGACGATCAATCCATCTATCGCTGGCGCGGCGCACGAGTTGAGAACCTACAGCGCTTTCAGCGGGACTTTCCAGGCACGCAGGTGGTTCGTCTGGAACAAAACTATCGCTCGACCAGCACGATACTCGACGCAGCCAACGCGATCATCGCTAATAACGGTTCACGCCTGGGCAAGAACCTCTGGACCGAGGGCGGCACCGGCGAGCCGATTCGTCTCTACGCCGCGTTCGATGAGCGTGACGAAGCGGAGTTTGTCCTTAATCGAATCAGCGACTATGTCGGGCGGGGACACGCTCGCAGCGAGGTGGCCGTGCTGTATCGTTCCAATGCGCAGTCGCGCGTATTCGAAGAGAATCTGCTCGCGGCGGGTATCCCGTATCGTGTTTATGGCGGTCTGCGCTTCTTCGAGCGAGCCGAAGTCAAGGACGCGCTGGCTTATCTGCGGTTGATCGCGAATCGTGACGACGATCCGTCATTCGAGCGAGTCGTCAACACGCCGACCCGTGGTGTCGGCGCCCGAACCATGGACGCTGTGCGCGACTATGCGAATCGGGCCGGCGTGAGTCTGTGGCGCGCTGCCGGTGCCGTGATCGCCGAGGACGCGATACCGAAACGATCCAGAAACGCCATCCAGGGTTTTCTGGAACTCGTGGATCGACTGGATGCGCAGACCCGGAAGCTCTCGCTGCACGAGCAGGTCAGGGAGGTCACTCAGGCCAGCGGTCTGATCGCGCACCACGGACGCGACGGCCAAATGGGTGGCGAGGCGAAGGTCGAGAATCTCGAAGAGCTCGTCAGCGCGGCTCAGGGCGTGATCCGGGACGAAGAATCAGTGTTGCCGCCGTTGGCTGAATTCCTTTCCTACGCCGTATTGGAATCGGGAGACACACAGGCGGAAGCGTACGAGGACAGCGTCCAGCTCATGACGTTGCACTCGGCGAAAGGGTTGGAATTCCCTCTCGTATTCCTGTGTGGGTTGGAAGACGGGTTGTTTCCGCACCAACGCTCCCTGGCCGACGCCGACGGGCTCGAGGAGGAACGCCGCCTTTGCTACGTCGGCCTGACGCGGGCGCAGCAGCAGATCTATCTGACCTACGCGGAACAGCGGCGGTTGCACGGGACTTCCACTTACGGCACACCGTCGCGTTTCATCCGCGAGATTCCGCACGAGCTATTGGAAGAGGTGCGTCCAGCGCTGTCCGTGTCCCGGCCGATCTATCGTCCCGGGCGGTCCCTGGAGAAAGGAGATTCGCCCATGCGTTTAGGCCAGAGAGTGCGGCACGGCAAGTTCGGCGACGGCGTCGTCCTGGACTCCGAAGGCAGCGGCTCCCATGCACGCGTCCAGGTCAATTTTGAGAACGCGGGCACAAAATGGCTTGTTCTTGCGTATGCCAAGCTGGAACTGATGTAGACTACGCGCGGATTTCGCGCAGCATTCCACTATGAAAATTCTTATTCTGGGCGCGGGGCAGGTAGGCACGACGGCTGCCTACAGCCTGGCTCGAGAAGAAGCCAACGAAGTGACGATCGTGGATCGCGACCCCGAAGTACTGCGCGAGCTACAGGCCCGACTGGACGTCAGAACCGTTGTCGGTCACGCGGCCCATCCGGAGGTTCTCGAGAGAGCCGGGGCCAGCGACGCCGATATGGTTATCGCGCTAACCAACAGTGACGAGATAAACATGGTGGCTTGTGAAGTCTCGAGCCACTTGTTCAATACCCCCACGAGGATCGCCCGGATCCGTGCGGCCGAGTACATGAGCCGAGACGAGTTGTTCAGCCCGGAGGCCATAGCGGTCGATGTGAGGATCAGCCCAGAGGAGCTGGTGACCGACCATATCGGTGAGCTCATCCATTTCCCCGGCGCGCTTCAAGTACTCGAATTCGCCAACGGCAAGGTGCGACTGGTTGCAGTGCTTGCCCATGAAGGCGGCGCATTAGTAGGCCATCCGTTGCGGGAGTTGTCCGAGCACATACCGAACGTCGAGTGCAGGGTGGTCGCCATCTATCGTGACTCCCAGGGGATCATTCCGGATGGCGATACGGTCGTCGAAGAAGACGACGAGGT
>JAZFYK010000052.1:0-6009 GCA_036443505.1 Gammaproteobacteria bacterium | reverse complement strand
ACCCCCCCCCAAAAAAAAACCCGATTTCCAGGAGAAGCACTTGACGTGACATAATAGTCACGTTACTATTCGGTATCGTATCGAATCCGGAAGCTCGTGGCTCTGGATGAATACTCGTCCCGGTAAGGCTCGGCCGATGCGGCGAGGGATCAAACGCGCCCGTACGAAAGGAGATTCAGAATGGACCTGAATAATCTGGTGCTGGACGTTGACCAGCATGTGGAAATCAAGGCGACCCCCGAGACCGTGTTCGAGGGTCTGCTTCGGCGGCTGAGCGACCGTAACACGGACCCGAGCAACGAACCGATGCCGATGCGCTTGGAGCGCTGGCCTGGCGGTCGATGGTTTCGTGACCTTGGCGAAGGGACGGGTCACTTATGGGGATTCGTACAGGTCATCAAGCCACCGAGACTGTTAGAAATCCATGGCCCGTTGTTCATGTCGTATCCGGCGGCCGGGCACATAGCCTTTAGGGTTGAGCCTACTGCCAACGGCTCACGACTATCACTCAGGCACCGCGTCTTGGGACTCATCGACGAGGAGCACCGCAAAAGCGTCTCGGTTGGATGGGATCATCACTTGAACAGCGTCAAGAACGAGTGCGAGTGATCGACAACTTTTCCTACTTGTCTCTGAGATGGATATCAAACCATGCAGAACGTCAAAGAGATGTATAAGATTCAGGAGATTGCATTCGAGAGAATGGCTTGGTCTCTGGGCTTTGTCAAGACGATGCTGGGCGGCATCGCAGACGATCAATTGATTGCGCGCGCCGGTGGTACGGGCAATCATGCGCTTTGGATCATGGGACACTATGCCACCTTGGACGATGACATCCTAGCGATGGTGACCGGCAGCTCCACGGAACTCTCCGAGAAATACGGAAAACTATTCAGTAACGGGTCGGAACCGATTGACGACGCTTCCGCTTATCCTTCACGCAATGAATTGGCGGAGGCGATGCGGTTGGCGCGAGAACGAATGACTTCGTGGGTCAGGTCTTTGAATGAAAGCGACTTATATACGCCGGTACCCGAACCGTTGCTCCCGTTCGCGCCAAACGCGATATCGATACCATTCGGAATTGCGGCACACGACATGCTGCATGCGGGGCAACTGACATCGGTTCGTGCCTCGCTGGGGTTGCCCAGAGTGCACGGGTAATTGAGCCGGAAGAAACCATCATGAATGAGGGCCTTGACCGGGTGTGGAAAGCGCTCTCCGATAGGACGCGTCGTGAGATTCTCGATCTGCTACGCGAGGGTCCACGCGACACTACTGAGATCGTAAACCGGTTCCAAAGACTTTCGCGTTTCGGCGTGATGAAACACATCGAGATCTTGCGAGACGCCGGGCTGATCAATACGCGTGCGAAGGGCCGCTTCCGCGTGAACTCGATCAATGCGGTACCGATCCACCAGATATACAAGCGATGGGTCTCCAAGTTCGAGGATCTCTGGGCACGGAAGCTCACTGGATTGAAGGAGTCGTTGGAGGAACCGACGGAAGAGTCAGGGTAAGCACACATTAGAGAATCGCAGACTCAAGTGCATGACAAATGCGAAGGGAGACTTCTTTGCGCCCTTTATCGAAGTGCGTGTACAAATGCACGCGAAGAAAATCAGAAGAGCGAATCCAGTTGGATGCAAGTATGTGCCCTGCCTTTCAATTGGCTGAAAACATGAAGGATGCCCCGGTAACTCTTTCGACGCCGAAAGGCGGCAATCGTCCATTGTGGTTCATGGGGCACCTAGGCTACGCCGAGGCCAGAGGAGGAATCGATGCAGGATAATTCAAGAGAGAAGATTCACCCGGGTGACCTCAAAGAGGGGCGCTTTGACGAACGCTTCAGTACCTTCGTCTACACGTGGCGCTGGCTGCTTGTGCTCATCGTGCTGAGTATCGTCGTCTTCATCGCCGTAACAGGCGTCGGGCGCTTGGGTGCCTTCCGGCGCGCGGTGCTCAACCTCGGAGACACCACGACCGGATCGGGCAATGCCCCGACCACTGTTTTCGACCCGAGCCTGCACATCTGGTTCGCCGGTCTCGACAACGGGACGGTAGAAACCTACTACGACATCGAACGACGCTTCATCGCTGAGGACTTCATCCTTGTCGCCTATACTGCTGACAAGGACCCTCTCGGCGTTTTTAGCCGCGAATCTCTCTCAGCAATCGCCCGGCTCACCGAGGGTTTTCTAACGATCCCGGGTGTTCGTCACGTCCGCAGCCTGACCCAGAACCCTTGGATTCGGTGGGGCACCATCGAGGATGAGGCCGGAAGCGAGGAAGGTCTCCTGATTTCTGACTTGGTCGACGTCGATCCCAGCACTCTTACTGACGATCAGATAATCGAGCGAATGATCGCGGTGCTCGGCGCCGAGGGTGCAGCCGCGCGAGTGGGGGAGGTGAGGGTCCGCGCCGTTCTGGGCGCCAGCGCCGACTTCAAGAATCACATCGGCGAGCCGCTGCTCCTCGGCACCATCGTCAATCCCCTAGGCACGACGACGGCCATTCAAATCCAGGTCCTCCGGCCACGTGAGAACCTTCAGGACCTCACCGCGTCTCTTGGTGACGATCCTGGTGTCCAGGCGGCGGCTATGGCCATTTACACAGCTCAGTTTCAGCGCGCTGCTTATCGAGGCATCCAGCACTTCCTCCGCCTCGAGCAAGGTCTCGCGGTACCTACGCCGAACTACGAGGCCCTTTCTCAGTGGGTCGAGAGCGTTCCGGATCTTACTGAGCGAGACCGCCTCCGACTCGCGCTCAAGGATCCCACCAAGAATTTCATGCAAGACGGATCAGGAAAGTTGGTCCGGAAGTACTTCGAGTACGACGTCTCACCCGACGGAGGCTTCGTGGACAGCAGCGGCCCAGCCGGTACCTTGGAGGCGCCCGAGTCTTTCCGTCCTAAGCCTCAGGTGCCCTACACGTTCCACACCGGGGGAGAGCCGCTCTTCGAGAAGAACTTCGAGGACGTGGCGATGGCGGACGGGAAGCTCGTTCCCCTGATGTTCATGATTATCATCCTCTGTTTGGCCGTCGCGCTACCCGGTGTGATGGGTGTCGTCGCATCGGTCTTCGTGACACTCATCGCGATCGTCGCGACGACCACCTTCACGTTCGCGCTCGGCAACTTGCTCAACAACATGACCGCCATGACTCCGAACGTGCTCATGGCCATCGCCATCGCGGACACCATTCACCTGGTCGCGTCCTGGTCAGCGCTCCGCGGTCGGTACGACGACAAGCGAACCCTGATCATCGAGGTGGTGCGCAGAAACTCTCTACCACTCTTCCTCACGTCGATCACGACGGCCGTCGGCTTCTCAACGTTGATGGTCAGCTCGATTCGACCCGTCGATCTATTTGGTTCCATGTGCGCCTTTGGGGCGATCACGGCCTACGTCATCACGATGGCCGCTGTACCGGCGTTGCTGTCGCTCATGCCTCATCGCCGCAGCGGCGAACCCGTCAAGCAGACGCTTCTCCTACGCTTGTTTAGCGCCCAACGGGTTGAAGCCCTCAGCGATTTCGTGGTTCGGCGGCGCGGCCCCATTGTCGCCATCACTGGCACGCTCACCGTGACCGCCGTGATAGGCCTCGCGATGGTGCAGATCGACAACAACATCCAGCGGTACTTTCCCGACGACAACCCCGTCATGACGGACTACCGATGGATTGAGGGTGAGCTGGGCGGTGTCGGCGACCTCGAGATCGTCTTCACCGGCGCGTCCTCAACCGACGGGACTGCGGTTGCGCCAACCCCTGAACAGCAGGATCGGCTGCTTGCCTTGCGTATTCGCAGGGTCGGAGCAGCTCAAGGTGTTACCGAAGCCGAGCCGCTTACCGCACAAGAGCACAATGAACTGAGCTTGCTTGAGACGCTCGAGAAGGCGTGGCACGCAGCGCGAATCGGCTTGTCTCCAGAGTTCCTCGGGCAGCTCGATCGGTTCGAGGCGCGGATTCGGGAGGAGATGGCCGATCCCGAATCACCGCTGCGAGTCGTCACGGACCTAGTCAGCCCGCTCGACGTTCTGCGTAAGATGAACCAGGTCCAAAACGAAAATCGTGCTGCCTTCTACCGGATCCCACAAGACCAAGACGTTCCGAGCGACGCCAGGAAAGCTCGCGTGCGTTTCGACGCAATCACTGAGGAGCTCGCCTACACGCCAGGGCAGAACGGCGCTAGCCTCGTTGCGCAGTACTACCTTCAGTACGAGAACGGCGCGCGGCCTGGTGAGGCCCTGACGACCCAGCTCACCGCTGACCGCACGAAATTCCGGATGCAAGGACGCATCAAGCTCGCCCGCTCGAACACACATCTCGCCGCTGCCAGGAGGATCGAGGAGATCGCTGGAAAGGAATTCCCGACGCTCACCGTGTCCTCTCAGGTGGGACAGGAACAAGCCGGCATGTTGGAGATGTCTGTTTCCGGGCGAACGGTGCTGCACGCCCTGACCGGCACGATGGTCGCGACGGAGTTCATCACGGCGATGCTCCTCGCCCTGCTCGCGATCACGATCCTCATCGGCATCGTCTTTCGTTCTGTGCGGCTGGGATTGGTGAGCATGCTTCCCAACGTCCTGCCGATCGTTGCGCCACTCAGCGTCTTTGGCTTCCTCGGGGTGCCTTTAGATGGCCCGGCCGCGTTCGTTTCAGCGATCGCCCTGGGTGTGTGCGTGGACGACTCGATCCACCTCATCGCGCAATTCAGGGAGTCTGCGAAGCACGCGACGACTCCGAAAGGGCGGGTTGCCTACACGCTTCAACACGTAGGCCCCCCGATCACCATCACAACCATTGTGCTGTTCACCGGCTTCTCCACGATGTTGTTCTCGGCCTTCTCACCGAATGTCCTGCTCGGCATGCTCGTCACCGTCACGATCGCGCTCGCGTGGATCTCCGACCTCATCGTGACACCTGCAGTTCTCAGCTTCATGGGAGGTTCCACCAATAGCGAGGCCACCGTCCCCCAAGAAGGAAACCCCCAGGTGTCTCTCGCGCTGCCGAGGAGTTAACCATGAAGATCAAGTTCCTATTCACCCTCGTTCTCGCGTGCGTTACGTGGCCGGCCCTTGCTCAAGACAAGGCCGAGCCAGACCCGCCGATCCCCGCGCTGCCGAACTTCACCAAGGAGGATCCGCACGTCTACGGCCGTCAGCTTGCTGAGTACGCCGAACTCTACGACACCGGATGGAAGGACGAGATCCTCAAGGGACAGATGACACTGTTCGACGCGTCGGGCGATTCGGTCACCCGTTCCTTCGCGCGGATGGTCTACGAGCACAGGGAGAAGGGGGCTGGCGACAAAATCATCATCAAGTTCCTCAAGCCCGCGGAGCTGGCCGGTGTAGCCGCACTGACTTTCGAGAACCCCGGCAGCTCAGACGACAACTGGCTCTGGTTGCCGGCGAGCAAGCGCACGCGGCGAATCGCCGGCGCCAATAACACGGCTAGCTTCCAAGGCACCGAGTTCACCTACGAGGACCTTGGCAGCATCGACCCGAGCGAGTACGTGTGGCGTTTCGTGGAGGAGACGACTCTCAAGCGTGGTAAGGACCGTGTGCCGGTCTACAAACTCTCGGCCACACCAACCTACAAAGACACCGGCTACAGCCGCATCGTCCTCTACGTCCACAGGGAGCACTGGCGGCATGAGCGCATCGAGTACTACGACAAGGCCGGCCGCCTGCTCAAGACGCGAAAGGCGAGCGACTGGAAGCTCTTCCACAACCGCTTCTGGCGCGCGATGCGCCTGGACATGTCTAACCACCAGACCGGCAAGCGCACGCTGCTTGACATCAGCGGCCAGCAAGTGAGTTTGCATCGCCACACTCACCCGAAGACCGGCAAACCGAGAAGCAACCTCAGCGAAGATATCTTCACCACAAGAGCGCTCACGCGGTGACAGGTGGCCGTGCCCTCCTCTCCGCCGGGGTGCTCTTGATGACGCTCATCTCCTCCTTGTCAAGCTGCGCATCGTCCGAGGCCCAAGAACGGACGCGC
>JAZFYK010000051.1:0-13299 GCA_036443505.1 Gammaproteobacteria bacterium | reverse complement strand
GGGCCATTACCTCTGATGCACGGTTCTGCTAACATGCTGGCCGCTGAAATCCCGGGTCTCCGGGATCGGAGTCATAATCGAATGAAGAGCAGTTTTGCCATTTTCGCACTGGCAGGGTGGATGCTGTGTGGAACCGCGTGGAGTCAGGAGTGTACCCAGACCATCGAGGGAAATGACCTGCTTCAATTCAACCTCGCCGAGATGCGCGTGAGCGCCGACTGCGAGGAAGTGACGGTCACCCTGATACACACGGGCACACTCCCCGCGAATGTCATGGGCCACAACTGGGTACTAACGACGACGGCCGACTACATGCCCGTCGCGGCGACCGGGCAGGCTGCGGGCCCACCGGGCTACATGCCCGCCGGCGATCCCCGCGTCATCGCCGAGACCGAACTCATCGGCGGCGGCGAGCAGAGCACGGTGACTTTCAATCTATCTGGATTGGAGCCCGGGGGCGACTACACTTTCTTCTGTACCTTCCCGGGCCATTTCGTGTTGATGAACGGCAAATTTATCATCGAATAACCCCAGCGTTACTCCCGAGTCGGCGCCGACGAGCGAGATACGAGGACCTCTAGCGCATGCCCATAGCAGTTGTACTCATCTTATTGGTGCTGGGCACGTTAATTTTCCATTTCGTGAGCCCATGGTATCTGACGCCACTGGCGTCGAACTGGCACCTTATCGATACCACGATCGATATCTCATTAATTGTCACGGGCATCGTGTTCGTTGCGGTCAATCTTTTCTTGGCCTACTGCGTGCTCCGCTTCCGGCATAAGCCGGGGCGGAAGGCAGACTACGACCCGGAGAACGCCAATCTCGAGACTTGGCTTACCGTGATTACTTCGATCGGCATCGCCGCGATGCTTGCGCCCGGCCTCATAGTCTGGGGTCAGTTCGTCACAGTGCCGGACGATGCGATGGACGTCGAGGCCGTGGGTCAGCAGTGGCACTGGAGTTTTCGCTTCCCGGGCGATGACGGTGCACTGGGCGATGTCGATATACGGCACATCAGCGAGAACAATCCGTTCGGGATAAATCCGGAGGATCCCGACGGCCAGGATGACATCCTCATCGCCAACCCGGTGTTGCACCTGCCGCTCGACCAGCCGACCAGAGTGCTGCTCCGCTCGAAGGATGTGCTGCACGACTTCGCCGTGCCGCAGTTCCGAGTCAAGATGGACATGATGCCGGCCATGGTGACCTACCTATGGTTTACGCCGACCGTGCTCGGCACCTACGAGATTCTCTGTGAGGAGTTGTGCGGCCTCGCGCATCACACGATGCGCGGAACCATCATCGTCGAGGAGCGCAGCGATTTCGACGCCTGGCTTGCGAGCCAACCAACCTACGCGGAGCTGACGGCCCGGCCCGCGGGGGATCCGGTCGCCGGCCAGGTCATCTATACGGTCTGCGCGGCCTGCCACGGACCCGACGGACAGGGCGTACCGCCGCTGAATGCCCCCAAAGTGACGGGTCAGCCGGCCTGGTATCTTCGCCGTCAACTACAGTACTTCAAGGACGGCGTGCGCGGTACGCACGAAGGCGATATTTTCGGTGCGACGATGGTCCCGATGATGGCTGTCGTACCAGACGAAACGGCGATCGCTAATGTCGTTGCCTACATAGAGACGCTGCCGTCGGAACCGTCGCCGGTTACAGTTGCCGGCGATGCCGCGCGAGGCGAGAAGTTGTATCGGACCTGCGCAGCCTGCCACGGCGCCGATGGCCAGGGCATCTGGGCACTGAATGCGCCGAGCCTCGCGGGTATGACCGACTGGTATCTGGTCACCCAGCTAAAGAATTACCAGGCCGGAATCCGTGGGACTCATCCGGGCGATGCCTACGGTCAGCAGATGGCGATGATGGCGGATATTCTGCCCGACGACGAAGCCATCAATGACCTGGTCGCCTACCTCAACAGTATGTAGCCGAGTATGCCTAGAGCACTGTTCTAATAAAAAATTGAAACATAACCCCAATCAGCACTACGAAAAGACGGCCGGGAGGCAGTTCTGATGGCATACGTCGCGATCGCCGAGCGAGATCAACCTCTGCACGATCCGCAGACTTTTATCACGAAGTACGTCTGGAGCCAGGATCATAAAGTCATCGCGATCCAGTACGGCCTGACTGCCATCGCGGTCGGGCTTCTGGGGATGGTGCTGTCGAGCATGATGAGATTGCAGTTGGGCTTCCCGGATTCCATCTCATTCATCGATCCCGTCAATTATTACCAGTTCCTGACGCTGCACGGCATGATCATGGTCATCTATCTGTTGACCGCACTGTTCCTGGGCGGATTCGGTAACTACCTGATTCCACTGATGTGCGGCGCCCGGGACATGGTGTTCCCGTACATGAACATGCTCAGTTACTGGGTCTATCTGCTTTCGGTGCTGATCCTGATTGCGAGCTTCTTCGTGCCGGGCGGCCCGACCGGCGCCGGCTGGACACTGTATCCGCCTCAGTCTATCTCGCCTGGTACACCCGGCATCGACGGGGGCATCGTCTTAATGCTGCTCTCGCTGGTCGTTTTCATCGTCGCGTTCACGATGGGCGGCCTGAACTATGTAACGACCGTGCTACAGGCCCGTACCCGCGGGATGACGCTGATGCGACTGCCCCTGTCAGTCTGGGGCATCTTCGTCGCGACGATCTTAGGCCTCTTAGCCTTCCCCGCCCTACTCGTCAGCGGCACGATGTTGCTGTTGGACAGAGTCATCGGCACGAGCTTCTTCATGCCGGAGATGCTGACCATGGGAGAGGAGTCCGCGTACTCGGGCGGCAGCCCGATTCTGTTCCAGCATCTGTTCTGGTTCTTCGGTCATCCGGAAGTCTACATCGTCGCGTTACCGGCGTTCGGCATGGTCTCCGATGTACTCGCCACACACGCGAGAAAAAATATCTTCGGCTACCGCATGATGGTCTGGGCCATCATCGCAATCGGCGCGCTGAGCTTCGTCGTCTGGGCGCACCACATGTATGTCAGCGGCATGAATCCCTACTTCGGCTTCTTCTTCGCGACCACGACATTGATCATTGCCGTGCCGACGGCATTGAAACTGTATAACTGGGTGTTGACGCTGTGGCGTGGCGACATACATTTGACGGTACCGATGTTGTTCGCTATCGGCTTCATTTTTACTTTCACACACGGCGGCCTGACGGGCCTGCTTCTTGGTAACGTCACCGTCGATCTGCCGCTGTCCGACACGTATTTTGTCGTCGGTCATTTTCACATGGTCATGGGTGTATCTCCGGTGCTCGTGTTGTTCGCCGCCATTTATCATTGGTACCCGAAGATGACTGGGCGGATGTTTAATAACACCTTAGGTCAATGGCATTTCTGGCTCACGCTGCTCGGCACCTACTCGATCTACCTGCCGATGCACTACCTTGGGTTCCTGGGCGTGCCGCGCCGCTACTACGCAAACGGCGCAACCGACTTCATGCCGGACTCCGTGCAGGACTTGAACGCCGGCATCACGATCGCCGCCCTGATCGTTGCCGCATCGCAGATTATTTTCCTGTTCAACGTGGTCTGGAGCCTGTTCAAGGGTGAGAAAGCCGACGGTAACCCCTGGCGCGCCACGACGCTCGAGTGGCAGACCCCCGACACGCCGCCCGCGCACGGCAACTGGGGCGATAAGCTGCCCGAGGTTCATCGCTGGGCATATGACTACAGCGTCCCGGGTGAGGAGCAGGACTTCCTCCCACAGACGGAACCGGTGCACGTCCGTGTCATTGCCGAGCGCGACCATGGAGTAGATCACGACCCCGGAGTAGATCGAGAGTGAACCCCACCGGCCTCTTCGTTGCCCTCGGCGGAGCCATACTGTTATGGGTCTTCTTCGTAAGCCGCCTCCGGGCGAAACCCTGGATCGATAAGGGCCCGATCGAGTTGCAGGACGGCGCCTCGGGCGTGCCAGCGGAGAGAGTCGGCTTGTGGATTTTCCTCGCCGTCGTCACGAGCCTGTTCTCGTTATTTATCGTCATGTACTCCGAGCGCGCTACCTATCCAGACTGGCGATCGTTACCGGCACCGCAACTGCTGTGGATTAACACGATCTTTCTGGTGCTTGGCAGCGTCGCGTTTCAGCTAGCGCGAGGCGCCGCGAAACGCGAGAACCTTGCCGGCGTCAAAACTAGCCTGACCGCTGGCGGCGTCTTCACGATCGTGTTTCTCGTTGGACAGGTCCTCGCGTGGCAGCAGCTATCGGCCGCCGGTTTCTTTCTCGTGACGAACCCAGCCGATGCATTCTTTTATCTGACTACAGGCCTGCACGGACTACACCTGCTCGGCGGCTTGTGGGTCTGGGCAAGAACAACATCGAGAGTCTGGCACGGCCTGGAGTCGTTCAATGTGAAGCAGATCGCGGCAGTGCGCCTGAGCGTCCAGCTATGCTCGGTTTACTGGCACTACCTGCTGCTCGTCTGGTTGGTTCTTTTCTATTTTCTCTCAACTTCGTAGAAGGACGTAACGTCATATGGCGCATGACGCGACGACGGCGGAACCCGGTCTCGCTCCCGGTCTTCGTGGCCTAGCCTCGGATTGGGCTGGAGAGCAACAGACGTTCCACGTCCCCTGGGGGAAGGCCATGATGTGGATCTTCCTCCTCAGCGACACATTCATCTTTACGTGCTTCCTGACTGGATACATGCATGTGCGCGCATCCACGCGTGTTCCGTGGCCGAATCCGAGCGAGGTCTTCGCATTATCGTTCGGCGGCGAGCCGATCCCGCTGATCCTGATCGCGATCATGACGTTCATCCTGATCACCAGCAGCGGCACGATGGCTATGGCGGTCAACATGGGTTATCGCGGCGATCGGGCCAAGGCCGCTGCCCTCATGCTGATCACCGCCGCATTGGGCGCGTCGTTTGTCGGTATGCAGGCTTTCGAGTGGACGAAACTCATCGTCGATGAAGGCGTGCGGCCCTGGAGCAACCCGATGGGGGCGCCGCAATTCGGTGCGACGTTCTTCATGATCACAGGTTTCCATGGTCTGCACGTGTCGGCTGGCGTGATCTACTTAACAACCGTCGCGATGAAAGTTCTCCGCGGCGATTATGAGAAACGCGGCTACGAGATCATCGAGATCACTGGCCTGTATTGGCACTTTGTCGACCTGGTGTGGGTCTTCATCTTTGCCTTCTTCTATCTCTGGTAAGGGTACGGAATGGCACACGCAGAAGGGCAACAACATCCACTTGCCATCTATTTCTGGATCTGGGGGCTGCTGTTCGTCCTCAGCACACTCTCCTATATGGTGGACTACATCGGCTTTGAGGGTTATCTCCGCTGGGGTTTGATCATCACGTTCATGCTCCTGAAGGCAGGCTTCATCGTCGCCATCTTCATGCACATGATGTGGGAGCGGATGGCGCTGATATGCGCGATAATCGGGCCGCCGATGCTCTTGCTGGTGCTGATCGGACTGATGGCGGTGGAAGGCGACTATACGGTCCTGACACGTCTGAACTTCTTCGGCGCCGATACGACCGAGTTCACCGGGCACCAGTAGCTGCCGGCGCGCCGGTCGTTTCGCGTACTTAATCGAATAAATCAGGACGAGATGATGCTGTTGGGTGTTGCCTTTTTCGCTGCGTTGCTGGTCGTTTGGGGCATCGCCTGGCGATACCAGACACGGCTTGCATTCGGCATCCTGATCGGCCTGGGCCTGGGTACGATGCTCGCCCCGTTTATCGGCCCGTTCAACAGCCTCGACGAGTTACCGATCTGGCTGCCGGCGACACCGTTGATCAGCGTGGTGATAATCCTGTTCGTCCTCGGGATCCTCGCATGGCGGGCGCCCGAGATCGGTGACCAGGACTCGGACGACTAGAGCGGCTGCAGCCGAACGTCGCGGAATCTGATCAGGCCGCCGTTATTCTGCAATGCGAACGCCCCCGAGGGATGGGTATCGTCCTCGAGCTCTGCCGTGACCGTGCCATTCAGGGTCACGACGATGCGTGAGCCTTCGGCGACGATCTCGTAGGTATTCCATTGCTCCTCGGCTTCCACGGTAGTCATCGGCGGGAGATGATTAACGATCGAGCCGGTTCGATTATCCGGATTTTCGTTCGTGTCGAAAATGTTTATCTCGTAGCAGTTCGTCGCGCTGACGGCGGTGGGGTCATCGCAGCGGATAAAGATACCGCTGTTGGCCCCCGAACCCGGCCAGAATTCAACGCGCAGACGGAAATCACCGTACTGGCCCTTGCTGACTAGAAAGCTCCCCGTGTAGCCATCGGCTTCTACGTAGTCGTCGATAATATTCCATTGCGCGTCGCCCAACGGATCGAAGCTCGTCAGATCGTGGCCGGCGAATAGTACGGCCCAGTTCGACTCGCTGAGCTGCGACGCCTGGGTCGTCGTCCGCGGCTCGGCTGATGCGACCGGCGATACGTCAACCGGTGGTGCCTGCTCGACCGGGCCCGCGACCGGGGGCGAGTCCTCCGCGGACATGTCGTCCGCGCCCTGACACGCGGCGAGCGCGAGTCCCGAAACAACGATGGCAGCGATGGATAGGCCCTTCATGTCGGTCTCCTGACTTCTTGTTCTTAGGAGGGACATTCTACATTTTTTCGGGGCGATCACCGTAAGACCAGCCCCCCGCTGAAAGCGGCGGAAACTGTAGAATGTCTCGGTTTTTGCCGCTAGGCCGCGGGCAGTGCGTCGACGAGTTCCTCCATGCGTCGTCGCGTGGCCGTATCGGGGAGTCGACCGATGGCGCCGCCCAGGTTATCCACCATATTTACGGGCTTGCTCGTACTCGGCGTCATCACCGTGACGGCGGGATTGGCGGCGATGTACTTGAGGAAGAACTGCGCCCAGGTGCTGGCGTCGAATTCTTCCGCCCACTCCGGAACGGTCTGCCCCGCCACGCGGCTCCACAGCCGGCTACGGCCAAACGGCAGGTACACGAGGACGCCGACCCCGTGGTCTCGAGCGAGAGGCATGAGCATATCGGCGGCGTCCCGATTGTCCACGGCGTAGTCGAGACCCACGAAATCTATCGGCTCGTCACGTATGATCTGCTCGAGCTCCGGATAGCGGCGTGTATTTGTTGCCGTCACGCCGATGTAGCGCACCCGGCCCTCCTCCTTGAGATCCTTCAAGATGCCGAGCTGGGTGGGCACGTCACCGAGATTGTGTACCTGGATCAGATCGATAACGGGCTTCTGGATAATCTCGAATGACCGTTCTATCTGCTCCATGGCGGCGGCAGGATCAACGGGCTCCGTGCTCCGCCGCCGCTGAACATTGACTTTCGTGGCCCAGAATACCTGCTCCTGGACACCGAGCTCATTGACGATCCGACCGGCAACTTGCTCCGAGGCTCCGTAGCCCGGCGCCGTATCGAATACGCTGCCGCCGTTGTCGATCAGGGCGCTCATGACCTCGCGCAGCGCGCTCACGTCCTCTCCGCGGGCCATGGAGGAGAACGTGGCAGAGCTTCCCAGCCCCACCATCGGCAGTTCTTCACCCGAGGAGGGGATCGCCCGCTTGATGATCTCCGTGCCCGATTGCGCCTGGAGCAGTCGGGGCAACAAGGCCATAGCCGTACCGGCGGCGGCGGTGTCCTTGAGCAGTGCGCGTCGTGTGAGCATCTCGGGTCTCCCGGTGGACAGAGGATTGACGCGGAGCCTACCTAAACACGGTTCGGCCGGTCAATCGACTTCAACATTCTTCAGATAGCTCGTCGTCCCCCGATCCGCCCCCACAACGGTAATCGACTTTAATCTACACTAGCCGAATCGTGAGTAGCTCTGCCGAGAACGATGTTGAATTCCCGTAACGCCCGCGCAGGCGTAGGCGCGCTACTGATCGCCGGTATCATTGTGGTCACGGCGTGGGCTCAGTTCGCTCCGAACGGCGGGCCAGAACTCTGGACTTTCGAGATTGTCGCCACCTTTCCGCATGAGCCTGCTGCGTTCACACAGGGCTTAGCCATTCACGACGGCCGGCTGTACGAGGGCACCGGCCACTACGGCGAGTCCACACTACGACGAGTCGAACTCGCTACCGGCCGAGTCGAGAAGATGATTACATTGGGTAACTCCTATTTCGGTGAAGGGATAACGGTCTTCGGCGGGCATCTCTATCAGCTGACCTGGCAGAACAACGTGGCATTAGTCTATGACGTCGAGACCTTCGATCGCGTGGGAACGTATCGCTACGACGGCGAGGGTTGGGGACTGACCCATGATGGGACTCACCTCATCGTCAGTGACGGCTCGGCATCGATCCGCTTCCATGATCCGGAGACATTCGACGTCGTAAGGCACCTGAGTGTACAGGTCGATGGTGAGCCCGTGACCAGCCTGAACGAGCTCGAATATGTCAACGGCGAGATCTGGGCCAACCTCTGGTATCAGGACCGCATCGCGCGCATCTCACCCGAGACCGGTGCGGTGCTGGGCTGGATCGACCTCAGTGGGTTGTATCCGCCATCTCTGCGCGCGTCCGAGGACGTCCTGAACGGTATTGCATACGATGCCGATGCAGACCGACTGTATGTGACGGGCAAGAACTGGCCGTGGCTTTATGAGATAGACGTCGTTCAGCCATAGCCCGGCGATTGCCCAACCCGACTGAAATCCGTTCAACGATGAACGCCCGAAAGACCTGGTGGGTTGGGCTGGGCTATCTGTTGGTTGTCTTGATCTGGGGTACGACCTGGTACGGTATCCATACCCAGGTCAACGGCACCTCGCCACATTTAGGCGTCGCGTTCCGCATGGGCGTGGCCTCGATCATCTTCTTCGCCATCGCCGGCGCTCTACGCGTGCCGTTACGACTGACCCCCTACCAGGCGCGGCAGGTAGTCATTCAGGGTATTTGCTTCTTCGGGTTGAACTATCTGGCAGTCTACGCCGGAGCCCAGTACCTGACCTCCGGCATAGTCGCCGTTTTGTTCAGCGTCTTCGTGCCACTCAACATTCTCGTCGAGTGGCTGTTGTACGGTGAGCGTCCGCGACTCGTCGTCGTAGCTGCCGCTGTCATCGGAGTGACCGGCATCGCCATGGTTTTCAGCACCGAGCTAGCACGAGCGAGCTTGTCGGGTACGGCATTATGGGGAGCGGCGCTGATCCTCTTCTCCGCAATCCTCGTCGCCCTCGGCAACGTTCTCGCGACTCGCCTGGTGTCTTCGGAATTGAGCCCGCTCGTCTTAAACGCCTACGGCACGGCGGTCGGAACTGCCGCGATTCTGCTCTGGGCGCTCATCAGCGGCGCGCCGTGGTCGCTGACTATCACCCCGACCTGGCTGATGGGGCTCAGCTATCTATCCCTGGTCGGCACGGTCCTCGCATTTGGCGTGTACATGAAGATCCTGCCGATCGTCGGCTCAGTTGCCGGAGCTTACGTCGCCGTGCTCTCGCCGATCGTCGCGATCGGCATCTCGTCGGTTTTAGAAGGCCTTCCATTGACGGTCGTGACCTTCGCCGGTGTGGCATTACTACTCATCGGCCACTCGTTACTCGCAGCTCAGCGCAGACCCTAGAAAGATGATTCGACCAGCGACGACAGAGGATGCCGAGCAGATCTCGACGCTCTATAACCACTACGTGGAAAACACGGTGATCACGTTTCTAAGAGATCGGGCAGTTCTAATATGGCCGTTCGTACACCGCCGTCTCGGGTCCTTCGTACATCGTTCTCAGCTCCCAACGCTGGCGCTCTGCGCTTTCCAGTTCGCAGATCTCGAAGGACAGCCTGCGGATCAGGTGAATGGGATTGCCGCCACCGCCCGGCACCGAGTCGGTTCCCATCGTCAGGCACAGACCCGGTGCGCTGATGGGCACGATCTGGCCGTCGGCCTGAAATTCGAAGTCTTGCGCCTCACCGTCATTGCAAGGATCGGCAGCCACGAACGACCCTGGATTCGGCTCGTGTAAGGTCATGCAGCGGTCGAAATAGACGATCCGGATCTGACCGCTCTCCTCGAGTCGCTCGAGGTCGAAGCCCTGATCTTCGGTGACACCGTTACCCTCATAGGAAAAACAGCTGTGGCCCTGGAAACCGCCGATCGGTTGCCCGCCGGTGAGATGGGCGAACAGATCGACGCACCAGCCGCGCGTTTCTTCCAACGGCGAGATGAGTTTCATTTCGGCAAGAGTCTGAGCGTGTAACGTCGAGCTGAATACGATCGCCACGAGCCAGTTAGCAAATTTTATCTTCATATGAACGTCCAGAGTCATTCGTTCTCGGTGCAAACTCAAAGCGTATCGATATAAGCATTGATGTCGGCAATCGCCTGGTCGTCCGTCAATAGCTTAGCCATCGCGGCCATCTGCATACCATAGATATCTCCTGAGCCGCTGCCCCTGATGCCGTCTCTGAAATACTTGATCTGACGAGCCAGATACCAGTCCGGCAGATCGGTCAGCTTGTTACCGCCGAGCGCTTCGTTGCCCAGCCCGTCCACGCCATGGCACAGCGCGCAGGTCACCTGAAACGTGGATTGCCCGCGATCTGCATCCCCGGGTTCGGGCGCATTGAGCTCGGCGTACTGTGACTCCCAGGTAAACGGGCGTTCCAGCGGGAAGAGCACGCCATTGGGCCTTGATTCGAGTGGTCCGCCCGGAGTCAGTGTCTCTATATATGCCGCGACGTTCTCGATCGTAGCATCGTTGCGCAGCATGCCGGTGATGAGCCCCATCTGCCGGCCCGGGAGATCCGCAGCATGCGTGCCGCGGACGCCGCCATCGAAGTTTTGTAGTTGCCGCTCAATGTACCAGGCTTCCATGCCTGCCAGTGCGGGGGCATCGAGTCGTTGCCGGCCCTGGCCTTGTGCGCCGTGGCAGAATGCACAGGCTTGATACAACTCCTCGCCCGGGACTCCTTCGGCGGAGCCTGGGAGATACATCTGTGCGACGGCCAGGCCGCTAACGACCAGGCCGCCCGCGACCAACGTCACTCGGAATCGTCCTCCGATCATCGTCACACCTGGTAAGTCCCTGATTTACTAGGATGCTAGCATAGAAATGGGCGAGGACTATCACTGAGGTAAATAGTGAAACTATCGAAGAGAGTACATCCTCACTATTGGCGGATAAAACTTTTCTTAAAGCGAATTTCCGGCCAAGACTTGTGGATTCGTTCCGATGTAGTGCTCGAAACACACGCATGTGGGCCATGGACTTACTTCAAGAATCATCTGGGATCCGATTCCATCATGTACTCTCTCGGCGTCGGTGACGAGGTACGTTTCGATCTGGAGATAATCGAAGTCTGCGGGTTAACGATCTACGCATTCGATCCCACGCCGACTTCGATGGAGTGGATAACCAGTCAAGAGTTGCCAGGACAATTCGTGTTTCATCAATGGGCTGTGTCCGGCAACGACGGTGTCCTTAGAATGGCTCAAAGAGTTAACTCGAGAGGAAAGAAATCTGCGGGAATGTGGACATCGGTTCTGGAGTCATCGAATGACGCGGCGACAATTGAAGTGCCGTGTTACTCCCTCCCGACGATCATGGACAAATTGAATCACGAGCGCATCGATTTATTGAAGATGGACGTCGAGGGTTCTGAGTATGAAATCATCGAAAGCATGCTAGCCATGCCACATAAACCCTCACAATTACTCGTTGAGTTCCATCATAGATTTCCGGGAATTGGCATGGAGAAGACTGCTGAATGTATAAATAACCTGCGCGCTGCAGGTTACAAGATATTCACGGTATCCGTAACGGGACGAGAGGTAGGGTTTATTCACGAGAGCGTACTCTCTAAGGAGGGACGAGCTGATGATGTTACTTAGCCAAGGAGCAATCAACATGGATCTATTTTCACGACGGAACAGTTATCGTGTCCGCCTCTTGGTCGTAGCCGCGCTGGTGGTGATTGCGGGCTGCGAGACAGGCAGTCAGCCCTATGAATACATTCACCTGCCGGGCACCGAACCCGCGGCGGGCGCGAACATGCCCTTCACGTCCGCTATCCGCGTACGCTCCGGCAGCATCCTGTTCCTCTCTGGCACGAGCGGGGCGCCGGTCCCTCATAGTCACCCACATGATCCAACCGAGTTCGATCATCTGGACTTCGGCGCCGAAGCTCAGGCCGAAAGGGTAATGGAGCGGATAAAGATAACGGTGGAGGCGGCCGGCGGGCAACTCAGCGATGTCATTCAGGTGACCCGATTCATCGTCGATGTCGCCAACAATCAAGACAGGATTAATGCTGTGATGAACCGTTACTGGGGTGACGATCATCGCCCGGCAAGCACGTCGGTCGAGATCGTCCGTCTGGCAAGCGATCCACGCTTTATTCTAGAGGTCGAAGCCGTGGCGGTGATACCCGACTGAGCGAAGAGTGAACGGCCGCTAATGGCAAAAGCAGCCATTCATGGAGAAACGAGGAGCTACCTGGTCGGCTCGCCGAGTATTACGGACAGAGTGGTAAACAGGCCGAAACTAAAGACGTCATCGGTCGCGGCCGAATCTCGTGTCAGACCCAGGCCGTTGTAGGAACCATTTAGCGGGCCGCAGCTGGCAACATCCAGCGCTACGTCGTACGCATTGAAAGCGGCGTTGATGATGCTGATCTGACCATTGCCCACGCATCCGGATATGGACGACAAGGTGATTACGCCGAGGGCGTTAACCGAAAACGCACCCGGATCCCCGAAGATGTCGAACGTCGGATAATTAGCGTCAACGGTTGCCAGAGCGCTGCCCCGGTTGTATATCGCGTCAAAGGTCGTTGAGACGGAAGTCGAGATTCCGGCGGCGGCGATCGTCAGGTTAAGGGAAACGCCTTCGCTGACCGTGCCGATGATAGTCAGATTTGCGACTGTCGATCCATCGACAAGCGTCGTGCCCGGTACCGCATGGAGCGTTCCGGCTCCCGTCACCTGAGAACCATTGACCTGCACGGTGCCCTGAGCACCGGCGAGAAAAGCACTCGTGGTCGCGTCGCTCACGGCGCAGACAAACTCCAGAGTCTCCGCAACCAGGCAGTCGATGTCGTCGGTCGTGCTGAGGTAGCCGAACGCGAGGTCGTCGATCACGACATCGCCACCACTCGTGCTGGTTACGACCATCGATCCGATCGAAGTCTCGGCCGCTGTGCGGCTTACAAATATCTGCGTGTAGGCATTCGTCGGCGTTACGGACATGATCAACGCCCCGACCTCATCCAGAAACTCAATGTCGCTGACATCCGTTGAATTTTCCGTTCGCACCCAGAACGAGAGGGTCTTGGGCAGTATCCCGAACGTCACTGTCGCAAACGTGCCGACCACAATGTGCCAGGCGTTGTCGCCGGAAATATAGAAAGAA
>JAZFYK010000050.1:0-4268 GCA_036443505.1 Gammaproteobacteria bacterium | reverse complement strand
GCACTCGACGTCGTGGAGCAAGGCGAGCCGGCACTTGTTGACGTCATATGTCAACCGCGATAACAAGATGAGCGTGAGGGACAAGCATCGGCGAGTCGTTGACGCCCATAGGGTGCTTCTAACAGCGTTACTGCTCTCCGCCGCGATGGCGAGTGTTGCCACGGCTGTGCAGGCTGATGAAAGCAATAATACGGCCCGGGAAGGTCGCGATCTATATATTAAATATGGCTGCTATCAATGCCACGGTTACGAAGGACAAGGAGGACTGATTAGCGGGCCGCGAATTGCACCGACGGCGTTACCATTGGATGCTTTCGCCGCGATACTGCGGCGCCCGTACGGCACCATGCCGGCCTACTCACCGAACGTCCTGAGCGATGAAATCCTAGAAGACATCCACGAGTACCTGCGGTCGATCGAATAGCCGAAAACCCAGAATTTACTGCATGCGGCACCGATACTGCTGGCGCGCCCGGAGGATCGCGAGAAGCTGCTAAACTTGCTGATGAAAGAATTACAGCACTGACGTAGAGGAAAGGATGCGATGAAACAGCTGACGATCGATGTCGGTGGAACCTTCACCGACTGCCTGGTCATGGAAGAATCAGGGGAGCTCCGTAAGTTCAAAGCCTCGTCGACGCCGGACGATCTGGCGCGTGGACTGTTCGACGCGTTGGACAAAGCAGCGGGCGCCCACGGTGAAGACCTGGAGCAGTTTCTCGCCGACGTTGAATTAATCGTGCACGGTACGACTCTCGGCATCAATATTCTCCTCACCGGCCAGGGCGCCCAGGTCGGTCTCATCACCACCAAAGGATTCCGTGATGTCATTGAGATCCGCCGCGGGATCAAGAACCTGCATGGATCGATGTTCGACCAATTCATCGAGCCGTACCGTCCTCTCGTTCCGAGGCGTCGGCGCCTTGGCGTGTCGGAGCGAACCTTGTACACCGGCGAGATCATTGAACCGTTGGATGAAGCCGGTGTGCGTGACGCGGCCAAGCGACTCGTGGACGACGGTTGTGAGGCGATCGCTATCGGTTTCCTGCATTCCTACGCCAATTCCACCAATGAGCTCCGGGCGAAGGAAATCGTGTCCGAAATCGACGGGATATACGTTACGGCCTCGCACGAAATCATTCCGACGTGGCAGGAGTTCGAGCGATTTTCCTCGACCGTCGTCAGCGCGCATATCGGACCGGCTCTGACCAAATATCTTACGGCACTGGAGGCGCGCCTGAAGGAACGCGGCTTTGGCGGCACTCTGTTACTCATGCTTGCAAACGGCCTGGTCCAGGTAGTCGACCAGTGCCTGGACCGCGCGATCTACCTGCTCGGCTCCGGTCCCGCCGCGGCACCGTCAGCGGCAGTCCGCATCGGAACACAGCACGGGCACCGCGATCTGCTCTCATTCGACATGGGCGGCACGAGTCTCGATGTATCTGTCATTCGCGACGCAGAGGTTCCCACAACGAACGAAGCCTGGGTCGGTGAGGAACGCGTCGCGATCAAGATGGTCGACGTGGTCAGTATCGGCGCCGGCGGTGGTTCGATTGCCTGGATTGACCAGCTTGGGTTGTTGCGTGTCGGTCCGATGAGTGCGGGGGCTGATCCGGGTCCTGCCGCCTATGGCCAGGGCAATGAACCCACGGTGACGGACGCAGACCTGGTGTTGGGCTATGTTCCGGCCGATTACTTTCTCGGTGGCGAGATCGAACTGGACCTCGACAGGGCCAGGAAGGCGCTGGAGCCCGTTGGCGTCGCCATCGGGCTCTCGGTGGACGAAACCGCCCGGGCGATATTCGAGACCGTCAACTCAATAATAGCCGACCAGATCACGGAGGTTTGTACGAAGCAGGGTTACGACGTCCGTGACTTTGCCCTGGTAGCCGGCGGCGGGGCCGGAGGTATCCATGCTGCGGCGATCGCAGAGCGCCTGTCGATCCCGGAGGTCATCGTCCCCGGAAGCTCGGCCCTGATGAGTGCGTTCGGCATGTTCACGATGGATCTCGGTCAGCAGTACGCGCGCACTCGATTCCGGGACCTCGAGCGCATCGACCCTGGCGAGGTTGAGCAGATCTACGACGAGATGCGTAGTGAAGCGGAGGCGGCATTCGCCGAGATCGCGGTCGGCGAGGGCGCCCTCGAGTTTTATCAGACTGTCGATATGCGTTATACGGGTCAATTTCACGAGGTGGAGATAGAACTTCCGAGTGAACCGGTCTCACAGGACTCGCTCGATGAACTGGTGCGCCGATTTAACGAGCAATACGAGAAGTTGTATGGCTATTCGCTACCCGAGCAGCCGGTGGAATTCCTGACCTTCTACCTGAAGGTGACTCGACCGCGGCGCCGCTTCGAATTGCTTGGGACAAGTGCGAAGCCGGGCGATATCGAGCAGGCTCGACGCGGCACGCGAAGCTGTCTGCTCGCAGATGAGCGCGTGAACGTGCGTGTCTACGACGGCGACCGACTCCAACCGGGACACCGGATCCTTGGCCCCGCTCTGATCGACGATACGACAACGACCGTGTTTGTCGGTGCAGGTTCGACCTGCCAAATCGATCCTCACGGCCACCTCGTCATCAGCTCGTCGTTACAACAAGTTGCGACTGCCGCGGCGTAGGTTACAGCCCACAGTCAAGCGTGAAGGAGGCAAGCATGGCAACGAAGGCAAGCATGGCAACCACTGACGTTAAAATGGACCCGATCACACTGTCGACAGTCTGGCACTCGTTTCAGACGACGTGCCGGGAGATGCGACACCTCATGGAACGGACCGCGCAGAGCTACCTCATGGCTCAGCTCAAGGATGTTTCTGTCGGCATATGGCTCGCGGACGGGCAAACGGTCGCGATGCCCGAAGGTCTGTTGAACCAGTTTCTCGGGACCGGCTTCGCAATTAAGGATCTGCACGAGCGGTTCGGCGACGACCTGCATCCTGGCGATATCATCCTGACTAACGACCCCTATCACGGCGGGCACACCCCCCACTTGCCCGACTGGGGATTTTTCCGCCCGATCTTCTGGGAGGACGAGCTGCTGTTCATCACGCTGGTACGCGGCCACCAAACGGACACTGGAGGATCCTTCCCCGGTGGCTACTTCCCCGATGGCTATGACATTCACGCGGAGGGTTTGTGTATTCCGCCGATCAAGGTTTTCGACCGCGGCAGGGAACGTACCGACGTACTCGAGCTGATATGGAACAACGTCCGCTTTCGTGATGGTGTGCGTCAAGACAATTATTCGATGATTGCCGCAACGAAGCTGGCCGAGGATCGCACGATCGATCTGCTCAAACGCTATGGCCGCGACACCGTCATTGGCTGTATCGAACAGATGATCGAGCGCACCGAGCGTGCGGTTCGTGCGGAAATTGCGGCTATTCCAGACGGCACCTATACGGGCGAATCGGCGACCGACGACGACGGCACGGTGCTCGACGAACCGGTCTGGATCCGGGTGGACGTCACCATCGACGGCGACGAGCTGACCATCGACTTCTCGCGCAGTGACGGGCAACGACAGGGCTACGTCAACTCGCCCTACGCGTCGACATACGGAACTGCGGTCGGAGCTGCGATTCTGCTGTTCGATCCCGCGCTGGCCGACTTCCATAATGAGGGGTCATTGCGCCCGATGACGGTCATCGCGCCGCCCGGCAACGTTACGAACGCACAATACCCGGCCACCGTTGGTGCGTCGCCGGTGAATGTCGGGCTCCAGATCATGGAGGCTGTGACCCAAGCTTTGGCTAAAGCCAATCCAGAGCGGGCGATGGCGGCGTGGGGGAAGCATCGCGGCGACTATTCGTTCGCCACCGATCTGCGCACCGGCAAGCCGTACGTACGCACGATGTTCGATTATGACGGCAGTGCCGGCGCAGTGTGGGGCCACGATGGCCCGACCGGTCCGCTCGCGTTTGGCACTCTCGGTTCCGTCACTCGCGGCAATGTCGAAGAAGCGGAAATCCGTTATCCGTGGCGAATACTTAATCTCGAGGTCGTGACCGACTTCATGGGCGCCGGAAAATGGCGCGGTGGCGGCGGAGTCGATTGGCGGGCGCTAAACGAAGGCAGCGACGGGCGTATGGCGACCGGCAGTTCGGACGGCGATGTAATGCTAGGTCAGGGCGTTCTGGGCGGGCACCCAACCCCGCCTTGCCGCACGTTTCTCAAGCGTGGCGACCAACTGAGCAAAGTGAAGCCTCATCGAATGGCGCGGTTCCAAAAGGGAGACGTTCTGATCAAGCTGAGCTCCGGTGG
>JAZFYK010000049.1:0-4786 GCA_036443505.1 Gammaproteobacteria bacterium | reverse complement strand
CGAGCGTGTTGGCGCCGGTCCCAAGCCCCGGAAAGTTTGGCGGCCAGGTCGTGACCATCTTCCAGGAGAACCGCTCCCGGCTATCGGTGGTGGGGATACCGCCCTGATTCTGTGGCGTGCAGGCGGCGAGCGCCGCGCCGCCCCCCACTCCCGTGATAAATTCCCGTCGTTTCATTCGGGCGAGCCCTTCTCCGTCGGAGGGCCGACACTAATACCAGACTGGCCCGCCAGCGCCTAGTCTCGATATCGAACCCCACAATCAGCACGGCTCAGGCCAGATTCGTCGTATTGTTCCCATATCTACGTATTTAATTAAATAGTGGGAATAAATATCCAAATATGTCGTCCCGTGACAGATAAGTGGGAAAATACCAACGAAAAGGCGTAGTGGGCGCCCGGAGCTCCCCACACGGCGTCCCTGCTGTGTGCTACCGGTCGGTCACCCGGGCCCACTATGGCATGGCTTGCCAGGAAGTGGGCGCGCTGAATGGTGTCGATCCGGCGACAAAGGCCGCGCGCCGCTGCTTGCCGCGCTGGTCCCGGTCGGTCAAAGTAGGCGCCGGTCAAGGAGCGTCGATGATCGGCCTGCTACAGCGAGTGAGCCATGCGGATGTCGTCGTGGACGGCGAGTCCATCGCCCACATCGGCCTGGGGCTTGCGGTCCTCGTGGGCGTGGAGCGTGGCGACACGGACCGGGAAGCCGCTAGATTGTTGGAGCGGCTGCTGGCATTCCGGGTCTTCGCCGATGACGAGGGGCGGATGAACCTCAGTGTCCATGATGTCGGCGGCGAACTGCTGCTCGTCCCGCAGTTCACGCTGGCCGCAGATACGGCCAAGGGCAACCGGCCGGGGTTCTCACGGGCCGCGGGGCCCGAACAGGGCCAGGAGTTGTTCGAGGGCCTCGTGCGCCTGGCGGAGAGCAGCGAGATTGCGGTCGCCAGCGGCCGGTTCGGCGCTATGATGCAGGTGAACTTGTCGAACGAGGGCCCAGTCACCTTTTGGCTGCGTGTGACCCCGACCGGATAGGCGCGAAGCGCTATCTTCGAGCTTTCGCGTATCATTAGCGGTTCGAAATGACGTTGGAGAGTTGAGATGGGATTAGGTGGGATAAGCATGTGGCAGCTGCTTATCGTTCTGCTCATTGTTGTGATGGTCTTTGGTACGAAGAAGCTGAGGTCGATCGGCGGTGATCTGGGTGGCGCGCTGAAGAGTTTTCGTAAGGCCATGGATACGGATGACAAAGACAGCGAAGACGAACAAGAACGTCTAGAACAAGGTACACCCGACGCGGAGTTTGCCGAGCAGAAGGACAAGAGCGAAAGTAGCAGCGAAAGTAGCTAGGCTAGATGTTCGACGTCGGTTTCTGGGAACTCGTACTGATATTCGGCGTGGGCCTGATGATCTTAGGCCCCGAACGCATGCCGCGTGTGGCCAGTCAGATCGGCCGCTGGATTGGACGGGCGCGGCGCACGGCGAGCAGTCTTCGCCACCAGCTGGAGAAGGAAATCGCGTCCGCCGAGTCGCCACCGCCTCCGCCAAGACGAAAGCCGAAGCCCTTCAAGCCCGTGAATCGACCTCGGCCGGCGGAGCCTGACGCAAGCTCTGCGGCCGAAGAACGCCCGGCTCCCGAAGAAGCGCCGGTGGCCGAGCCGGAATCGGCGCCTGCGGAGGAGAAAGACGCCGAACAAGACACCGACAAGCCGGCCGGCGGTTCATGAAACCCGACACTGATAGCCCCGGCGAGGACGAGGAAGAATCACTGGCGGAAGGCTCGCTGGTCTCACACCTGATAGAGCTGCGCTCCCGGCTTTTTAAAGCCGCGGCTTCGATACTGATCATCTTCGTCTGCCTGGTCCCGTTCTCCCAGAGAATATTTACGCTGATCGCCACGCCGCTCATGGAGAGACTTCCTGAGGGCGCCACGATGATCGCGACGCAGGTCGCATCGCCGTTTCTTACGCCGTTCAAGATGAGTCTCTTCGTCGCGTTGTTTCTCGCGATGCCGGTGGTGTTGACTCAGGTGTGGCACTTCGTCGCGCCGGGGCTCTATCTCAAGGAGAAACGTTTCGCATTTCCGCTGCTCCTGTCGAGCATCGTCCTGTTCTACGCGGGCGTGGCATTCGCCTATTTCGTCGTTTTTCCATTGATGTTCGGATTCTTCGCCGCCGCGGCGCCTGAAGGCGTCACGATGATGACCGACATCAACTCCTATCTGGACTTCATCCTGACGCTGTTCTTCGCCTTCGGTATCGCGTTCGAAGTGCCGATCGCGACACTGATGCTGGTCTGGAGCGGACTCGTGCCGCTCAAGACGTTGAGGCGCGCCCGCGCCTACGTATTCCTGGGCGCGTTCGTGGCCGGGATGTTGCTGACGCCGCCGGACGCAATCTCGCAAACCCTATTGGCCGTACCCGTTTACCTGCTCTACGAGATCGGTCTGCTGCTGGCCCGCCTATTCGGTCCATCCGCAACCGGCGCCGATGAGGAAGACGTCGAGATCGGTACCGAGGGTGGGGGCGACTAACCAACGAGGACAATCCATGAGTGATGAAGTAGCAGCCGTCGCTGCCGGACGGCCCGGGGCGCTGGGCCATCCACGGGGTCTGATTACTCTAGCGACGACCGAGATGTGGGAGCGCTTCAGCTACTACGGCATGCGTGCCCTGCTCGTGCTGTTTATGGTCGAGTCGCTCGAGGAAGGCGGCCTGGGCTACTCTGATCAGACGGCGACGGCGATCTACGGCCTGTATACGGCCGCGGTCTATATGCTCTGCTTACCTGGCGGCTGGATCGCCGATCGGCTCATCGGCGCGCAACGCGCCGTCTGGTTCGGCGGCATCATCATCATGAGCGGTCACTTCGTGCTGGCGATTCCGAGCGTGGCCACCTTCTTCTTAGGCTTAATTCTGGTCGCGTTGGGGACCGGTCTGCTGAAGCCGAATATCAGCGCGATCGTCGGCGAGTTCTATCCGCCCGGCGATCCGCGGCGCGATGGCGGCTTCACGATTTTCTACATGGGTATCAATATCGGTGCGGCGCTCGGTCCTCTGGTCTGCGGCTGGCTCGCTCAGGATAACTGGCACTACGGTTTCGGCGTCGCCGGCGTCGGCATGCTCTTCGGGCTCATTCAATTCAAGCTCACCCAGTCGCAGCTCGGCGATGCCGGGCTCGCGCCACCGGCTACGGATGGCGGCGATGCGGCGTATCGGCGCAAGGCCTGGGGCGGGATCCTGGCAATCCTGTTGTTGGTGGCGGGCTTACTCGTTGCCGGCCTGACGGGAACCGTAAATCTCGACCCCGTCGCGCTGGCGCAAAGCAGCACTTACGCGATCGTCGCGCTGGCCTTTGTCTACTTCGGCTACATCTTGTTGCTTGGGCGCCTGACGCGAGACGAACGGGGCAGGGTGATTGTCATCATCGTGCTGTTCTTCGCCGCCGCGATGTTCTGGTCCGGTTTCGAGCAGGCGGGGTCGTCGTTGAATCTCTTCGCCGAGCGCTACACGATCCGCGAGTTCGGTGGCTTCGAGATACCGGCGAGTTGGTTTCAATCGCTGAACCCGGTGTTCATTATTATTCTCGCGCCGATCTACTCCATGCTCTGGGTGGCTCTGGCGCGTCGCCATCTCGACCCGTCGACACCCCTGAAGTTCGCGGTAGGACTGATTATCTTAGGCCTAGGGTTTGCCGTCATGATCGGCGCCGCGGCCCTGGTGGCCGAGGGACAACAGGTCCTCCCGAC
Organism: Gammaproteobacteria bacterium; assembly: GCA_036443505.1. Classification (GTDB taxonomy): domain Bacteria; phylum Pseudomonadota; class Gammaproteobacteria; order Steroidobacterales; family Rariloculaceae; genus SMWC01. Next base: position 1,047 of record JAZFYK010000049.1, on the reverse strand, counting down.
CTGGCTGCTGTTTACTTATCTATTACATACCATGGGTGAGCTGGCCTTGAGCCCCGTCGGCTTAAGCTCCGTGACCAAGCTCGCGCCGCGCCGCTTTGTCGGGCAGATGATGGGCGTGTGGTTCCTGGCCGCGTCACTCGGGAGCATTCTCGCCGGGCTGCTCGCGGGCGAGTTCAGGGCCGATGCGCTCGATGAGATGCCTCGCCTGTATCTGCAGATCGTATTGACGACCGTCGGGTCCGGCGTGTTGTTGGCGTTCCTGGCGAAGCCGCTCAAACGCCTGATGAGCGGCGCGGATTGAACCGGCTGGTGTTCACGCAATGCAGCCGCTAGTCTCGCTCAAAGCTCCAACAATCGAACAAGACGAATAGACACTGGAGGTGCCCGCATGGCCGCCGTCACGCCCCTGCCACAGTTAACCCTCAAGGCGATCGTGCTCGGCCTGGTCTTGTCGATGGTGCTGGCCGGAGCCAACTCTTATCTCGGCCTCTTCGCCGGCCTGACGGTCTCGGCATCCATTCCGGCCGCGGTCATCTCCATGGCCATCCTGAAGCTATTCAAGAACTCCAATATCCTGGAGAACAACATCGTGCAAACGGCCGCGTCCGCCGGTGAATCGTTGGCGGCCGGCGTCATTTTCACGCTGCCGGCGTTGATCATTCTCGGTTACTGGGACGTGTTCGAGTATGCCTGGGTCAGCATCATCGCCGGGCTCGGGGGACTCTTAGGCGTGTTGTTTACGATTCCGCTGCGGCGTTCGCTCATCGTAGAGGAACAACTGGCCTATCCCGAGGGCGCCGCGACCGCGGAAGTCCTGAGAGTCGGCGAGTCGCCGAGCCAGGGGGCGAAGTTCCTGGGCGTGGCGGCGCTCTTAGGCGCGCTGACCAAATTAGCGGAGACCGGTCTACGCCTGTGGGCCGGTACCGCGCAAGCGGCCACCTACGTCGGCTCGAGCACGATCGCGTACGCTGGCATGAATCTCTCGCCCGCGTTGGTCAGCGTCGGCTATATCGTCGGCCTCAACATCGCGGTTCTCGTCTTTCTCGG
>JAZFYK010000048.1:0-17470 GCA_036443505.1 Gammaproteobacteria bacterium | reverse complement strand
TTGAATTTCGCGCGCGAGGGCATCATCGATGAGGAAGCGCTGGTTGCGGCCATCGACGCCGGCGCAATCAGCGCCTACGTCACCGATTTCCCGTCGCGGGCGCTAATTGGCCATGACCGCGTCACCTGCCTGCCTCATCTCGGCGCTTCGACGCGAGAAGCGGAGGAGAACAGCGCCGTCATGGTGGCTAATAATCTCCGGGAGTTCCTGGAGAACGGCAACATTCGCCATTCCGTGAATCTCCCCGAAGCGGTGCTACGACGTACTCGACCGCACCGTCTCGCGATCACGAATGCAAATGTCCCGAACATGGTCGGTCAGGTATCGACCGCTCTGGCGGAAGAGGGCATCAATATAGCGGATCTGCTGAACGTTTCGAGAAGCGATGTTGCGCACACGCTCGTGGATTTGGACGGGCCGGCGAGTGCGAAAACCCTGCAGCGGATACGCGCCATCGATGGCATACTCTCGCTAAGAGTTCTACCCGTCATCGACTAGCAGGCTGCTGGTACATCTCAAAAGAAGTATTGGGTCATGAATGAAAAAGCCGGTTCTGACAATGCCGCTGCGCTGGAGCGGCTGCGGCAACGAATCGATACAATCGACGCCGAGATTCAGACCCTGATCGCGGACCGCGCTCGCTGCGCGCAGGAGATCGGAGCCGCCAAAGGGCTGATTGATACGGTGGACTTCTATCGACCGGAGCGAGAAGCTCAGGTACTGCGCGATGTCGTGAAACGCAACGACGGACCGTTGCGAGACGAAGAGCTGGTCCGCGTATTCAGAGAACTCATGTCAGCCTGCCTCGCGCAGGAAGATCCTTTGAAGGTCGCGTTCCTGGGCCCGGAAGGGACATTCACCCAGTCCGCCGTCCTCAAACATTTCGGCCACTCCGTACGCGCATTGCCGTTGCAGACGATCGAGGAAGTCTTCCACGAGGTCGAGGCCGGCGTGGCCTATTTCGGTACCGTTCCCGTGGAGAATTCGACTGAGGGCACGGTCAATAGCACGCTGGACATGTTTTTAACCTCGCCACTCAAGATTTGCGGTGAAGTGGAGCTGCGAATCTGTCAGCACCTCATGGGCCGAATGACGGAGATCGGCCAAATAAAGCGGGTCTGTTCCCATGCGCAGTCGCTGGCGCAATGTCGCGCGTGGCTGGCGCAGTCCTTGCCCGGTGTCGAGACGATTCCGGTTGGGAGCAATGCGGAAGCCGCACGTCGCGCGCGCGACGAAGACGGTACCGCCGCTATCGCCGGCGATGCCGCAGCGGAGGTCTACCAACTAGGCATATTATTTGCGAACATCGAGGATCACTTCGATAACACGACTCGCTTCCTGGTCATCGGTCGTAAGCTCTTCCCGCCGAGCGGGGATGACAAGACCTCGTTGCTGTTGTCCGCCAGCGGTACCGAAGGACCCGGTGTTCTGCATCACCTGCTGGATCCGCTCGCGCGTTACGATATCAGCATGACACGAATCGAATCCCGACCGTCCAGGCGACGAAAGTGGGACTACGTATTTTTTGTCGATATCGGTGGCCATGCCGAGGATGACAACGTGAGCAAGGCGCTTCAGGAAGTCGAAGCGCAAGCAAACTTGTTTCGCGTCCTGGGAGCCTACCCCAAGGCCATTCTCTAAGAAGGGCCGGGCCTCCGTCGCGTGCTGCAGCATCCTCTAGATCCTCCTCGAGAGGCCTATCTCGCTCATCCAATCGAACGGGTGGGTGGCACCGTCGCTATCCCCGGCGATAAATCGATTTCGCACCGGGCCCTGTTACTGGGCGCCGTTGCCGAGGGGACGACCACGATCTCGGGCTTTCTCCAAAGCGACGACTGCCTCGCCACGCTGGCGGCGGTGCGTGCGATGGGCGTGACGGTCGACGAAGACCCACAGATGACCGTGATAGGCGTGGGTCCCGACGGACTCACCGCGCCCGACGCGCCATTGGATCTGGGTAACTCGGGCACCACGATGCGGTTGTTGATGGGCCTGCTGGCTGCTCAGCCGTTTGATTCAGTAGTGACCGGCGACGAGTCCTTGCGACAGAGACCGATGGAACGCGTCGCTGAGCCTCTGCGCGCAATGGGCGCTCGGATTGCGACGGATCAGGGGAGGGCGCCTGTCCGCATTCAAGGCGCGAGGCCGCTCCAAGGCGTCGACTACACGCTGCCGGTCGCTAGCGCACAGATGAAGTCGGCAATCTTGTTAGCGGGCCTATGGGCTGACGGGCGCACGACAGTCAGGTCACCCGCTCCGAGTCGCGATCATACCGAGCGGATGCTTCTGACCATGGGCGTTCGGCTGGAGCAGGAGTCGGACTACATTGTTTCAGTGGCCGGGCCCACAACGCTGACCGGCACGCCGATCGAGATCCCGGGTGACTTTTCTTCCGCCGCGTTTTTCATCGTCGCGGGTGTGCTCGGAGCTGCCGACGGCCTGTTGCTGCCGGCAGTCGGAGTCAATCCGACCCGAACCGGGTTGCTGACGATTCTGAGGAACATGGGCGGACACATCGAGCTCAGGAACGAACGACGATGTGGCGCTGAGCCACTTGCCGACATCTATGTCGAGCAGAGTGAGCTGCACGGCGTCGAGATCGGCGCGGAACTGGTCGCACTGAGCATCGATGAGTTACCGGTATTGTTCGTCGCGGCCACCGCTGCAGACGGGCGAACGGTCGTAACCGGTGCTGGAGAACTGCGCCATAAGGAGAGCGACCGCCTAGCTGTCATGGCAGCAGGTCTTCGGACGCTGGGCGTTACCGTCGACGAGCAGCCGGACGGTCTGACGATCGAAGGGAGCGAGTTGCTGGGCGGGAGTGTCGAGAGCCACGGCGATCATCGAATCGCGATGGCGTTCGCGATGGCGAGCCTGCGGGCGCGGGAGCCTATCGAAATACTGGGTACGGGCCAGGTCGCCACGTCCTTCCCTGACTTCCTGACAACGGCATCGCAGAGTGGCCTTCGGCTGGAGGCGACCGCAGACATCGCGCATGACTGATTCAGTGCCCGTAATCGCGATCGACGGCCCGACGGGCTCGGGCAAAGGGACTATCAGCCGTGGCCTGGCTCGAAATCTGGGTTGGCATCTACTGGACAGCGGCGCGCTGTACCGGCTCGTCGCGCTGGCTGCCGCCCGACAATCCATCGCGCTCGATGATCAGGAGGGCCTGGAGGCAACGGCCGCTGACATGGTCGTCGAGTTCTCCTCCGCCCAGGACGCGGAGCAGGTCTTTCTCAGCGGCGCCGACGTGACCGCCCAACTACGCACCGAGGAACATGGCGCTGCGGCCTCCAAAGTGGCCTCTCTGCCGCTGGTTCGTACGGCGTTAATGAAGCGCCAGCGGGCGTTCGCCCAGCCCCCCGGTCTCGTGGCCGACGGCCGCGATATGGGGAGCGTCGTGTTTCCGGATGCCGTGCTGAAGGTCTTTCTCACCGCAAGCCCGGAGGAAAGAGCGCTAAGGCGTTATAACCAGTTGAAAGAAAAGGGGATTGATGTTAGCCTGCCGGCCGTTTCCCGAGAGATCGGCGAACGGGACAAGCGTGACGCAAACCGCAAGGTGGCGCCGCTGAAGGCCGCGGAAGGGGCTCATATCCTCGATTCCACGGGGAGCACACCGCAACAGGTCATTGAGCGGGTCCAGTCCTGGCTTGCGGGATTGGACGAATCGGCGAGGTAGAGGTTAGGCGGCTTCGGAAGGATGCTCGAAGCCATATTTTGTTAACCGTCGGTACAGGATGAACCGACGACGTACTGGAGGGCGCCGCGTCAGCGGACAACACATGACCGAATCTTTCGCGGAGATGCTGGAAGAAAGCCTCGCTAATCAACAGATTAAGCACGGTACCATCCTGACGGCGATCGTCCTGGATGTGAACCCGGATGTCGTCATCGTCCACGCGGGCCTGAAGTCCGAGGCCGTCATTCCCGCCGACCAATTTCTCGACGAACGCGGCGACATCGAAGTCCAGATTGGCGATGAAGTCGAAGTCGCGCTTGACGCCGTAGAAGACGGTTTTGGCGAGACTCGTTTATCCAGAGAGAAGGCCAAACGCGCCCGTACCTGGCGACGCCTCGAGGAATCTTTCCATGACAGCAAAGTCGTTACCGGCACGATCAGCGGCCGCGTTCGCGGCGGCTTTACCGTCGATATAGATTTCGTTCGTGCGTTTCTGCCCGGATCGCTCGTGGACGTTCGCCCCGTTCGGGATCCCGCTGCCCTGGAAGGCTGCACCCTGGAATTCAAGGTCATCAAACTCGATCAGAAACGCAACAATGTCGTCGTATCCCGCCGCGCCGTAGTCGAAGAGGAATACAGTGCCGAGCGCGATGAACTTCTGAAGAATCTGCAGGAGGGTGCGGTACTCAAGGGGATTGTGAAGAACTTGACGGATTACGGCGCATTCGTCGACCTCGGTGGCATCGATGGCCTTCTGCATATCACTGACATGGCCTGGAAGCGGGTAAAGCACCCGTCCGAGGTAGTCAATGTCGGCGACGAGATGGACGTTAAGGTTTTGAAGTTCGACCGCGAGCGCAACCGAGTCTCGCTCGGGTTGAAGCAACTCGGTGACGACCCCTGGGTCGATCTCAGCCGCCGTTATCCTCCCGATTCCAGACTGTTCGGCACGGTGACGAACATCGCCGACTATGGCTGTTTCGTCGAGATCGAGGAGGGTGTCGAAGGCCTCGTCCACGTGTCCGAGATGGATTGGACTAACAAGAACGTGAGCCCGCATAAGGTCGTGCAGATTGGCGACGAAGTCGAAGTGATGGTGCTCGATATCGACGAAGAACGCCGGCGTATCTCTCTTGGCCTGAAGCAATGCAAGGCGAACCCCTGGGCAGACTTTGCCGAGAGCTACAACAAGGGCGACAAGGTCGCCGGGCAAATCAAATCCATTACGGATTTCGGTGTATTCATCGGTCTTCCGGGCGGTATAGATGGGCTGGTCCATCTCTCCGATCTATCCTGGGAAATCCCTGGTGAGGAGGCTGTCCGCAACTTCACCAAAGGCGAAGAGTTGGAGACGACCGTACTCGCCATCGACCCGGAGAGGGAGCGAATCTCGCTGGGTGTCAAGCAGCTAGACAAGGATCCGCTGTCGCTGTTCCTGGCGAAACACTCGAAGGGCGGAATCGTGAAAGGAATTATTCAGGAAGTGGATGCTAAGGGCGCGACGGTCGAATTAGACGGGGGCGTCATGGGCCAGTTGCGGGCGTCTGAGATCTCTCGGGATCGTGTGGAGGACGCGCGCATGGTTCTCAAGCCAGGCGAAGAACTGGAAGCGAAATTCACTGGGGTCGATAGAAAGACACGGGTCGTCTCGTTATCGATCAAGGCCAAGGAGGCTCATGAAGAAGCTCAGGCTATTCAGAATTATAAATCCGACGCAACGAAACCTGCTGCGGGAGCGACGCTGGGTGACCTGCTGAAGGAGCAACTGACTCCGGAGTAAACACCGAGCCCCGATAACAATAAGGGCACACTGTGGCCAAAAAAAGGATGGTGCCTCGCCATGACAAAATCCGAGCTGATTGAATCGATCGCCCAAAAGCAAAAGCATCTGCCCGCCAAGGATGTGGAGCTTGCCGTCAAACATATACTGGAGCTGATGAGTGAGTCTCTCGCTGGTGGCGAGCGTATTGAGATACGCGGCTTCGGCAGTTTCTCACTGCATTACCGTCCACCCCGGATGGGCAGGAACCCGAAAACAGGCGATGCGGTCGCGTTGGCAGGCAAACATGTTCCGCACTTCAAGCCAGGTAAAGACCTCAGGGAACGTGTGAACGGGGGCCGCCATCTACCGGTTCGCAGCTAGCAACGGATTGAATCCAGGAACATAGACTTGACCACGGTACGAAAGACCGTACTGTTAGTGTCGCTACTCCTTGTCGCGTTGCTGACTGCAGTGTTCGCTTACAACAATCCGGATACCGTTGCCCTGGATGTCGGTTTTACCCGACTCGAGAGCGTCTCCATAGTGCTCGCCTTCGCCGTGTGCTTTGCCATCGGCTGGATATTCGGACTTATTACCGCAGGTTTCGCCTTATTCCGCATGACACGGGAGAGACGGCGACTGCGTCGCGACCTCAAACTTGCCGAGGCGGAGGTCAGTAGCCTACGCAGCTATCCGCTGCAAGATGCCAACTGAAGCCACATTCCTGTTAGCCGGGTTATTCATCGTGGCTGCAGCCACGGGCTGGGGCTTCGCCCGCTATTCTGGCCGCGGTCGCCGCGAACCCCCCGCACCCCCGGTCAACGCCGACTATTTGAGAGGCCTGAACTTCGTTCTGAATCGCCAGACAGACGAAGCGTTGGAGCTGTTCGTGCGCATGGCCAAGGTCGACGATGAAACGCTGGAGACGCATTTCGCGCTCGGTCATCTCTTCAGGCGGCGCGGTGAGGTCGATCGCGCGATCCGCGTCCATCAAAATCTCCTGGCACGGCCGAATCTCAACGAAGTCCAGCGACACCAGGCGCTGTTCTCTCTGGCACAGGACTATCTGGGCGCTGGCCTGTTCGATCGCGCCGAGAAACTCTTCTCCGAACTGCATAGCAGCCCCACGCTCGGGCAGGCGGCTCTGGAGCATCTCGTCGATATCTACGAACGTGAGAGCGAGTGGACCAAGGCCATCGAGGCGCATCGAGAACTGGAAGTGATGACCGGTGAGAAGTCGGCCCAGGTGGCCCACTACTACTGCGAGCTTGCGGAGCGGGCTCGACTCAGCGGCGACCTCGATCTCGCGCGCCAGCATCTCAAGAGTTCGGTGAGAAGCGAGACCGGCGCATTTCGTGGCACGTTGATTCGGGCTGCAATCGCCCAGGAACAAGAAGACTTCGCTCAGGCATTGCGCCTGTACGAGCGCGTATTGGAGGCAGACCAAAGGCTCATGGTCGAGGTACTTCCTCAACTTCTCGCTTGCTACGAGGCCACGAACCGGAAACCGGAATTGGAACGCTATCTGGAAAAGCTCATTGCTACGAATGACGATGTGAAACGGAACCTGGCCTATGCAGTGATCATCAACGGCCTGACGTCACCCCCAGTTCTCAATGATTGCGTCGAAGATTTCATACTTCACCACGACGTCATGACGACCCTGATCGACATGGATCATCTCAGTGAGCTACCGCAAGCGGACCGCGAGCAGGCTATCCTGCGAATCATTCGGGGCCTGCGGCAACTCGCGCTGTCGAGCGCGCGGTATCGATGTACGAGTTGTGGCTACAGTACCCAGCGACTCGTCTGGCACTGCCCCAGCTGCAAGGCCTGGGAAACAATCAAGCCCATTCAGGCATTTCAGTTCGAGCGATTGGTCGCGTAAGACACCGCTCGATATCTATCGGAAGCCACCAGATTAAGGGGCTGCTCGACGAACCGCCACTCATTAGCATCCTCTCTCCCATTATCCAGAAACCGTTAAGGAGAAGGCCCATGAGAGGGAGATGTCGAGAGTTGCTGTGCCTGTTTTTCCTCGGCTTAGGATCGGCAACCCTGTACGCCGGACCGGTCAATATCAATACGGCGGACGCTGAAACGCTGGCGCTCGAGTTGACCGGCGTCGGCCCGGCTCTGGCTGCCGCAATTGTCGAGGACCGAGAGATGAACGGCGAGTTCGCCAACCCGGAAGCACTCACTCGAGTAAGGGGTATCGGAGAGCGTATCGTCGAGATGAACAGGTCCAACATCCTCGTCAACGACTCCTAGATTCAGTCGCGTAATAAATCTCGTCCCGGGATGAAGCCCGGCGGATGACCGTCCGCCCGGGCTTCTCTTATGCTTATCAGGCTTCTCCGGTATCATGGCTCCGTACGCCATAACCATCAGACCTCCTGATGGAGGGGATCGGCCGTTGATTTCAACAATTCGCTCAGCCGTATTCCCGGTCGCCGGCCGAGGGACCCGCTTCCTTCCCGCCACCAAAGCCTCTCCGAAGGAGATGCTACCGATCGTGGATAAACCGCTGATTCAGTATGCCGTGGAAGAGGCATTGGCGGCCGGTGTGCAGAAGTTGGTGTTCGTGACAGGGCCTTCGAAGCGGGCGATCGAGGATCATTTCGATACGGACGCCGAGTTGGAGAGAGTCCTCAGTGAGGCGGGCAAACACCACTTGTTGTCTGTAGTACGGGATATCGTTCCAGCCGGCGTGGACTGCATCTATATTCGTCAAGGCGCGCCGCTCGGACTCGGACATGCTGTTCTATGCGCAAGATCCGCTGTCGGAGATGAGCCGTTTCTCGTCCATCTGGCGGACGACTTGATCTACAGCGAGAATTCATGCCTGAAACAGATGAAGGATCACTTCGGTCGACATGGCTGCAGTGTGCTGGGCGTCGAAACGGTACCGGAGGACCAGACTGCGAGCTACGGCATTGTGGCGGTCGAGTCCGACGGAGACGGAGTTCAACGCGTGACGAAGATTGTCGAAAAACCTAAGCCGGAGGACGCACCTTCGAACCTGGCCGTCGTCGGGCGCTATGTCCTCACACCGAGAATATTCGAAAAACTCGCATCGACGGGAAGGGGAGCTGGTGACGAGATACAGCTGACAGATGCCATCGCAAGACTCATCGCCGATGAACCGGTCCATGTCCTGCGATTTGAGGGTATTCGCTATGACTGCGGTAGCAAGCTCGGCTACCTGCAGGCGATGGTGGAGTACGGCATGCGTCATCCGGAGCTTGGCAGTGAGTTCCGCGACTACATCAAAAATCTCCAGAGCTAGCTCAGGAAGGCGTCGTCCTCATCAATTTTTCGCCGACGTGCTATCCGCATCGAGTTCGGCTCGAATTTCCGCGTTGTGTTCACCCAGTCTCGGGGGATGGCGCCGGTAGGTCGGCCCATTCCCGGGCATCATGATCGGGTTGCCAATAGACTTGATGGCCCCTAACGACGGATGCTCAAGTTCAACGATCATGCCGCGAGCGACCAGGTGCTCGTCCGTTAACGTCTGGTCCGGGAAATTGATCGGGCCCGAGGGTATGTCGTTGTCGACGAAATCGTCGAGCCACTCGTCTGCGTCGCGAGTTCCCATGATCTCTTCCAGCAACGCGATGAGCTCATCGCGGTGTTGGTTGCGCTGTGGATTCGTCGCGAATCGGGGATCGACCATTAGAGTGTCGGCAACGCCCAGGACGCCGCAAAACCGTTCCCAGAGTCGTTCGGTGCCGACGGCTACAGTGATCACTTTATCCCTGGCTCTAAGCGGCTGATATGGGCAGACAGTGGGATGCACATTACCCAGCCGGGCAGGCCGCTCGCCATTAGCGAAATAGCTCCCGCCGATGTTGGCGAGCCAGGTCGTCTGTGCGTCGAACAAGGACACGTCGATAAACTGACCCACAGCGGGGTCTCGAGTGTCACGGGCGTACAACGCAGCCTGGATGCCCATGACCGTGTAGATTCCGGCAGAGATGTCGGCCATCGGTGTGGGAAAACGACTCGGAGCGCCTTCTGGTTCGCCCGTCAGCGCCATGAGCCCGGCTTCCCCTTGCGCGATGATGTCGTAACCGCCGCGACTCGCCTTGGGTCCACTATGGCCGTAGCCGCTGATGGCCGCATAGATCAGCCGCGGATTGATCTGGCGCAGGGTATCGGGATCGATTCTGGCGTTTTTCAGCGAAGTCATGCGCGGAATATTCGTGATAAAGACATCGCTGCGAGCCACGAGCCGGTGAAGAACGGCGAGATCTTCTGGCGCCTTGATGTCCAACTCCAGGCTACGTTTGTTCCTGTTCACCGATAGAAAATACGCGCTCTCTCCCTGCAGAAACGGGGGGCCCCAATGGCGAGACTGGTCACCGACGCCGGGGCGTTCGATCTTGATTACATCGGCACCCAGATCTCCAAGCATCATGCTGCAATAGGGGCCGGCTAACGCCTCGGTTATTTCTAGAACGCGGATATTTTCAAGAGGGGCGCGTGCGTTCAAAGTCCTGCTCCGGCCTCATGTGGTCGGCGGCGGCGACTCAATCGTGGTTACTCATGGGCCACCATGGAGCGCGTTAGCCCTGTGTGGGCTAGGATCCGGTGGGCGTCCCGTCCGTAGGGATGCCGAGCTCGTCGTTGACCGCAGCACGTTCTTCCGCCGTCATTGCAGCCATCCTCTCGCGCAAGCACCGCCGCCGGCGCGCATTACGCCGCGCCCGCATGCCGTAGAACGGTGTCCCGCGAAGTAGGATATGGGAGAGCAGCAGCAGACCGACTGCCTGCCAATAGCTGAGCGTCGGGCCGTCGAAGAGTTCAGGCAGGAGCGCGTTCCAGAGCCACATGACCAGGACTCCAAGGATCGCAATAAAAATCAGGAAGAAGAACAGGTTGATGGCGACTTTCTTCGCAACACGCTTGGATTTCATCTGCACCGCCTAAGCCTGTTCATCGCTCTGTGATTGACCGTGTTATGGACGGATCGTAATCGTTAGGGCTGTTAGTTCTTTAGTGGCCGCTCGGCGCGTTCGCGACACGTCGGTAGCTTGGTGGAGAATACCACGAAAGGGCCGGACCGCAATCGCGGCGGGGAGGGCTCGCGGAGGCGAGGCAGGCCGGGCCTAAAGGATGAAGACAACCGCTACGTAGGCCACGAATAAGGCCAACGAGGCAAAGCTCAAGACGTCCAGTTGCAAGAGTCGTCGAAACATCCGTCATCCTCCCGGGAAGCGAAGTATGCGGTCCCGGAGAACGACGCAACGGAATATTTTTACCTATTGATATAACCCGCCTGCATATTTTGGCCGCCGCAGAAGTTTTAGCCTAAAGCTAAGCGTAATGGAGAGCCACCCACAGCGTCAGCGGAACGATAGTCGCCCACAGCAACAGCGCTTGCCAGACCACTCGGCTCTGCAGGTTCCGCAGCGTCTCGCGCGTGAACTCGAGACCGATAAAGAACAGCGCGACCACAATAAGCGCCCGCGAGGCATATTGAACGCCGTCGAAGATGATCTGCGGCACGGCCGAATACGCTCTCGCTAGAGAGCCCAGTAACGACGCGAGGATAAACAGGCCGATAAAGCCTGGAATTCGTATCCTCGTGTTACCAGTACGACACAGGAGGCTGACAACGAGCGTCAGCGGAATGAGCCACAGGGTCCTGCCTAGCTTGATGGTCGTGGCGACCTCGGTAGCCTGTTGACCATAGATCGCGGCGGTGGCGACTACGGAACTCGTATCGTGGACCGCCAGAGCAGTCCAGACCCCGAACTGTGTCTGGCTCATGCTCAGCCACTCGCCGACCAGCGGAAAGGTCAGCAGTGCGACCATATTGAGAGAGAACACGATCGCCAGTGCCAACGCCAGCTGATCGGGCCGTGCTCTGAGAATCGGGCTCAGCGTCGCAATAGCGGTACCGCCGCAGATGGCAGTACCAGCCGCGATGAGCCTGGTTAGGATCCCGTCCACGTTGAGTATGCGCCCTAGCGCGATGCCAGCGCCGAGGGTCAGGACAACATAGAGCGCGATCAGGCCCGCGAAATCCTGGCTGACCTGCCACATCTCCCGCGCATCGAGATTGACCCCCAGCAGCACGATCGCGGTCTGGAGCGCGACCTTGCCATATAGACAGGCGTCGTTAATCAGCAGTCGCTTCAGTGTCAGGGACAGGCCCGCGCCAACGAGGATGGCTGCCAGCGGGTTACCCCATATTACGAGCGGCAGTAAGGCCGTGGGGATGAGCCAGACTACCCAGTTAGAGGCCGCGAGGGGAGGGGCGACGGTCAGGGTGTCGCTCTCGTTCCGTGCTGGCATAACAAAACAGTATAAGTATATAACCAGAAAACGCAATGGACGCCGCACGAGGCCCGCGCGACAGGGCCTCGCGGCCCGGGGCGGGTCGCATCGTGATGGTTGGGAGACGCGAACTCAGGCGCTGCGATAGAGCTTTGTCATGACAAATTCTTTATGACCCAGCGCCTCGGCCGCCGTCAGTCGTCCGTTGGCCGTCTGAAGAATCATGTCGATGAGCGCATCGCCGGCTTCCGGAATGGTCATCTCGCGGCGCACGACACCCGAGACATCCACGTCGATATGTTCGCGCATGGTCCGGACCGTGCGCGGGTTACCCGTGATCTTGATGACCGGCATGATCGCGTTGCCGACAATGTTGCCTTGACCCGTCGGAAAACAGTGCACCACATAACCGGCCGCTGCCTGAAGCGTGTTGCACTCGGCTGCGGCCGATGAGGTATCCATGAAGTAAAGACCCGGACCCTGAGCGGGGGCTTCGGCGGGCTCCAACACGTCGATATAGCTGACTTCCTTGCCGATTTTCTCGAGATTCCCGAGCGCCTTCTCCTCGATCGTCGTCAGGCCGCCCGCGATGTTGCCCTTGGTCGGCTGGCTGTCGGAGAGGTCGGAGGTCTTATGCGCCTCCACCACGTCATCCTGGTAGGCCTGCCAGACGCGCATGAATTTCTCGCCAATCTCGGGGGTCGCCGCGCGTGCCGCACAGAGCTGCTCGGCGCCTGTAATCTCGGTCGTCTCGCCAAAACAGCCGTAGATTCCCTCCGGAACCCATTTGTCGTACATGTTGCCGACCGCGGGGCAGGATGCGAGTCCCGTTGTCGTATCCGATTCACCGCACTTCGCGGCGACCCAGAGATCCGTAATACCGCACTCCTCGCGCCGTTGGCCGGAGGTCTTGTGCACGAAATCCTTAGCCGCATGCGACGCTGCGGCAATCGTCGCAATATCGCCGTGTTGCTCGATTGAGAAGCCCGCGACGGGCTTACCTGTCTCGGCAATACCGTCGACGATCTGCTGCGTCCATCCCGGTTCGATGCCGATCACGACGCATGCCGCGACGTTCGGGTTGCTGCCCGTACCGATCATCGTACGAAAATGCAGATCGAGATCCTCGCCAAACTGCAGACGCCCATAAGCATGCGGCAACGCCAGAGTACCGTGGATATTGGCAGCAACCGATTCGCACGCCGCGTTGGAAATATCGTCGACGGGCAGGATGGCGACGTAATTGCGAACGCCGACCCGGCCGTTCTCGCGTCGATACCCGTAGAACGAGTTGTTTGTAGACATGTTCAGCCCCTTCCTACCATCGTTTTGTTTTGAGATTGTGAGTGTGGACGTGCTCGCCTTTCGCGACGTCGGCGACGATCCGACCGATGTCGGTCCCGTACTTGATTGCCGTGTCGCCTTCGGCCAGGTCGGCGAGGGCGATCTTGTGGCCGATCGGGACATCCTGTTTGGCCGTAAGCTTAAAGTCGCTGTCGTCTTGCGTCACGACACAGAGCAACTCAGCGCCTGATGCGACACCCTCGACTACAACAACGCCGACGTTGTCGATTTTATCGTGGACTAGTAACTGGGGGATGCTCACGAGAATGTCCTCCTGTTGGGATTGCTATATCGATCAGGCAGAACCGAACGCCGGCCAGAAGGTCGCGAGTAGATAGCCGACGAGTACGACGACGATCAAAGCCAGTAACGAGGCCCAGAAGCCTTTGACCAACATGGTCTTCAGATTGATACCGTAGCCGGCGGCCACCGCCGGTCCGCCCGCCGATGTGGGCAGCATGAACCCGCAGTTACCGATCGCCGCCACGATATACACGAACGGCAGCGGGTTGATGTCGAGACTCTGAAATGTGCTGATGGTGATGGGTACCGTGACGGCGATGGCCGCGGTATTACTCGTGATTTGCGTCATCAGTATCGTCAGGGTGGCGAACACGACGACCGCGACGAGGCCGCCACCACTGGCATACGGGATCAGCCTCTCCGCGATGTAGGCCGCGGTTCCCGTCTCGCTCAGGATGCGCCCGAGCGCCGTACCGCCCGCGAACAGGTAGAACAAGCCCCACATCATCCTGCCTTGAGCATATTCCCACGTCATGAGGTCCTCGCCGCGAGGACGAATCAGAAAACAGAGTATCGCGCAGGTCAAGAACGCGAAGGCCGGCCTGAACGCAGGTACCAGATCGGCATAGAGCGGCCGTGCAAAAGCCAGGAGCGCGGCTATGGAGAATAGACAGAGCGCCCACTTCTCCTGAATGCTCATGGCCCCAAGCGCTTTGAACTCACCGATGAAATATTCTCGGGCCCCTTTGATCTCGCTGATCTCGGGTTTGAATGCGAATCGAACATAGATAAATGTCACGATCATTACCGCAAGACTCAGCGGCAGGAGCCGCATCACCCAGGTCGTGAACGCAAATTCCTGGCCGGTGACCGTTTCTTGAATGAACTCGATCGTCAGCAAATTGGGAGCGCCACCCAGCGGCGTCATCGCACCTCCGGCGCTGGTGCCCCAGGCAACGGCAATCACGAGCGCCGTACCCAGATTACTCTCCCAGAGATCTTCTATGCCGATGAACCGGAGCATGGCCACAACGATGGGGATCATCGTCGCGGCGACGATCGTGTTCGGCAGGAACGCGCTGAGGATCATGCCGATCGCGAACCAGGCGAGAATCTGTCGCGTCGTGTTCGTGCCGATTCCGATAAGGGAGGCGAGGGCGATTCGCCGGTCCAGCCCCCACCGTGTCCACACCGTCGTAAGGATATTTGCCGACAGTAGGAGAATGATCAGCTCTGTCGCGTAAGCGGGCAATATGCGCGCTATTGGCACGAAATCGAACACCGACACGATAGCCAGCGGCAGAAAACCGGTAACGGCAAGGTGGACCGGACGTGTAATCCACCACCAGGACATCCACATCAGCAGCCCGAGGCTGCAGCGGACCTCGTAGCTCATGGACTCGACCGGTACGATCAGCATCAGCAGGAAGACGATCGGGCCAGCGACGATATGGAGCGTTCGTCGCTTGTCTACACCATGGGAGCCACTCCCATCGGGATTAGAGGAGGAGCCGCCGGCGGGCGGCTCGATATTTGGCTCGACGCGCATCTGATCGTGGCTTATCGCTACTGCCTCCGGTCAGCCGGATGGCGACGCCTTGCTACGGCGGTTGTCGAGCGCAAGCCAGTCGTAATGCTGCAGCGCCAGCATGATCCAGAAATACAACGCGTAGAGCATGTTATTGCCGACGGTCCCCCACTCCTGCCTCGCGGTATTGCCGTAGACCAGCAGGAGCATCATCACGGCTCCGCCGATCATCGCCCAACGCGTGAACAGCCCCAGTGTCATCAGCGTTCCGAGGACCACCTCGACGAAGGGTAGGGTGTAAAGGAATAGATGCACAAGCGGCATCGGTAGATAGGTATCCGTAAACGCCGCAGCCGTCGGCACTTCCCAGACACTCAGGCCAGTCAACAGCCGCATAAAGCCGTGGAAGAATATGTTGACGCCGATGGTGATGCGGAACAGGAAGTAGCCGATTCGAATGTTACTGACGGTCCCGTCAGGGTTCGAGCTGGGGTCCAATAATCCGGGTACTGTCATGACTCCTCCTGGCTGCCTCGCTGTTCGTCGATCGAGTCTAGTTTCCCTTAAATCGGGCTGTCAATGGATTCAGTGAACGCATTCGGAAGTGGTGACACACGGTTGACCGGGCTACACTCTAGAGAGCAGCACGATCCCGCCATCCGGGCGTCATTGGGTCTGCCAGCAGCATTGCGTATGAACGGCATACATGACTTAGGCGGTTTGACTTGCTTCGGCCCGATCGAGCGAGAAGACGATGAGCCAGTCTTCCACGACGACTGGGAGGGGCGTGTGTTCGCGTTGAGCATCGCGTCGTCGACAACGTTCGGCTCACTCGACCGTCGACGGCATGCGCTCGAGACACTGGATCCCGTTGTCTATCTCAGCTCCAGCTACTACGAGCGCTGGCTGGCCAGGCTGGAGATCCTGACCATTTTGGATGGCCTGCTTTCCGAACAGGAACTCGCGAGTGGGAAATCGTCAACACCGGTTGCGCGATCGGCGTCGCCGCTCGATGCACGTGCTGTCGAATCGATCGTCGAGGAGGGGAGGCCGGCGAGTCGTGAGACTGGCCGAGTGACGCCGTGTTTCTCGGTTGGCAATCGCGTCCGTGCCCTCAACATTCAACCCACGGGGCATACGCGACTACCGCGCTACGTGCGTGGCCGAGTGGGCGAGATCGCGAGACATCACGGCTGCCACTGCTTTCCGGACACGAATGCCCACGGTCAGGGCGAGAACCCTCAGCCCCTCTACTCCGTAGGATTCGACCTGAGCGAACTCTGGGGGCCTCGCACTTCGTCTCGGGATCGATTATTCATCGATCTATGGGAGGACTACCTGGAACCTGTTGCGGGGTGAGCTCGTGACCGAGGCACTTCACGATCACAACGCGCCGGCGAACCCTTTTCTCGAGAAGCGCCGCAACGCCGCCGAGACGGAAGTACTGGAAGCGCGTACCGGGAGACTCGAAGATCTGCTCACCAGCAAGGGAATCGTGTCCAAGGGAGCTCTGGATAAACTCGTTGAGCTTTATGAGAACGATATCGGCCCGATCAACGGGGCAAAAGTCGTAGCGCGAGCATGGATAGACTCGGACTACAAGACGCGACTGTTGATAGATGCGACGGCCGCGATCGGCGAACTCGGATTCGGCGGCATGCAGGGAGAGCATATGGTTGTCGTCGAGAATTCGCCGGAGATACACAACGTCGTCGTGTGTACGCTGTGTTCCTGCTATCCCTGGCCGGTTCTCGGCCTTCCACCCGCCTGGTATAAAGACCTCGCCTATCGTTCTCGTGTCGTGATCGAGCCGCGTGACGTACTGCGTGAGTTCGGCCTGGAACTCTCGGAGTCGATGGAGGTTCGAGTATGGGATAGCAGCGCCGAGATCCGTTATCTCGTCCTCCCCGAGCGCCCCGAGCGAACAACTGATTGGTCAGAAGATGAACTCGCAACTTTGGTCACTCGGGACGCGATGATCGGCGTCGCCACAGTCGAAGCACCGTCTGCCTAGATCATGTCGATGGATCGCCAAACCAATCACGAGATCGCAGACATGGCCGGTTCCGGGTCACTCCCCCGGCGCAATGGCGAGCTCGTCTTCCACGATGACTGGGAACGCCGCGCTTTCGCACTGGCCGTAGCGTTGTGTGAACAAGGCCATTATCCGTGGGACCAATTTCGCCAGCACCTCATTGCTTCGATCGCCTTGCAGGATGAAACTCCGGAGGACCCCGACCCCAACGCACCGGGCTATTTCGAGCATTGGCTCGCGGCGTTAGAGAAAACGCTCGCCGATATCGGTATGATTTCGCCCGCATGAGGATCAAGGCGAATCAATACTATGCGCTTAACGGTGCCGCCGTGCTATTGCTGTTTCTCACCACACCATTGCACGCACATCACGCAAATTCTGCGTATGACCGAACCGAACTGGTATCGGTCTCGGGAACGGTGACCAGGTGGCAATTTATCAATCCTCATTCCGGTATCTGGCTCGAGATCGTGGATGAACACGGCACCGTCGCGGAATGGTCAGGCGAGTTTCAGGGCACGCTGGACCTGTATCGCCACTATCGCTGGAACAAGAATACTTTCTTGCCGGGCGACGAGATCACACTGACCG
>JAZFYK010000047.1:0-30738 GCA_036443505.1 Gammaproteobacteria bacterium | reverse complement strand
CGCGAGGCTGATACGCACATGCCGCTCACTCATGCGACCATGATAGCAGCGCCCAACGCCGCGGCGACCATCAGGGGGCACGCGCGGATAGCTCTTGCGGGCTAGCGGCGCTCGAAGAGCGCCAACGTCTCGACGTGGTGGGTCTGCGGGAACATGTCCGCGATGCCGACGGCGCGCAGCCGATAACCTTGCGAGTCGATCAGTTCCTTCGCATCGCGTGCCAGGGTCGCGGGGTGACAAGACACATACGCGATCCGGCGTGGACCCATACGCCCCATTTGCGTGACGACGGCATGAGCGCCCGAGCGCGGCGGATCCAGTACGACGAGATCCCACGACTCACGCATGAAGCTCCAGCCGGGCTCGGATAGATCGGCCGTGACGAACCGGGCGTTCTCCAAACCGTTACGACGCGCGTTCTGCGCCGCACGGGCGACGAGACCGCCCTGGCCCTCGACACCGACCACCATCGCAGCCCGCCTCGCGAGTGGCAGGCTGAAATTACCTAGACCGCAGTAGAGATCCAGAACCCGGTCGGAGGACTCGACGCCCAGTTGTTCTGCCGTCCAACCTACTATGGCCTCGTTGACCTGTGCGTTGACCTGAACGAAATCCGTCGGCGCAAACTCGAGCGTGAGCCCGAACTCGGGCAAGCTGTAGGCGAGCGATCTGGTCGCCCCCGAGTCAAGCGCCTGGACTGTGCCTGGCCCGCCCCGCTGCAGATAGACATCGATGTCGTGCTCGTGCCCGAACTCTCTACACAACCGCAGATCGTCTTCGGTGGGCTCGTCCAGCACGCGCAGGACTACGGCTCGAGCAGACTCGCCCACCGCAAGCTCCGCCTGTGGCAATCGCTTTTTCAGGGTAGTCTTTTCGATGAGCTTCGCGAGCTCTCCCGGCAGCGAGTCCAGAGGCTGGACGAGGACCCGACAGCTCGACATGTCAGTGATAAACCGCGTGGCCCGCTCTTTGAAGCCAACGAGAACACGGCCCTTGCCTGCGACGAATCGAACGCCGAGACGGGCACGGCGACGGTAATACCACTCCGGACCGGTGATCGGGGCCAGCCAGTCCGCAGTCTCGAGATCGGCGATCCGTGCCAGAGCCTCCGTGACGACCGTTTCCTTGAATGCGACCTGATCAGCATAGGCCAGATGCTGCACGGCGCAGCCACCGCAGCGGCCAAAATACGGGCAAGGCGGATCGACCCTGGTCTCGGCCGACCGCAATACCTCGACGAGGTCTGCCTCCTGGTACCGTCGCCTCCGGCGTCTCGGGGCGAGGCGTACGAGCTCACCCGGCAACGCGCCGGAGACGAATACCCGGTGCCCGTCCAGATCTGCAACGCCCAGCCCATCGTGGGTCAGGTCGATGATCTCAGCGTCCACCTGGCCTGGGCTAGCCGCCATCGCTACTCGGGCGCCAGGCTGCCAGGAACTCGTCGAGATGGGGGCTGCCGGCCTGCCCCAACTTGGCCCGGAGTTGCTCAAGCTCCGTTTGATAGCGAGCCTCGTCCAGGACTCCGCGTACGAGCTGGAAGCGGAGATAGATCAGATAGGTGTTGAGCGCATCCGTTTCACAATAGTCTCGGATCGCCTTCAGGTCCCCCGCCTGGTAACGGCCCCATACCTGGTCGCCACTCATGCCGAGTTTGCCGGGAAACCCAAGCAGCGTGGCGACCTGGTCCAGCGACGCTCGCCCGCCGACCTGAAAGCCGGCGAGTGCGTCCATCAGGTCGAGGTGCCGCCAATGGAATCGATTCAAGTAGTTGTTGTAGCGAAACTCTCGATCGCTATCACCCATTTCCCAGTAACGCTCTGCGTTGACGCCGTGAAGTAATGCGCGATAGTTCAGCACCGGAAGATCGAACCCCGAGCCGTTCCACGAGACGAGCTCAGGCGAGTAACGCTGGATGCCGTCATAAAAGCGCTGCACGATCTCCTTCTCCGTCGCGTCGATATCGCCTAACGTGAAGACGTGCAGTTCGTCGCGGCTCCGTAACACGGCCGAGATGACCACGATCCGGTGCTGTGTCAGCGGCAGGAAATCTGTCTGACGCGCCTGACGCTGTTTGAAGAACATGATCTTGGCGACAGAGTCGTCGTCCAGGTCGTCTACACCGTGCAGGCGTCGCCCGAACTCCACGTCTGGAACGGTCTCAACGTCAAAGACGAGCGTATTCACGTCAGCTTGCCGGGCCATCGGCGTTCATTAACACCGCGACCGCGACGACGAGGCCGGCCTCGTCCGTCACCGAGACGTGACCGCCACCGATACCGAGTCTCTCGCACATCCGGCGACCTCTTGCCGAATAGACTATCTGAGGCTGCCCCCAATCGTTCGGCACCATGCCGACGTCTCGAACCCACATGCCATGCGCGAACCCCGTCCCCATCGCTTTCACGACGGCTTCCTTGACGGCAAAACGGATCGAGAGAAAGCGTACGGGACGTTTGCTGGCAGCGAACAACTTATGCTCTTCGTCCAACAGGAGACGCGCCGCGAAACGTTCTCCGAATCGCTGCCATACCGTGTCGATGCGGGACACCTGGACAATATCGGTACCGACGCCGAATACCACGCTCAGCGCACCTCCTGCATGAGCGTCTTCATGTCCGCCACAGCTTTCGCGAAGCCATCGAAGACTGCCCTGGCCACGATCGCGTGGCCGATATTGAGCTCGACGATCTCCCGGATCGCGGCAATCGGTTGCACATTATGATAGTGAAGACCGTGGCCGGCGTGGATCCGCAGGCCCAGCCTCGTCCCAAACTCGGCCGCCGTCGTGATCCTCGCCAGCTCGCGCGTCTGCGCTTCGGAGTCGGTGGCCTCGGCGTACGCGCCTGTGTGCAACTCAACGACTCTGGCGCCACAGGCGATGCTCGCGTCGAGCTGCTCCGGTTCCGGATCGATAAACAAGGACGTCCGGATGCCCGCGGACTCCAACCGCTCGCACGCTGCGCCGACTCTTGCGGATTGGCCGGCCACATCGAGCCCTCCTTCCGTGGTTAGCTCCTGGCGGCTCTCCGGCACGAGGCAGCAATCTGCAGGGTGAGCGTCCACGGCGGTATCCAGCATCGACTCCGTGACGGCCATCTCAAGATTCACACGTGTGTCCAGCACGCGTCCCATGAGTTGCAGATCCCGCTCCTGGATGTGGCGACGGTCTTCCCGCAAATGAATGGTGATGCTGTCTGCACCGGATCTCTCAGCGAGCAGCGCAGCCGTAACCGGATCCGGATAACGCGTGCCCCGTGCCTGTCGAAGCGTCGCGACATGATCGACATTGACACCTAACAAGATAGGCGCGTACCGACTCATAATTTTACCCCGCTCTCCAGGATATCTTTTAAGACCGACCGCGTTTTTAGCGGTCTCTCGCCTAGATAGACACCTAGCACGCGCGACAACAACCGCTTGGCTGCTCGTAGACTATCGTCATCATCCAGTTTCTCGTCCCGCAATGAAATAAGCGCCCGACCCCAATAGGAGTCGCCGTCACTCACGGAATCTGCCTCGGGCCGGGCACCATGTTCTGGTTCGAAACGATATCGGCGCTCCGCGCGAATTGGCTCACCCGTCTCGACATCGTGGTGCAGGTTGAGCCCGTAACCCAATGCCTCAAGAAAGCGCAGCTCGAACAGCCTGAGCACCATCGAGGTGTTGGCTCGAGCCGCGAGATCGGCGAGGGCTCGACTATAACAGGAAAACACGGGGGCATTAGCGTCGCCTCTGGCGACGAGCCGCAGCAATAGTTCGTTCATGTAGAATCCTGCGAGCAACCTCTCTCCACTAATCTCGCTGGCTGGAGGCCGGAGCTCTACGTGTGTGAGGCGGCCTAGCTCGCCTCTCCGTACCCAGGAGATCTGCAACGGCAGGAAGGGTTGCAAGACCGCGCGTTGGCCGCTTTTCGGACGCTTCGATCCCTGGGCGACTAAGGTCACCACGCCGTGATCGAGAGTCAAGCAATCGATAAGCTGACTGGTGTTTCGATAGGGACGCTGGTGCAGGACATAGGCGTGCTCCAGCGTTACGCTCTCTCTATCGGCCATAGTCGAAGTCGATGCATTCCACGGACGTCGTCAGGAGATTTCTCACAGTCTATTGAAAATGGCTCAGGCGAGTACAAGACAAGGCAAGAAGCGACGAAAAAGCGCAGTGTACACGCAGTTTGCCGCTTCGCGGCCCCGCATTATTGAGTCGATTCTCAACGCAGTATTGCGCCCCGCAGGTAGTGCCGTCACGGCATGCCGTCTGAGCCTTTTTCAACGCCTGCTAGGTCGAAACCTAGTCGATTTAACTCCCGCTCGCTGTCAGCCCAGTTATCGCGGACCTTAACCCAGAGCTCGAGGTGAACGCGCTCACCGATCAGCTCTTTTATCTCGAGGCGGGCTGCTCGACCGACAGCCTTTAGAACTCTACCACCTTTGCCGATGACGATGGCCTTGTGGCTGTTACGTTGAATCCAGATCAAAGCATGTATCAATGTCTGATCATTCTCCTTTTTCCCAATGTGTTCTACTTCGACCGTCAGGCCATAGGGCACCTCCTGATGCACGGCTGCGAACAGCTTCTCGCGGATGATTTCCTCGATGCGAAACTGCAGATTCCGGTCAGTCCGCATCTCTTGCGGGAACAATGCCGGACCGTCCGGAAGTCGAGCCAGGATTTCGGCGAGCAGCTCGCCCAGGTTCTCGCCGCTGCGCGCAGATATCGGCACGAACGCAGCGAACGGAAACTCGGCCCCGACCGTTTTCAGTATCGGTAGAAGCTTAGTCTTCGCCCCAACGGAATCGATCTTGTTCAAGACCAGGATCGTCTTGTCCGCCCTGTCCCGGAGTCGCTCCGCGAGTTGACGATCCTGCCGGGTGAATTTAGCCCCCTCGATAACCATCAGGATAATATCCGATTCCGCCAGGGCCTGGTTGATCGTCCTCGCCATCAGGCGATGCAGCGCATTCTGTCGGCCGCGCTGTAATCCCGGCGTGTCTATGAAGACCGCCTGATCCGAGCTGCGGTTCAAGACCCCGAGGATGCGGTGCCGGGTCGTGTGAGCTTTAGAGCTGACGATACTGACCTTCTCGCCAACCAATGCATTCAGAAGAGTGGATTTCCCGACGTTCGCTCGCCCGACGATCGCGACGTAGCCACAGCGGGAATTATTTTTTGTCGTCACTATCCAGTATCAGAAGCATTCGTTCGGCGGCATTCTGCTCGGCCTGTCGGCGACTTTGGCCGTTGCCCTCGACACGGGTCGCCATCTCGGCTATTTCGCACACGACGACGAATGACTGTCGATGGGGCTCGCCAGAGACAGATTCTACTGTGTAAACGGGTAAATTGAGACCGCGCCCCTGGAGGCATTCCTGAAGCTTCGTCTTCGCATCCTTGAGGCTATCGGCGTCGGGCAGCTGCTCGAGCCGGTCGGCGAGAAGGCGCGTGACGCACGCGTCAGCCGCCTCAAAACCGCCATCGATCAGGACAGCGCCAATGACAGCCTCTACCGCGTTCGCCAGCGTCGAGTCGCGGTGCGCGCCGCCTGAGCTACGCTCCCCGGGACCCAGGATAACCTGCGGCGCCAGCCCGACGTCTCGCCCGACTTCAGCCAATGTGGCGCCCTTAACCAGCGCCGAGCGCAAACGACTGAGATCTCCTTCTGGACCCGATGGATGACGCTCGTACAACTGCCTCGCGACCACAAAGTTGAGAAACGAATCGCCGAGGAACTCGAGGCGCTCGTTATTTTGTGCGGAGGCACTCCGGTGCGTAAGAGCCTGTTCCAATAGCTCCGGGTTTCGGAAGTGATACTGCAGCTGCTGCTCGGCCCAACGGAGCCGAGCTGTCACCGCTGGATCTCTATCTGCTCGTCGATGATGACCAGGAACCAGATGTTGGCGAGAAACCGCGAACGGTTATCATACTCCACACGCACGGTATAGCCGTTCGTCCCCGGCGTAATACTCAGGCCGTCACTACGAAGCGTGATACCCTCGACGTACAGTCGGCTGTTGAGATCGTTACGTATATTGGAGACCGACGTCTGACCCCGGCCTTCGAGATCTTCCTTCAGATCGGCCAGGACTGTATTGACGCGCATGCCCTGAACATAGAGCGGCGTAATCTTTAGCGCTGCCAGCCCGACGACACCGAACACGGTCGCAAGTAACATACCGGCCAACGCAGTAATACCTGCCTGGCGCCGGCGCCTGGGATTGTCTATTCGATACGGTCTCCGATGCGGTTCCATAACGGTCCTCCTTGGGCAGGCCAGCGCCAGTTCATCCAGACGCGTACGGCCTTTCCGACCAGGCGATATTCCGGAATAAACCGGACGCCTTCGAAACGGCTATCTCGACTATTATCGCGATTGTCACCCATCACGAAATAGTGCCCTTCGGGCACCACATAGGTCCCACCCGGGCTAAGCCGGTCTCGGGTGAGCAGCAACAGATGATCGCCGTCACCGAGTCCCTCACGAGCCAGTTGCAGCCCCGAATTCCCTTCGTAGTAACCTAGTTCGTCCAGGGGCACGGCTACGCCGTTAATCTTCAGCCGCTTACTATGCTGCTCGTAGGTCACCACATCGCCCGGAAGACCAACAACCCGCTTGATGTAGTTAATACGGGGATCGGACGGCAGCTTAAACACGACCACGTCGCCGTGCTCAGGCTCGCCGATCTCCAGTATCTTTGTATTTATCACCGGAAGCCGCAGCCCATACGCGAACTTGTTCACAAAAATGAAATCTCCCTCCAATAATGTGGGCATCATCGACCCGGAGGGGATCCTGAACGGCTCGAACAGGAAGGATCTGAGCACCAGCACCAGCAGGAGAACAGGAAAGAAAGAACGGGCATATTCCACGACGACGGGCTCACGCCCCATGGAGGAGTCTGTGGCTCCGCCCTGAGTGCCCCGCTTGAGCCGGTGTTTCTTCAGAAACAGCGCATCAAGCGCCCAGATCGCCCCTGTGAGGAACGTAGCGACGACTAGTAACAATGCGAAGTCCAAAGGGATCTATCCTCTCTCTAACATCCGGGCCGCTGCGGAGTATTGGTCATTTATGGGCTACGAATCAACAGCGGCCAGGTAGGCTTCGACGGCTTCGACATCGAGCGGATACGCCGACAACTCCCGCCCCTCCACCGCGAGTACCGGAATTCGGCGGCCATAGCGCTTCTTCAAGAGTAGATCGTCGTCGATATTAACTATCTGAACGTCCGCCCGGCCCTGGAGTAGTCTTACCAAGCGTTCGGCTAACTCCTCGCAGAGGTGGCATCCCGGCCGGCTGTAGAGTTGCAGTGTTGTCACGGCTCCGGGACGACCCGGAGTTCGTTCGATGTCGTCATCTCGAGCCGGCGATGCCATCCGCGCATCACGACCAGACTCCCGCCGAAGCCGATCACCGCACCGATGAGGCAACTGAGGTCATCGTTACCCACGAGCCAGCCTGCGAGACCGCCCAGCAACAGCATCGCCCATGGCAGGCCGTGTAAGAAAACGGCGCCGAGTAAGATGTAACGCGCCGGAACCGAGACGAGCACAGCCTGACCAACCGTCAGTGGAGCCGCGGCCCGAAGACGGAGTTCACCCACCCTGGGCGCGCGGAACCACATGCAGGAACCCTCACAACCTCGACAACGGGCCGCCGGGAGGAATTCGACATCCACGAGGGTCCCATGAACGGCACGGACTAGAGCCCGCGTGGTCATGCATTCCCCGGGACTCATGACGGCACTAAACCTCGTGGAGAATCGGCTGGCGTTGCCGTCGATTACTGCGCCCTTAGAGATATCGCGATTGTTTCCACGGTCCGCCTCGGCACTTCACCTACCGCGGTGACCTGACGACCGTCGAGGTTTAGCGAGAAGGCATTCGCACTGCCGACCCGGGAATGACCCGCCGCAACC
This sequence comes from Gammaproteobacteria bacterium, assembly GCA_036443505.1. Classification (GTDB taxonomy): domain Bacteria; phylum Pseudomonadota; class Gammaproteobacteria; order Steroidobacterales; family Rariloculaceae; genus SMWC01. The sequence goes on along the minus strand of JAZFYK010000047.1, from coordinate 22,828 downwards.
TCAGGCTCGCTCTTGGGATCCGCGATAAAAACCGAGACCGTGGCGAGGCCATCTGAATAGACCAGGTGCTCAACGGGATACTGAGAGCCGGCGATCGGGCTATTGGTCGCTGCCGAAAGCTTGAAGCCGTCGGGCAGGCGAGAGGCTCGAAGAAGCGAACTGACTTCCGTCTGGTCTGCCGCAGCAGGCGGGCGTAACATCGTAAAGCCCTCGGTATTGATCGTGGGCTCTAGCGCGGAGCGCGGTATGGAGTCTGAAATCTCAAGCTGAGCAAACAAAATCTGTTCCAGGATATTGCCCTGCTCGTCCATGAGTTGCGACTTCAGAGGCATCGCCGTCTCCTGATCCAGCCAGAGCATGTAGCCGTAGCGAAAACCATCCCTGGGCTTGATACTCACGATCTGGGTCTGACGCTTGATGATCCGAGCGGTCTCATGGAGCGTGAATTCATAATGGCGGAGTAACTCATCGGAGTAACTCGGCAGCGCCGACACCAACGGACTCGCGTCCCGGCGTTCCTCTAACAGTACGACCTTTTGGTCCGGCAGTATGCAGTGCACCTCGTCCTCATAACGAATAATCTCTCGAGCGACTCCGTCCAACGCGAGGATACGCTCACTCACACGGCCGTCGTCGTTGATATGCGTGATATGGAGTGTCTCAGCATTACCGCCCTGCATGTGCACGAACGATCCCTGGTAGCTCAACTCCTCAACGGCATGACTCATGCGTGCCAACCAGCTCTGAGCGTCCTGGGCAGCCGCGGTCAGCGCTGCCATGCTGATTGCCAGCGAGACTATCGGGACGATCACTGTGCGACGTAACATCGCTTACTCCTCAGCAGGCAGCTCACTGGCCACACGCCGGAAGTCCTGGCCGCTGACGACATTCGAGTGGATCGATTGACGCCCGATGCCAAAAGTGTACTCACCATGCCGGACGAGATAATTGGTGAGGAGAATCGGCGGCAGGATGATTTGTTCGGCAACGCCGAGAACCGTAGTGTCGTCCTGAGGAACGATGTAGCTCGGCGCCTCGCTATCCGGGCCCCCGGCAGTGGCCTGCTGCGCAACGATGACCGTCGCGCCGCCCCCCGGGCTAATCTGGGCAGCATTATTCAGGGCCAACAGTCCCAGAGCGGCGACACCCGCGGCGATACCCGTGCCCAACAACGGTCGAGTCACGCGCGTCGCCCAGCCGGGAGCGGCTGTCACCGTTCTCGCAGCCAGGCTCACTCCCTCGAAGGTCTGTCGTAGTCGATTGCGCAGAACATCCGGGTCGGGGCCGACCAGTTCGCCGCGCAACGCCGCACCGATAACGGCATAACGCAGGACCTTCTCACGGGATTCGGGGTCGCGCTCCAGGCGCCGCACGAGGAACTCGCACTCCTCCGGCGTGAGCTCATCGTCGGTGAACGCCGAAATCTGGTCCTGGATCTTTTCTGCCATCGTTAATCTCTAACTAAAGTAACGGACTAATTCGTTTATCAATCGCTTCGCGTGCTCTGAAGATTCGTGAGCGGACCGTGCCCACGGGACACTCCATTGTCTGCGCGATCTCCTCATAGCTCATCCCCTCTATCTCGCGGAGAAGGATGGCTGTTCGCAGGTCTTCAGGCAAGTCGTTTATCGCCTTATTGATGACCTGTCGAAGCTCTTCCGACAGCGTGAGCCCTTCCGGAGTATCTATGTCTGTGAGCTTCGCGAAAACCTCATGCTGCTCCGGGTCCTGAAGATCCAGATCATAGTACGTAGCTCTTCGTCCCGCCGCTACCAGGTGGTTCTTCGCCGTGTTTATCGCTATCCGATAAAGCCATGTATAAAACGCGCTGTCTCCGCGGAACGACGGCGCCGCCCGATAGGCCTTCAGAAAGGCCTCTTGGGCAACATCGAGCGCTTCGGACGAATCCCTCACGTACCTCATTATCAGCTTAAGAATCTTATGCTGATACTTAATCACCAACAGGTCGAACGCCGACCTATCGCCCTGCTGCACCCGCTTTATCAGCGCATAATCAGCGGCCCGGTCGCTCGGCGCACGCGCCTTGACGGGCGCAGCTGTGTGCTTCTCGGTAGACCCCATATCGCACCAAAAGTTCTGCCAATTCGGGGTATTAGACCCCCTTTAGCGGCATTTTGTGACCGATTTCAACCCGAGGCGTAGTCTAACAGCCTGGCGAGCGCCGGGCGTGGACTCGTGGGCATCGTCAGGCCGCTCGTCAGCCGTCGGTCGGGGGCCCCGCCAGCCGTCCGAAGGCCGCCCGCAGGGCACGCCAGTCCTGCGTCCGGAACTGGTCGCGGAGCAGCAAAACCTTCATTGTCCCTCGTCCGTCGTGCAGGCGCAGGCGGATCCACCAGCCTGCGTAGCTCGACCCGGGCCCGAGCCGAAGCGCGCGGCGGCCGAGCTCGGGGGCCGCCCAGGTCCCGTCCGGATATCTGACCAGAATGGGCGAAAACTCAGGCGCCCGCCACAACCAATGAACGCCCAGTGCCACCAGAAGCAGACAGCGGACCGGCCACGATATCGGCAGACCGACGATGCCCGCACCGGCGACGCCGTGCAGAGCCCACCACCACAGCGCAAGCCCTCGAGAGGCCCGCGGCCTAAGAATGGAAATCTGCTCTGATCCGGCCGAGCAGGCGTTCGAGGTTCGGGTCGGTGGCGTCATACCTGCCGAGAAGATACGCATGCAGCTCCGGGTCCGGAAGCTCCAGAAGTGCCCCAAACCGAGTCTTATCGTCTGCCGGTAACGACTCGTAGGATTTCTGAAGAAAGCTCGTCAGTATCGCGTCCAACTCGCGCATTCCCCGGCGGCAACGCCAGCGCAGCTTGGCGATTTCGTCGAGCACTAGTGGCGCCGTTCGGCGATGAGTTTCTTGATCCTGGCGATCGCTCGGCCGGGGTTGAGGTCCTTGGGACAGGCGTCCGTGCAAGCCAGGATGGTATGACAGCGATAAAGCCGGAATGAATCCTCCAGCGCGTCCAGCCGCTCCCCGGTTGCTTCGTCCCGGCTGTCGACTATCCAGCGGTACGCCTGCAGTAACGCCGCCGGCCCCAAATACCGGTCTGAGTTCCACCAATAGCTCGGACACGCCGTAGAACAGCACGCGCAGAGGATACAGGCCGACGGCTCGTCGATTTGCTCCTGATCCTCCTTGGACTGCAGGCGCTCTCGATCCGGCGGCGGCGGAGTTCGAGCCTCGAGCCACGGCTTCACGGACGCGTACTGATCATAGAAGTTCGTCATATCGGGGACGAGATCCTTGACGACCGACAGATGCGGCAGGGGATAGACCTTGACCGGACCCTTAACAGCGTCGATCGATTTGAGGCAGGCGAGTGTATTGGTGCCGTCGATATTCATGGAACAAGAACCGCATATTCCCTCTCTGCACGAGCGACGGAACGTGAGCGTCGGGTCGATCTCGCTCTTGATCGTTATCAGCGCATCGAGAACCATGGGACCGCAGTTGTCCAGGTCCACCTGATAGGAATCCAGCTTCGGGTTCTCGCCGGACGTCGGATCGAATCGATAAACCAGGAATTCGCGGTTGTTCCCGGCGCCTTCCGTAGCGGGATAGGCCCGACCCGGCTTCACTCTTGAATTAGCCGGAAGATTGAACTTTGCCATGCTTAACCCTCTTCCCTGTGCTCAGTATCGCAAGATTGGCGTCGATCCATGAGCCGATCGCGCATCAGTACGTCCTCGCCTGCGGCGGAATGGCGTCGACTTCATCGGTTAGTGTCTCCATCTGCACCGCTCGATCGCCGAAACGCACACCGCCGTCGCCGCCGACCCACACCAGGGTATGTTTAAGCCAATTGACATCGTCGCGTTCGGGATAGTCTTCGCGCGCCTGAGCGCCACGGCTCTCGGTGCGATGCGCAGCAGACTTGATGGTTCCCATCGCCTGCAGCAGCAGGTTCGAAAGCTCCAGGGTCTCTATCAGGTCCGTGTTCCAGATCAGCGAACGGTCCGCGACGGATACGTCGGCGAAAGAAGCGAAGATCGGCTCGAGCGCGTCGATGCCCTCTTGCAGGGATTCGGCGGTGCGAAACACGGCCGCATGGTCCTGCATCGTGCGCTGCATCGCCAACCGAATCTGCGCTGTGCCGACGGACCCGCTCGCGTGCCTGAGTTTATCGACGCGCGCAATCGCTTCATCGCCGGCGCCCTTTGCCAACGGCGGGAGTTCGGCGCCCGGCTTGATAAGCTCACCACAGCGGAGCGCGGCCGCTCGGCCGAACACGACCAGATCGATCAAGGAATTAGAGCCGAGCCGGTTAGCCCCATGCACCGAGACGCAGCCCGCTTCTCCCACGGCCATCAGGCCGGGAACAATCCGTTCCTCATTCCCGGCATCCTTCGTGACGACCTCGCCTTGATAGTTGGTCGGGATGCCGCCCATGTTGTAGTGGACGGTCGGCAAGACCGGTATCGGTTCTTTCGTAACATCGACCCCGGCAAAAATTCGGGTCGTTTCAGCGATTCCGGGTAACCGTTCATCGATTACTTCCGGGGCCAGGTGTTCCAGATGCAGGTGGACATGATCCTTCTGAGCACCCACACCCCGGCCTTCGCGGATCTCGATCGTAATGGAGCGGCTGACGACGTCACGGGATGCCAGGTCCTTCGCATTGGGAGCGTAGCGTTCCATGAAATGCTCGCCTTCGGAATTCGTTAGATATCCACCCTCTCCACGCACGCCTTCGGTAATGAGCATGCCGGGCCCGTAGATTCCAGTCGGATGAAACTGCACGAACTCCAGATCCTGCAACGGAAGCCCGGCACGCAGCACCATCGCATTGCCGTCACCGGTACAGATGTGTGCCGACGTGCAGGAGATATAGGCGCGGCCATAACCACCGGTCGCGAGAATCACCGTGTGGCAATGAAAGCGGTGCATGCGGCCTTCCGCCAGGTCCAGCGCGACGACGCCCCGGCATTCACCATCCTCCATGATGAGGTCGATAGCGAAAAACTCTATAAAGAACTCGGCATTGTGTTTCAGAGATTGCTGATAGAGCGTGTGCAGCATCGCGTGACCCGTACGATCCGCCGCCGCACAGGTCCGGTGTGCCGTTCCCTCGCCAAATTGGGTTGTCATTCCACCGAAAGGGCGCTGATAGATCCGTCCGTCGTCTGTGCGCGAGAACGGTACACCGTAATGTTCCAGTTCCAGGACCGATGCGGGTGCCTCTTTGCACATGTATGCGATGGCGGCCTGGTCCCCCAGCCAGTCCGAGCCCTTCACGGTGTCATACATATGCCAGCGCCAGTCATCTTCGCCCATGTTGCCAAGCGCCGCGCTGATACCACCCTGCGCCGCAACCGTGTGGCTGCGAGTCGGGAATACCTTGGTGATACACGCCGTGGATAAACCCTGCTCAGCCAGGCCGAGCGTCGCTCTCAGGCCGGCGCCACCGGCGCCGATGACGACGACATCGTAGCGGTGTTCGACAAATTCATACTCGCTACTCATCCCGTCGCTCCAGACGCGACTTTGAGGACCGCGAAGATGCCCGTTACGACGACGCCGATGTGCACGAACGTCGTCACGATCAGCGCCAAGCCTTTCAAGCCCGCGGCGTGGACGTAATCCTCTATGACCGCCTGCACACCCAGTTGAGAGTGATAGCCCAGAGTCAGCAGCGTAAGCATCATAAGAATGGTAGCGAGTGGCGCCTGCATCCAGCCCACTACCGTCGCGTAGCGGAGATCGGGAAGCCCGAGGAAGGCAAAGACAAGCCAAAGTCCCAGCAGTGCGAGCGCTACAGCGGATAGACGCTGGGCCCACCAGTGCCTGACGCCCTCCTCGACGGAGCCGAGTCCTAAGACTCGATAAAGTGGTGTGAGAAGCTTCACGAGTGCCACTTTAGAGGATCGCCGACAGTGAGAAGGCCGTGGTAGCGACGACGGCTACAACGATAACAGTCCAACCGCTGGCTCTAATCTGACCCCGCTCGAATCCCAGCCCGAGATCCCAGGCGAGATGCCGAACACCGTTCGCCAGGTGGTAGAAAAAACAGAAACTCCAGCCTGCGTAGCAGACTTTCAACCAGCCTGCGCCGAGGATCGCGGCGGCCTGGCCGTAGGCGACCGGGCCGCGGGCAAGCGCAATCAGCCAATACGCCAGTACGAGTACGCCGGCAGACAGCGCCAGACCCGTGATCCTGTGGAGAATGGATAGGACCATCGGTATCTGCGGCCGATAGATCTGCAGATGCGGCGACAAAGGTCGCTCGACCCTCTCGATCATGCTCTTACCTTTCTAGGGTGACGCAGGAGAGGCAAAGAACGGGCCCGCTGCTCCCGCGCTTCCTGCATGCGGCTAAGTCTGCCAGAATTGACGGTATTGCGCATCCTTGGACAAATACGATTCCTGAGCAGACACCGTCACTATATCCGTTAGGGGAACTGGGTTATATCCGCGTCGAGGGAACGGATGCCGAGGGTTTTCTCCACGGACAACTCAGTCAAAAGATTCGGGGACTCGGGGAGGACGAAGCGCCGCTCGCGGCCTGGCACAGCGCCGCCGGCCGAGTCAAAGCCATATTTCGCGTGCTCCGCCTGGGCGAGGACTGGCTGCTCGTCACCGACGACGAACTCGTCGATTCCGTGACGGCCGACCTGCAACGCTACGTGCTTCACGCCGACGTCACCCTGAGCGATGACGGCGACCGATGGCGGGCTGTCGCGCTGATCGGCGATTCCGATAGCTGGCTCGATCGGCACGATATCGGTCTCGGGCACGAGCCGGGTCAAAGGGTCAGCGCGAAGGGATCTAGCTGGCTGCGCGTTGGTCCGCAACTCGTACACGTGATCGGCTCGGCGGCCGCCATGAAGGAACTCGAAGCCGAGCTGCCTCATGGCACGAGCGGCGAGGCCGAAGTCGCGGAGATCTCCCTCGGCCTACCTCGGTTGACGCTCGAACTTTCGGATCGATTCGTTCCTCAGATGCTCAACCTCGACCTGTTGGGCGCGCTCGATGAGAACAAGGGCTGCTATCCCGGGCAGGAGATCATCTCTCGCACGCAAAATCTCGGCTCCGTGAAACGACGCATGACCCGATTCTCCGCTGACCTGAGCCGCGTGCCGGCGATCGGAACCGTCATACTGAACGAATCCGGGGCTGCGGTAGGTGACGTCATTCGCTCGTCGGAGGCAGCGGACACATTCGAGATCCTGGCCGTGACGAGGCTGGACTGCCTCGATCAGCAACTGGTCACCGAGGTCGAGCGTAGTGTGCCGCTGCGACGAGTAGCCCTGCCCTACGAGAACTGACCAGCCCGCAAATTGCACCAGGATTTCGGATGATGGCGCAGGACAGGAGTCGTTGGGCGTCGGTCTGGAACGAACGGCGGGGCCGTACCCACGACTTGAGTGAAGACCCAGCCCGGCGGGACCTGGACAAGCCAGGGCCGGAGTCCTGGTGCAATATGCGGGCTAAGCCTCAGGCCTCCGGTTTGAGGTGCGGGAACAGCACGACGTCGCGGATCGACGACGAGTCGGTCAAGAACATCACGAGCCGATCGATGCCAATCCCTAAGCCCGCGGCCGGCGGCAATCCGTACTCCAGTGCGCGGATGTAGTCGGCATCGTAAAACATCGCTTCCTCGTCTCCCAACGATTTCGCTTGAGCCTGCGCTTTGAAGCGCCGAGCCTGGTCTTCTGGATCGTTGAGCTCGGAGAAGCCATTCGCGATCTCGCGGCCACCGATAAAAAGTTCAAAACGCTCGGTGAGGAACGGATCGTCGTCCATGCCGCGCGCCAACGGAGACACTTCCGCCGGAAACCGCGTGACGAAGACCGGTCCGCTCAGGTGGTGCTCGACCGTTTTCTCGAAAAGCTCCATCTGCAGTTTGCCAGCACCGTGCTCGGGTCGGGTTTCGATGCCGTGTTCCGTACAAACGCCGCGCAGGACTTCTATGTCCCGCAACGCACTCTCGCTCAAGCCCGAATTGAAGCGCACGAGTGCCTGCTCAACGGTGATCTCCTCGAACTCGTCACCTAGATTAAAAGTCTGCCCCTGATACTGGACGACGTCCTGCCCAAGGAGCGTGCGCGCAGCCTCACGAATGAGGTTCTGAGTCAGAGCGATGAATTCCCGATAGCCGGCGTAGGCCTGGTACATCTCGAGCATCGTGAATTCTGGATTGTGCTGTGTCGATAACCCCTCGTTGCGGAAACTTCGATTGATCTCATAGACGCGCTCCATCCCACCGACCAGCAACCGCTTGAGATAGAGCTCGGGCGCGATCCTCAAGAACAGATCCATATCCAAGGCGTGATGGTGCGTTACGAATGGCCGCGCCACCGCACCGCCCGCGAGAGGGTGCATCATCGGCGTCTCGACTTCGGCGAACCCCAGCGCGTCGAGAAACGAGCGTAGGAAGCGGATCAGGTCGGTACGGAGACGAAAGACTTCGCGCGTCTTCTCATTGACGATCAGGTCAACGTACCGTTGCCGCAGCTTCAGTTCCTGATCGGCGATTCCATGCCATTTCTCTGGCATCGGGCGCAGGGATTTCACGAGCAAGCGTAGCTCATCCGTACGAACGGAGAGCTCCCCGGTCTTCGTCTTGAATAGCGGACCGGCGGCCCCAACGATGTCGCCGACATCCCATGATTTGAATTCCTTATAGAGTTCGGGAGAGATTCGGTCACGCTCCACGAACAGCTGCAGTTGGCCGGACCTGTCCTGGATCTTGATAAAGCTGACCCTGCCCATTACGCGCTTGGCCATCATGCGGCCGGCGACGTGGACCACGGGTGATTCCGCCTCGAGAGATTCAGCGCTGTGTTCTCCGTAGATCGCATGAACTTCGCCGGCGATGAAATCGCGGCGAAAATCGTTAGGAAACGCATCACCCTTCTCGCGAAGCTGCCCGAGCTTCTCACGCCGCTCGGCGATGAGTCGATTCTCGTTCTGGTCGCTGGTCTCGGCCATTCGTCTACAATCCTTGCTTCAAACTCTCTTCGAGAAAGCTATCGATCGCGCCATCGAGAACGGCGCCGGGGTTGCCGCTCTCGAGGCCTGTCCGCAGATCCTTGATTCGCGACTGATCCAACACATACGACCGGATCTGGCTGCCCCAGCCGATATCCGCCTTGCTGTCCTCCTGCGCATCGGACTCTTCCCGGCGTCTCTGTTGCTCCCGCTCGTAGAGCTTGGCCTTGAGCTGCGCCATCGCCGTCGCTCGATTCTTGTGCTGGGAGCGGTCATTCTGACACTGCACGACGATACCCGACGGGAAATGCGTCAGCCGTACGGCGGACTCGGTCTTGTTGACGTGCTGGCCGCCGGCGCCGCTGGCTCGATACACGTCGACCCTGAGATCGGAGGGATCGATCTCGATATCGATGTCGTCCTCGAGCTCAGGAGAAACAAATACCGCCGCGAACGATGTATGGCGACGATGCCCGGCATCGAATGGGGATTTTCTGACGAGCCGGTGCACGCCTGTCTCCGTGCGCAACCAGCCGAACGCATAGTCGCCTGAAAATTGCACCGTCGCACTCTTGATGCCCGCGATTTCCCCAGGCGACAGCTCGAGTATCTCCGCCTCGAACCCCCGGGACTCAGCCCAGCGCAGATACATCCGCAACAACATGTCGGCCCAGTCCTGGGCCTCGGTACCGCCTGAGCCGGACTGGATGTCGAGATACGCGTTGTGCTGGTCCATCTCGCCGGAGAACATGCGGCGAAACTCGAGTCCCTCGATTTCCCGATTGACCTTGCCGACTTCTTCGGCGACGTCTGCAAGCGTGCCGGAGTCGTTCTCTGCCTCGGCCAGCGAGAAGAGTTCCTGGGCCTCGTCCAGAGTGCTGTGAATCTGGTCTAAGCTACGAACGACGGCCTCGAGCGACGCTCGCTCCTTACCAAGGGCTTGGGCGCGTTCGGGGTCGCTCCAGACGTCGGGATCCTCGAGCTCTTTGTCCACTTCTTCCAGGCGCTCTCGTTGTCCATCATAGTCAAAGATACCCCCTTAGAGCGTCGCAGCGCGCTTGGAGGTCGGAGATCATGGCGTTGATCTGATTGGGTTCCATCGTCGGTGTTTAGCCGTCTGTCGGGCTTAGGCGGAAGCTACCGCGGCGGCGAATGATAACGCAATCGGCCTGCCCCTCCCACGCGGATTCAGTGGGACTTCACTGCAGCATCGAATTCTATGTGCTCGACGACGAGTTGCATCGGCGGGCCGGCGAAATAGTCATTGAGCCCCAGTCGATAGACGAGCCGGAGTATGTCACCTTCGTGCCAGCCACCGGGTTGTCGATTGAAGGCGATCGCTTCCAGGCGTGACTACGCGACGGTGGGCTTGACCGTCATCTTCAGATGCCTGTCGCCGACGACACGTTGCCGCAGCAGCTCGAACCGTCCCTCGAACAGGGGCTCGGGAAATCCCTGTCCCCACGGGCCCGCATCCCTCAACAACGTCGCAACTTCCGCAGTGATATCGGCCACCTGTAGTTCACCATCGGTAAGAATCCGCTGAGCGAGCTGCTCCGGACCAAGACGCTCGTCTCCCAGTCGTTCCATCGCCGCCTGAAACTCGACCAAGCCCTCAGGGTCCAGCGATAATCCCGCCGCCATCGCGTGACCGCCGAACCGTGTTATGAGGCCGGGGTTTAGCGCGTCCACATCGGCGAGTGCGTCGCGCAGATGGAATCCGGGCACCGAACGGCCCGAGCCCTTCAGTGGGCCTGAGTCTGTGGGCGCGAACGCGAACACGGGCCGGTGGTAGCGATCCTTGATCCGCGATGCGACCAGGCCGACCACGCCCTCATGCCAATCCTCACGGAACAGGCACACCACAGGCGGTAGCCGGCCGGCGTCGAGTATTTCTTCCGCGTCGACGAGCTCCAACGCCTCGACTCGCATCCGGGATTCGATGACCCGGCGTTCGCGATTCAGTGCATCGAGTTGATTGGCTAACGCCAGGGCGTCCTGCTCCGATGCAGTGACGAGGCAGCGCACGCCCACGGTCATGTCATCGAGCCGGCCAGCCGCATTGAGCCGCGGCGCAACCTGGTAGGCCAGTGTCGTCCCCGTGGCCTCGCTAACGGCCGTCGAGCCGACCTGGCAGAGCGCGCGCAAACCGGGTCGGCAACGCCCGGACCGGATTCGCCGCAGCCCTTCACCGATCAAGATTCGGTTACCGTGATCCAGGGGCACGAGATCGGCGATCGTGCCAAGCGCAACCAGATCCAGATATTCCACGACGCAGCCCGGGTCACCGAGCTCCTTGCCCAGTGCCGCCAGTAAATAGAAAGCGACGCCGACGCCGGCCAGGTTCTTCCCGGCGAATTGGTCACCGGGGACATTAGGGTTGACGATGGCGTTCGCGGCCGGGAGCTCGACGCCAGGCAGGTGATGATCCGTGATCAGCACATCGATACCCGCTGCGCGGGCTGCCCTGACGCCGTCGATACTCGTAATGCCGTTGTCAACGGTCACGATCAGACTGGGCGAGCGACTTTTAATTCGCTCGACTACTTCAGGCGTCAAGCCATAGCCAAATTCGAACCGATCGGGAATAAAGAACCCGACCTCTGCGAAGCCCAGATCCTTGAGACAGAGGAATACGAGTGACGTGCTCGTTGCTCCGTCAGCATCGAAATCGCCCACAATCATCACGCACCCATCGCGATGCCGGCGAAGTAGGCCGACGGCCTCCTTGAGCGCATCGAACTCGCCGACCGGGCGCAACTGGCTGAGCGTCAGATTCAGCTCCTCCGGGGACGCGATCGCACGGCAGGAGAGGACCTGCTGCAGGACTGGGTGAGTCTCTCCCGGCCAGCGCCAGTTCTCGGATCCCGGAACCCTCTGTCTTCGCTCGATGATCGTCATCTCTTACGACTCCGGCCACACACGTGAGACGAACCTCGCTACACTAGCAGTCTGTTGAAACTCACGCTGGAAACCTCCGCTGCCAACCTCATCACTGCGTGGGAGCCTGACGCCGTTCGCGTGGGCGAGGACTGGCTCCGCGGTCATCTGATTCTATCCTCGCAGCACATCATTCGGGACTGGGCCGTGACCGCGCCGGAAGCGCTTAAGGCTCACGACCTCAAACCGGCCGTCGACCTGGGCCCGGAGATCATTCTCCTGGGCACCGGCGACCGTATGGTGGTGCCCGACGTCGAGCTCATGGCCGAGCTCGCGAGCCAAGGCGTCGGGCTTGAGATAATGGACACGCCGGCTGCCTGCCGCACGTATAACGTGCTCATCCACGAGCGCCGAGACGTCGTCGCGGCGCTTTTCATCGGCTGACCACGTTATCGCGGCAGGTGCTGGAGCGGGTCCACGGGCGAGCCGTTACGCCTGATCTCGAAGTGCAGCTGTGGCTGACGCTCCGGCCCGACGCCCATCTCTCCGATCGCCTGCCCGCGCTCTATCGGGTCGCCCTGGCCCACGATCAGCCGGTCGTTGTAACCATAGGCGCTGAGGTAAGTATCGTTGTGCTTGATGATCAGCAACTGCCCGTAGCCGATCAGCCCGTCGCCCGCGTAGACGACGCGCCCCGACGCGGCCGCATGGATCGTCTGGCCGACTGAACCGCCGATGCCGATGCCGTTTCCGAGACCTGTGTCGGCCCCGAAAGCGCGTAGCAGTTCTCCGTCCGCCGGCCACTGCCAGGTGGGTGGCGCCAGCGTCGGCGCAGGTGGCAGCGGCCGAGGCTGCGGTGCGGGCCGACTCGCCTGAACCGGTTGAGACGTACCGGATGCCTGCAAGCTGAGCCGCTGGCCGACGAAGATCAGGTCCGGGTCACTCAAGTCGTTCCATCGAGCAAGGTCCTGATAATCGACCCGGTATTGCCACGCTATCGTGTAGAGCGTCTCGCCGGCTTGAACTACATGAGTTGTCGTATCGAAGCTAAGGAGCGAGCCTGCGCAGCCGCTGATGGCCAGCACGCATAGTCCAAGAGCACGCGACATCGCTCTACGCGACTGTTGACGTACGGTGTGGGGCTGCGTCGGCATGGTGGCGCGCAGCGACTAACGAATTAGCCATAGCAGGATTATTATCGAGCCGACGGCGATGACGAGCCACCCCAGTGTATCCACGTGCTGGCGCAACCGACGCTGCATGGGTTCCCCACCCCAGATCACGAGCCCGGCAACGAGGAAGAATCTCGCGCCTCGCCCGACGAAGGAAGCCACGACGAAGGCCGGCAGAAGCAGATGTAACGCTCCGGCCGAGATCGTAAAAATCTTGTAAGGAATCGGCGTAAATCCAGCCGCCACGACCGCCAGAAACCCCCATGTCTCGAACCACTCGGTGGAGCGAATATAGCTGTCCCAATAACCCAGCGACCTGAGCAGCGGTTCGATCGCATCGAGTGCCCACCACCCGATCGCATAGCCGGCCAGGCCGCCAGCCACCGAAGCGGCAGTCGTCAGGAAGGCGAAGCGCCAGCCACGCTTGGGCTGCGCAAGTGTCATCGGCGCCAGCATGACGTCGGGCGGTATCGGGAAGAAGGACGACTCGGCAAAACTCAGCCCGGCGAGATAGCGTTCCGCATGAGGGTGGACAGCCCAGACCAGGACGCGGTCATAGAGGGCCGAAAAGACCCTCAACGTTCGACGCCTTCCACGAGTGGCACGAAACTGACGAGTCCCAGCGCCCGTCGTTGAAAGTCGTCGCCGTCTCGAGTGACACACACGAGGCCCTGCCCGCCGTGACGACCTACCGGGATGACGAGCCGGCCACCATCCTCGAGCTGCGAGAGTAAGCCCTGAGGAATTTCCAGCGGCGCGGCTGCGACGATGATGCCGTCGAACGGCGCCTGACTCTGCCAACCATGCCAGCCATCGGCATAACGCAGCGTCACGTTCTTGACACCGAGCGTCCGAAGTCGCTCCTTGGTACGTTGATACAACGGGTGGATACGTTCGAGGCTATAAATATGTTGAACGAACGGAGCCAGCACGGCTGTCTGGTAGCCGCAACCGGTGCCCACCTCCAGAACCTTGCCGCGCTTCTCGCCCGAGGGCAGGTTGCGGATCAATGCCTCCGTCATCAGGGCGACGATATACGGCTGGGAAATGGTCTGACCGAACCCGATCGGCAGCGCTGTGTCCTCATAGGCGCGACTCGCCAATGCCTCATCCACGAACAGATGCCTGGGCGTAGTACGGATCTGCTCCAGCACCGCCTCATTGATGATGCCATCGGTTCTGAGCCGCTCGATCAGGCGGTCCCTGGTTCGGGCCGAGGTCATCCCGATACCGCTATGCTGCCGCTGAGTCATAGCGTTTGTAGCCACTTGTCGACGAGCTTCCGCGCCTCATGATCGGTGAGATCGACCTTGATCGGTGAGACCGAGATACAGCTGTTGGCGACCGCATGAAAATCGGTGCCGGCGCCGACATCCTGCCCTTCCCCCGCCGGACCGACCCAATAGATCGGCGAGTCCTCCGGATCGCGTGCCGGAATAACGGGCGCGGACTTATGCCGACAGCCAAGTCGCGTGGAGCGAATACCCTGGATAGAGCGCTCGGGCAGGTCCGGCACATTGATGTTGAGGATCGTGTCACCGGGCAGCGGATCGTGTTTCATCCGGCTTACGCACTGCCGGATCAGTGACACCGCGGTACCGAAATTCTTCCCATCGCCAAAAACGAGGGAGACAGCGAGCGCCGGCAGGCCGAGGAATCTGCCTTCCATGGCGGCCGAGACCGTACCGGAATAAAGGACATCATCGCCGAGATTTGCGCCGTGGTTGATTCCAGAAATGACCATATCCGGCTCGTCCGCGAGGAGCCCGGTCATCGCCACATGGACGCAGTCTGTCGGCGTCCCGTCTACGTAGTAGACATTGGCTTCGGCTTGCTCCACCCTCAGTGGCTTATCCAGAGTCAGTGAGTTGCTGGCACCACTACGATTTCTATCTGGCGCAACGATCGTGATTTCCGCCAGGTCCGCCAGCCCGTCGGCCAGCGTGCGCAGTCCCCGAGCTTGGTAACCGTCGTCATTGGAGAGCAGAATTCGCACGTGCCGGTCCCTGGAATCGCCACGAATCGTGTAACTATACTGGAAGCCTTGGGGCAAGAGGAGCCGCTACGTTGACGAGCGACAAGGACCAGGATGAGTTCGCAAAAGCGATGCAGGGAGTGAAGCCGCTGCAACAGGTCGAGCGCGTTCTCACGGCAAAACGCCCGCAAGCCAAGGCCCATAACAGTCGAGCGGCCCGCGCGGCGCTGCTGCACGAGAGCTTGAGCGGGTCGGGAGAAGGCACGCCGGACACGATCGAGCAGCTCGGTGAAGAGATCGCGTTTCGCCGTCCCGGTCTACCGGAGAAGACTTTTCGAAAATTGCGGAGAGGCCGCTTCAGTATCGAGGACGAAGCCGATCTGCACGGGCTGACGGTCAATGAAGCGAAGCCGCTGTTACACGACTTTATCTGCGAATCCGCGCAGCACGGGCTTGGCTGCGTGCGAGTCATCCACGGCAAGGGACTGGGCTCAGGCCCCGGCGGTCCCGTACTGAAGGGCAATGTTCAGCGCTGGCTGATGCAGTGGGACGAAGTGCTGGCGTTCGTCACGGCGCGCGCGCGCGACGGCGGTGGTGGTGCCGTGTACGTTCTGCTTAGACGGCGTTAGGGGTCGGCGGGCGGCGGAGCCTGGTAGGGGGTAATCTGGTAGAACGTCTCTCCCTCGGCGACCATGCCGAGTTCGGTCCGAGCCCGTTCCTCCGCCGCGGCGAGACCCCGCTTAAGGTCGAGGACCTCTCCTTCCAGCGCCGCGTTTCGTGCTGCGAGGTCCCGATTTTCCTCCGAGCGTTCGAGTACCTGGGCGTCGAGGCGCCAGACCTCCCGCAGTCCATCGTTCGAGAGCCACAACCTTCCCTGCAGAAGCACCAGGGCCAGGATCAGTGCCAGAACCAGAAGTCGCATCACACCCCTAGAGAGTCACGGGAAATGCTTCGGCTCCGGCATAACGTGCGTCGGCGCCCAGAGCCTTCTCGATACGTAGCAGCTCATTATACTTCGCCAAACGATCCGAGCGGCACAACGAGCCGGTTTTGATCTGCGTGGCAGAAGTCGCAACGGCGATGTCCGCAATGGTCGTATCTTCCGTCTCCCCCGACCGATGGGAGACCACGGCCGAGTAGTCTGCTCCGGCCGCCATCTCGATAGCCTCCAGCGTCTCGGTCAGGGTACCGATCTGATTCGGCTTGATAAGAATACTGTTGGCGATCTTAGCCTCGATTCCCTTCGAAAGAAGGTCGGTATTGGTCACGAATAGATCGTCGCCGACCAGTTGAACGGAATCACGTAGACGCTCACTGTGGATCTGCCAGCCGTCCCAGTCGTCTTCCGCCATGCCATCCTCCACCGAGATGATCGGATAGCGGGCGACGAGGTCTTCGAGATAGCCGGCAAACGCCGCCGCCTCGAAATGCCGATCCTCCGAGTGGAGGTGATAGCTGCCTTCGGTGAAAAACTCGGAGCTCGCAACGTCCAGGCCCAGATAGATTTCCCGCCCGAGCGTGTACCCTGCGTCCTCCACCGCTTCGACAATCGTCTCCAGTGCTGCCTCGTTGGACGCCAGATCGGGGGCGAATCCGCCCTCGTCACCCACCGCCGTGTTCAGGTCGCGTCGACTTAATACGGCCTTGAGTGCGTGAAAAATCTCGGCGCCGTAGCGCAGCGCTTCGGAGAAGCTGGGCGCTCCGACCGGAATGATCATAAACTCCTGAATATCAACGCTATTATCTGCGTGGGCGCCGCCATTGATGATATTCATGAGCGGCACCGGCATCACGTAGGAGTCGCGACCGGCCAGGTGCCGGAATAGCGGCAGGCCCTGTGCCGCGGCCGCCGCCCGCGCGTTGGCCAGGGAGACGGCCAGGATGGCGTTCGCGCCGAGGCGTGACTTATTCGACGTGCCATCGAGCGCGATCAGCCGCTGGTCCAACAGTTGCTGGTCCGCCGACTCCATACCGATGACGGCATCACGAAGTTCGCCGTTGACGTTGGCTACTGCCTGGGTGACCCCTTTACCCAGGTAGCGTTCGTCATCGCCGTCACGTAATTCCACGGCTTCCCTGGCGCCGGTCGAAGCGCCGTACGGCACCGCCGCACGACCGATTTCCCCCGACTCGAGAGTGACCTCCGCTTCGACCGTCGGGGTACCGCGAGAATCGAGTATTTCAATTCCTCGAGCATCCCTGATCTTGCTCATTCCTGCTCCTGCACGGTCTTGCGATGGCCGCTCGCGTCACGCGCCGGCGACTCGCGGCAGCTTCAGGCCCTGGCAGGCCCGGGCTGCGGCGACGAAACTCGTAAACAGCGGATGCCCGCTGCGCGGGTTGGAGGTGAATTCGGGGTGAAACTGGCAAGCGAGAAACCACGGATGATCCGGCAGCTCGACGACTTCGACCAGTCCATCCTCGGAATGGCCGGAGAATCTCATTCCCGCAGCTTCAAGCTGCTCGATGTAGCCATTGTTGAACTCATAGCGATGACGGTGACGTTCCAGGATGGTGTCAGCCCCATAGGTGGCGTGCGCGAGGCTTCCAGCCTTCAATCGGCAGCTCTGTGCTCCGAGGCGCATGCTGCCGCCGAGATCGGAGTCTTCCGAACGTTCCTCCGTGGTACCGCTTCGGTCCTGCCACTCCGTAATGAGTGCGATCACCGGATGCGGCGTCGAGGGCTCGAATTCAGTGGAGTGAGCGCCCTTCAGGCCTGCGACGTTACGGGCAAACTCGATGATGGCCACCTGGAGTCCCAGGCAGATCCCCAGGTACGGGATACCCTTCTCTCTTGCGAGCTGCACTGCCTGGATCTTGCCCTCGATCCCTCGTTCGCCAAAGCCTCCGGGAACCAGGATCGCGTCGACATCCTTGAGACTGGCGAGACCGGTCTCTTCGAGACCATCGGATTCGACATAGCTGATATTGACCCGCGTCCGAGTATGTATCCCCGCGTGCAACAACGCCTCGGTCAGCGAGATATAAGCGTCCCGAAGATCGACATATTTACCGATCATCGCGATATTTACTTCGGCCTCGGGTTGTGCGCGGGCATCGACCACGGCTTGCCATTCGGAGAGATCCGCCGGCCGATTGTCCAGCTTCAACTTTTCCACGACAATATCGTCGAGACGCTGCTCCTTTAGCATCAGCGGAATCTTGTACAGATCGTCGACGTCGACCGCGGAGACGACGGCTCGCTCTTCGACACTCGTGAAGAGCGCAATCTTGGCTCTCTGTTCATTCGGCAGCGGTTGCTCTGATCGGCATACCAGGATATCCGGCTGTATCCCGATCGAGCGCAGTTCCTTCACCGAGTGCTGCGTGGGCTTCGTCTTAATTTCCGACGAAGCCGCGATGAAGGGCACCAGGGTCAGATGAATGTAGATCGCCCGGTCCCGGCCGAGCTCCACGCCCATCTGGCGTATGGCTTCGAGAAAGGGCAGTGACTCAATATCGCCGACCGTTCCACCGATTTCGACCAGGCAGACATCCGCGTCGCCCGCGCCGCGCTGCACGCTCTTCTTGATCTCATCGGTAATGTGCGGAATGACCTGGACCGTCGCCCCGAGATAGTCCCCACGCCGCTCCTTCGCGATCACGTTGCTGTAGATCCGGCCCGTCGTAAAGTTGCTGTCGCGGCCAGTCTTCGTGCCGACGAACCGTTCATAGTGGCCGAGGTCCAGATCCGTCTCGGTACCGTCTTCGGTGACAAAGACCTCGCCATGCTGGAAGGGGCTCATCGTCCCCGGGTCGACATTGATGTACGGATCGAGCTTCATCAGCCGGACCGTCAGGCCGCGCGTCTCGAGGATCGCCCCCAGGGAAGCGGATGTAATGCCTTTACCTAAGGATGAGACGACACCCCCGGTGATGAATATAAATCGCGTCATAACCCGTCCCTGTTGGCCGCGAATAGCTTGGCAGTCGTGGAAAATCCGTGACCGGGACTTTTCTACGACCCTCGAATCCGCTCGGTTGATGCATGAAAGACGGTATTACAAGCTACCAAAACTACAGCGCCACCGCCACTACCGTGTGTGTCAGTTGATGGGCGGGTGGTCGCTCCAGTCCACTCGCCAGGCCGGCCCGCCGGCCTCGACCTGCCGGACCTGATCGCTCAACCACAGATCCCCAACGGCGACCAACGCCGAATCGCGGTAGAGCAACGGAATACGGGCGCGCATCCAGGGCACGACACCCGCCATCTGCAGCCATTTCTTGAGCTTGCGAGAATGGCCTTGCTCAAGCGGCTTGAAGCGCTCGCCGCCGACTCGGAACCGAACCGTCAGGCCGTGCTGGGCCCAGCTGTCGGGAAGGCCCGGGCCGTCGGTACGGCAAAGCTCGAGACGGCCTTCGGGGCCTTGCCATGAGTTGCTGTGATCGAGCGAGCCGCGATAGTCCGGTCCGGAGCATGGCGCCATCGGCCTGAACAGATAAAGCTGCCCGCGGAAAATACGCCCCTCGCCGCCCGGCCACTGTACTTGCGTCTTCGCGTCCGGCCGCGTGACATCGGTGGCCGCAAGCAGCTCCTCCAGTTGCCTGGCGCGGGGCACGGGCAAGCCGAGTTTGAGGATCAGATAGCGGAGCAGATTCGCGCGCCTTGCGACACTCAACTCACGCAGATCGGCCTGAGAGATCCGGCCGGCGGTCTCGATACGGGCCGAGTCCTCCAGCGCGACGGAGTCGAGAATCTCCTGCGCATCGGCCATCTGCCGCGCTGCACGCCCGACCGTCACCGCCGCACTCGGCCAGCGCGGTTTCAGGCGCGAAACGACTTCCCGCCGTAGATAGTTCCGATCGAAACGCGGGTCGGCATTGGTCGGATCCTCCACCCAGTTCAGGCCCCAGTCTTTGCCGATGCCCAGGATGTCTTCCTTGGAGATCGCCAGCATGGGCCGTCCGAGGAAACCGGGCCCCAGTCGGGTGAACGGCGCAATGCCGCGCAGACCTTTGACTCCGCTACCTCGGAGCAACCGTAGCAGAACCGTTTCCAGTTGATCATCGCTGTGATGTGCCGTGAGTAACAATTCGGCCGGCTCCATCATCTCGGTGAGCGTCGCGTAACGAACCTCACGCGCAGACGCCTCCAGGCTTCGACCGCGCGCGTCGTGTATCACAACCTGCCGGCTATCGAAGCCGACGCCCAATTCCGCCGCGACCTGCCCGCAGTGCTGCGTCCAGCTTCCCGAGTCTGGATGCAGCCCATGATCAATATGCAAAGCGCGGATGGGCGTATCGAGTTCCAGTCGCGTGAGTGCCGTCAACAATACGGTCGAATCCAATCCGCCGCTGAACGCGACACCGAGACCGGGCGTATCCGGCATCACGGGAAACTGCCCAAGCGCTAGCTCTAGTTTCTGAAGGAACGGTTCCATAAAGCGAACGTTGCCAGCGAATCAGGCAAGATTGCAATCCGGGCAGCGTGAAACGGCGACCATACCAGTCTGTCCCCGTATCGCTCAGCCCTCTTTATAGACTCCATAGGCCGCCAGGCGGCTACGACGTTGGCCGACCAACTGCTCCGTCGACAGGCCCTGGACCTCCGACAAGGCACTCAGCAAAGCATTCTTGATCGTCTCCGCCATCGCCTGGTGATCCCGATGCGCGCCGCCGAGGGGCTCGGGAATCACGCCGTCCACGAGACCCAGCTTCTGCAAGCGCTCCGCGGTAATTCCCAACGCCTCGGATGCCGCCTCCGCTTTCTCTGGACTCTTCCACAGAATCGAGGCGCAGCCCTCCGGTGAAATGACCGAATAGATGCCGTATTGAAGCATGAGCACTCGGTCCGCGACACCGATAGCGAGCGCGCCGCCCGAACCGCCTTCGCCGATCACTACGCCGATGATCGGCGTCTTCAAACCGGCCATAGTGATCAGATTACGCGCGATCGCCTCGCTCTGCCCCCGCTCCTCCGCCCCCATTCCGGGATAGGCCCCGGGTGTGTCGATGAGACTGATTACCGGCAGGCGAAATTTTTCGGCCATCCTCATTAAGCGCAAGGCTTTACGATAGCCCTCCGGCCTGGCCATGCCGTAGTTTCGCTTGACCCGCTCTTTGGTGTCGCGGCCCTTCTGATGACCGATAATCATCACGGGCTGCCCTTCCAGGCGGCCGATCCCGCCGACTAACGCTTTATCGTCGGAATACATGCGGTCCCCATGCAACTGCTGAAAGTCGGCAAAGCACAGATCGATGTAGTCCAGGGTATACGGCCGATGAGGATGACGCGCGAGTTGGGCGACTTGCCACGCGGAAAGCTTCGAGAAGATGCTTTCCGTCAGAGCATCGCTCTGACGCCGGAGGCGCGCGATCTCCTCACTGATATTCAGCTCGGAGTCATCGCCGACGAACCGGAGCTCGTCGATCTTCGCTTCTAGCTCCGCAATCGGTTGTTCGAAATCGAGAAACTTCTCGTCCATCCGCTGACCTTACCCTTAAGGCCCGAAAGCTGACAAGTGCACAGACGGAATTCTGACGAAGGCATCGCGCCTACGACATATGCCTGGGATAGTGTATCGAGTAGCGCTCCTCACCCACTAGCTGCGTCAGCCGTTCACGAAGTTCCCGCGTGGGCCGTACCGCCCATCCCTGGCCCAGCGTGAGTGAAACCGTCGCCGCAGGACCTGCGTATTCGACACAGACCTCGCACTGTCCCTGTGTGAACGGCTTCAGCGTCTCGCGCAGGCTACGCACGAACTCCTGGCCCTCTCCCTCGGACGTCCAGCGGATTGTCAGTCTTCGGGCATGTTCCTCGATCGCCTCGTCTACCGAGCGCACGCTCTTGGCGGTGACGCGCCACGCGTTCAGGAAATCGTCGAATCGCAGCTGACCATCTACCACCAGTACGGCGTCCTTCCTTAGAAGATGCCCGTACTGCGAGTAGGCTTCGTCGAACAGAGTCACTTCGACGCGATCCGTATTGTCATCCAAACGCACCGACACCCTGTTCCCCCGGCGAGTGACCTCCATCACGAGCCCTGCGATGACGACGTCTTTGCGCGAACGGTACTGCCCACCGTCGCTGGGTAATGCGCCGACGACGTTCGAGATCGAACCGCCTGTAAAGCACTGACAGTGCTTCGCATACTGATCGAACGGGTGGCCGGACAGATACAGGCCGAGGCTCTCTCGTTCCGCGGCCAGCCGTTCACGCTCGTTCCACTCCCTGACCGGAGACAGCAGGTGCTCGAGGCCGCCATCGTCGCTCTGCTCCGCGAACAACACGGCCTGTCCCGCGGCCGTCGCGTGCGCGGCTCGTTCCGCGAGCCTCAGCGCGTTGGGTACGGCATTCAACAACGTTGCGCGATTGGCACCCAGACCGTCCAATGCACCCGACCGCGCCAGTGCCTCGAGGACCCGCCGATTGAGTTTGCGTTGATCGACGCGACGACACAGTTCGAACAGATTTTCGAACGGGCCATTCGCTTCACGCTCCCGGACAATACTCTCGATGACACTCCGGCCGACGCCCTTGATCGCGCCAAGACCATACGTGACCGAGTTCCTGCCGCCTACGGTAAACTCGTAAGACGAGACATTCACATCGGGCCGCTCGAGCGTAATTCCCATCTGTATGCAGTCGTCCTTGAGCAGCACGAGCCTGTCGGTATTGTCCATGTCGGCCGTCAACACGGCTGACATCAAGGCTTCGGCGTGGTGGGCCTTGAGCCAGGCGGTCTGAAATGCGACGAGCGCGTAGGCCGCGGAGTGCGATTTATTGAAGCCGTACCCCGCAAATTTCTCCATAAGATCAAAGACATGACTCGCTTTTCTCTCGTCGATTCCCTTCCGGGATGCGCCTTCGACGAAGATAGAACGCTGCTGGGCCATCTCCTCGGGTTTCT
>JAZFYK010000046.1:0-8693 GCA_036443505.1 Gammaproteobacteria bacterium | reverse complement strand
CCAAGCTGGAAGCGGCCGGACCCGCACCGAAGGCGGCACAGATGATCCCCAAACTCGCCGACGAGTATCGGGCCTGGGTGAACGACATGGAGACTATCCTGTCCCCCGACGGGCTTGAGCGTGGTCTCGTATCGGATCGGGACATTGCTCGCGCCAGGGCGCAACTCAGAAAGCGCCTCGGCGGGAATATCATTGTCACCGAGGCTTCTGATGAGATTCGTTTTGAGACTGAGGCCAGCACTGACGAAATGGCGCTGCGCATGGCCGGAAACGGATCGCAAGTTTTTATGGTAGCGGGGGTAGGATTCGAACCTACGACCTTCGGGTTATGAGCCCGACGAGCTGCCTGACTGCTCCACCCCGCAATTGCGAGCGGGGATCATACTAAGGGGCCCAAGGTCCTGCAAGCCTCGTACCGCACGGTTTCGTAAGCGACAATCGCGGCCGGGCGGCCGCTCCTACGGAACGATCCAGTAGACCGTCGAACGCATTGGCTAAGGCCATCGAAGCGCATGGGCGTAGTGGCCTCGGCGTGCGATTCTACAAGAGGACCCGGGCGCAAAGATCCAACAGGCCGCCCGGGAACAACCCGAGCGCGAGAAGCGCCAACACATGGCCACTGATGACGAGCCTGAGGTCGAAGTCGGCCTGCAGTGGCAGTTCGGCCTCGGGCTCCGTGAAGTACATATACCAGACGACGCGTAAATAATAGAACGCGCCAATGACGGCGAAGGAGACTCCCGCAATCGCAAGCCAGAGCATGCCCGCATCGATGACGCTGCCCAAGATGACCAGCTTGGCATAGAAACCGACGAAAGGCGGCACGCCGGCCATGCTGAACATGATCATGAGCATCATGAGGGCGAACCACGGGCTCCTGGCATTGAGGCCCTTGAAGTCTTCGAGCTTCTCCGCTTCAAAGCCCTTCCGGCTCAACAAGATGATCATGCCGAACGCAGCAGCAGCGCTCAGTGCGTAGACCAGGGTGTAGAACATGGCGGCCGCCAAACCCGTCCCCGTCCCGGCGATAAAGCCCATGAGGATAAAGCCGACGTGCGAGATCGCGGAATACGCCAACATCCGCTTCAGATTCGTCTGCGCGATGGCGACCACGTTGCCGATGCCCAAGGAGAGTACTGAGAGGACGGCCACCACGCCTTGCCAGCTACCATGCAGGTCGCCCAGCCCTTCAGCCAGGACTCGCCATGTCAGAGCGAACGCAGCAATCTTCGGTGCGGACGCGATAAATAACGTGACGGGCGCGGGCGCGCCGTGATAAACGTCGGGCAGCCACATATGGAACGGCACGGCACCGAACTTGAAGGCAACACCGACGATGATAAACGCGAGCCCGAGGAGCGCCGGCACGTTGAGTGCGTCCGGCGCCGAGAAATGTGCTGCCAACTCATCCAACTGCACGGTGCCGGCAACGCCGTAGAGGATCGAAATTCCATATAGCAAAGTGCCCGAAGCGATCGCGCCCAACACGAAGTACTTCATCGCCGCCTCGGCGGCGGTTGCCGATTCGCGATTGAAGGCGACGAGCGCGTAGAGCGACAGCGATAAGATCTCGAGCCCAAGGTATAGCGTCAACAGGCTATTAGCGGAAATCATGACCATGATGCCGAGCAGGCCAAACAATCCGAGGATGAAGAACTCGCCCCGGAAGAGCCCCGCGCGGATTAAATAATCCCGCGAGTATAGGAACACCAGCGCGACTAGGAGATACGCGAACATCTTCAGCACATCGCTTGCGGGGTCCGCCACGAAGCTGCCGCTGAACGCGAATACCGACTCGGTGGCCGCGAAATACGATGTGCATGCTGCTGTCCCGGCGATCGCCAGCAGCGCGAGCCGAAATGTGGCTTGGCGCCACCTGTCGGGCAGAAAGACATCGATCAGCAGCACGACACAGATGGCGCTGATCAGGAAGATCTCCGCTGCTGCTGGCGTGAAGTCAAGCATTAGAACTATCTACTCTCATAACTTGGACTTCGCGACGTGTTCAAGCAGGTGACCCAGTGTCGGCTCCATCAGGTCGATGAGCGGCGCGGGCCAGACACCGAGCAATAGGACGACAATCGCCAATACCGCGAGAATAAAGAATTCGCGTGGACCGATGTCCTCCAGGGCCGCAACATTGTCATTGGCAACATCACCGAAAATTACGCGTTTCACGAGCCACAGCGTGTAGGCAGCGCCCAGAACCAGTACCGTCGCCGCGAAGAACGCCAACCAGAAACTCGCATGGAAACTGCCGATGATGACCAGGAATTCGCCGACGAACCCGGAAGTGCCCGGCAGACCGGCGTTGGCCAACGCGAAGAACACCATCAGCGCCGCGAAGGTGGGCATCGTATTCACCACGCCGCCGTAGGAGTCGATATCCCGGCTATGCAGGCGGTCGTACATCACGCCGACACACAGAAACAGCGCGCCCGAGATCAGGCCGTGGGAAATCATCTGCACCATGCCGCCCTGCAGTGCCAGCTGCGCACCGGCGCTCTCCGGTGCATTGGCCGCTATCGCGAAGATGACGAAAAAGCCGAGTGTCACGAAACCCATGTGAGTAATTGACGAATAGGCGATCAGCTTCTTCATGTCCTGCTGTGCGAGCGCCACGAAGGCGATATAGACGATCGCGATCAGGGACAGCCCGATCATGAGCCAGTCCAACGCGTGGCTCGCATCCGGCGTGATGGGCAAACTGAAGCGAACGAAGCCGTAGCCGCCCATCTTCAGTAGGACGGCGGCAAGGATCACGGAGCCGCCGGTCGGCGCCTCGACATGGGCATCCGGCAGCCAGGTATGCACCGGCCACATCGGCACCTTGACTGCGAACGCTAGCAGGAATGCGATGAATATCCACACTTGTTCGCGCATGCCGAGCGGTAGCAGATGGAAATCGAGGATGGCATAGCTATCCGCCTGAAGGTACAGATAGATCAGCGCCACCAGCATGAACACGGAGCCGAGGAAGGTAAAGAGGAAGAATTTGACGGTCGCATAAATACGCCGCTCCCCTCCCCACACGCCGATGATGAGAAACATCGGCACGAGCATCGCCTCCCAGAACACATAGAAGAGCAACCCATCGAGTGCCGCGAACACGCCAATCATGAGTCCTTCGAGGATCAGGAATGAAGCGAAGTACTGCGCGGGTCTGAGCTGGATGACCTCCCAGCCGGCCAGCACGACCAATGGCGTGAGGAATGTCGTCAACAGGATGAGCGGGAGCGAGATCCCGTCGAGGCCGAGGTAGTAGTTAGCATTGAACCGCGTAATCCACGGCACTTGCTCGACGAATTGCATCTGTGCCGTCGTCAGGTCGAAGTCAACATAGAGAAATACACTTAAGGCGAAAGTTAAGACAGAGACGATGAGCGCCACGAGCTTGCCCATGCCGGCACGTTCATTCGAGCCCAAGGCGAGTACGGCGACGCCACCGACGATCGGCCACCAGATCAGGATGCTGAGCAGCGGGAGACCTGACACCCGGTTAGATCTCCGATACCAGCCAGCCGACCATGACCGCGAGGCCGATGATCATGGCGAAGGCGTAGTGGTACAGATAGCCGGACTGCAGATGCCGTACGATGCCGGACACCCGCGCCACCAGACGCGCGCTGCCGTTGACGGCGACGCCATCGATCACGAATTGGTCGCCCACAGTCGACAGCAACCCGGCGACGCCGCGAGTCGCTCGTGCCAGAACCTGCTCATTAAACCAGTCGAAGTAATACTTATTCACGAGGAGCCGGTACAGCGGTGACAGGCGCTGTTGTAGTTGTGCGGGAAGTTCCGGGCGATGGATATATAAGAACCAGGCGACCGATGCACCGGCCGCCGCTAAATAGAATGCGGGTGAGGTGAAATTCACGAAAGCATGTAAGACAAATGCCACGGGGCCGTGAAATTCTTCCGCGAGTCCTTGGACCACGTCCTGATGTTCGAGCACGAAGATCGAATCCGCGAAGAAGTCGCCGAAGAGCACCGGACCGACCGTGAGCCAGCCGATGAAGACCGAAGGTATCGCCAGTGCAATCAGCGGCACAGTGACGACGGCCGGGCTCTCGCGGAGTTGTTTTTTGGCGTGCGGATCGAATCGTTCCTCGCCATGAAAGACGAGGAACAGCAGTCGAAAGCTATAGAGCGCTGTGACAAACACACCCAGCAATACGCACCAGAAGGCGTATTCGGCGCCCCACGTATTCGAGGCATGCACTGCCTCGATGAGCGCGTCCTTCGAGAAGAAACCGGAGAACCCGGGGAAACCGATCAAAGCCAGCGTGCCGATGACTGCAGTCCAATAGGTGATGGGCATATAGGTTCGCAATCCACCCATCTTGCGCATGTCCTGCTCATGGTGGAGCGCGATAATCACCGAGCCCGCGGCAAGGAACAGCAATGCCTTGAAGAAGGCATGCGTGGCCAGGTGAAAGATTCCAGCGGCATAGGCGGAGGCGCCCAACGCCACAGTCATGTAACCGAGTTGCGACAGCGTCGAATAGGCCACGACGCGCTTGATGTCGGTCTGCACGATACCGAGCAACCCCGTGAACAATGCGGTCGTCGCACCGACGACGAGGATCACGCTCAGGGCCGTGACCGAGTACTCGAATAACGGCGACATCCTGGCGACCATAAAGATGCCGGCCGTCACCATCGTCGCCGCGTGGATCAGGGCCGAGATGGGTGTCGGGCCCTCCATCGAATCCGGCAGCCAGACATGCAGCGGCACCTGAGCCGACTTTCCCATCGCTCCGATGAACAGGCAGATACAGGCCAGCGTGAGCACCGACCACTGTGCGCCGGACAGAACCTCTATCGTCTCGCCACTCAAACGCTCCGCTTGCCCGAAGACCTCGACGTAATCCAGCGACCCCGTGTACACGACCAGCGTCGCGATGCCTAAGAGAAAGCCGAAGTCCCCTACCCGGTTGACCAGGAACGCCTTCATGTTGGCGAAGATCGCCGTCTCTCTCTTAAACCAGAAGCCGATCAACAGGTAAGAGACGACGCCCACCGCTTCCCAGCCGAAGAACAACTGCAGGAAGTTGTTGGACATCACGAGCATGAGCATGGCGAAGGTGAACAGCGAGATATAGCTGAAGAAGCGCTGATAACCCGGGTCGTCGTGCATGTAGCCGACCGTGTAGACGTGCACGGCCAACGAGACGAAGGTCACTACCGTGATCATCAGCGCCGTGAGGTGATCGATTAGAAATCCCACCTCCATGTTGATGCCGCCGATACTGGCCCAACGGTAGACGGTCTCGTTGAATACAGGCGCGCCATCCCACGCGATATCCTTCAGTACGAGCGCAGACAGCGCGAACGAAATTGCGACACCGGTGATCGAGATCCAATGCGCCCCGGCCCGACCGACCTGCGCACCAAAAAGACCGACAATGATCGCCGCCAGCAACGGTGAGAGAACGATTGCCAGATACACCGTTTCCACGTCTAGCCCTTCAGTGTAGCCAGGTCTTCGACGTTGATGCTCTGTCGCGCGCGGAACAGGACGACGAGGATCGCCAGTCCTATGGCCGCCTCCGCGGCGGCCACCGTCAGAATAAAGAAGACGAAGACCTGACCGAGTTCATCGCCGTGCATCCGTGAGAAAGCGATGAAGTTAAAATTCACGGCCAGCAGCATGAGCTCGATACACATTAGAAGCAGAATGACGTTCTTGCGGTTGATAAAAATACCCGCCACGCTCAGGCTGAACAGCACGGCGGCGAGTACCAGATAATGAGAGACTGTAATCAACGCCGCGCCCTCATTCATCCGTGTCCTTGACCGACTCCATTTGCACCAGGCGCACGCGGTCGTCTCTGCGTACGGCGACCTGCTCGGCGATGTTCTGGGCCTTCAATCCCGGCCGGCGACGCATCGTCAATGTAATGGCAGCGACGATCGCCAGCAGCAACACGACAGCCGCGAGCTCGAATGCGTAGACATGCTCCGTGTACAAGACGCTGCCGAGTTCCTTCGTATTGCTATAGCCCTCCGGATGCGGCTCCGGCACGGTCAGAAACGGGAGATCCTGGCTCCGAAACCAGATGACATTAAAGATCTCGAGGATCACGACGACGGCGACGCCGATCCCCAGGGGCAAGTAGCGCGTGTACCCTTCCCGCATTCGCTCGACGTTGATATCGAGCATCATGACGACGAACAGGAACAACACCATGACTGCACCGACGTAGACCAGGATCAGCACGACGGCGAGAAACTCCGCCTCCATGAGCAGCCAGAGCATCGCACTCTCGAAAAATGCGAGGACAAGAAACAGAGCCGAATGCACCGGGTTTCGGCTGCTGATCACCCCCAGGGCGGCGAACACCAGAACCGCGGAAAATCCATAAAACAATAGCGTAGTTATCAAGCGAATGCGGCCTGGCTATTAACGATAAGGGGCGTCGGCCGCTCTATCGGCCGTGATCATGCTCTCGTATTTGTCGCCCACGGCGAGCAGCTTATCCTTGGTCATGATGTTCTCGCCGCGTGCCTCCATGTGATACTCGTGAATCCGGGTCTCTACGATCGCATCGACGGGGCAGGCTTCCTCGCAGAACCCGCAGTAGATGCACTTGAAAAGATCGATATCGTAGCGAGTCGCACGGCGGGTCCCGTCTTCACCGACATCGGAGTCGATCGTAATCGCGAGTGCCGGACATACGGCCTCACAAAGCTTACAGGCGATACAACGTTCTTCCCCATTCGGATAGCGCCTGAGCGCGTGCAACCCGCGAAACCGGGGTGACTGCGGTGCCTTCTCTTCAGGGTATTGCACGGTGATTTTTTTCACGAACAGATGTTTCAACGTCAGGCGTAAACCCTTAACGAGCTCCAGCAGAAGAAACGTCTTCATCAGCTTCTTAAGCATCTAGTTCGGCCCTCTCTCTAGACAGCCCACGGCCCGACCTCGATAGCCACCATGACGCCTTCCACGGCTATCCAGATGATCGTAATCGGCAGAAACACCTTCCAGCCGAGACGCATGATCTGGTCGTACCGGTAACGCGGAAACGTGGCCCGCACCCAAAGGAAACAGAACATGAAAAACGCCATCTTCAGCGCGAGCCAGGCGAAGCTGGGCTGAGCGAGAAAACTCGACTCCAAGCCTGGAATGCCGGCGAGCGGCGACATCCAACCGCCGAAAAAGAAGATCGCCGTCAATGCGGTGATCAAGATCATGTTGGCATACTCCGCCAGGAAGAACAGCCCGAACGCGATGCCCGAATACTCGACGTGGAAACCCGCAACGATTTCGGACTCGCCCTCAGCGACATCGAAGGGCGCGCGGTTCGTTTCGGCCAGGCCCGAGATGAAGTAAACCAGAAACAATGGAAACAGTGGCCAGACAAACCAGCTCAGCGCGCTCGCGCCTTCCTGCGCTACGACGATGGCGCTGAGATTCAGGCTGCCGGCCGCCATCAGGACTCCAACGAGCGCGAACCCCATGGCGATTTCATAGGCCACGATCTGCGCAGCCGATCGCATCGCGCCGAGAAAAGCGTACTTCGAGTTCGAGGCCCAGCCGGCAATGATGACGCCGTAGACGCCCATCGACGTGAGCGCCAGGACATACAGGAGCCCTGCATCGATATCGGCCACCACGAAATCTTCGCTGAAGGGCACAACTGCCCACACGGCAAACGCAACGAGGAGTGAGAGTAACGGCGCGAGGTAAAAGAGAAACGGGTTGGCCTTGCTCGGGAGGATGATCTCCTTCAGCAACATCTTCAGCACATCGGCGAAGGGTTGCAACAAACCGTACCAACCCACACGATTCGGGCCGAGCCGGTTCTGCATGTAGCCGATGACTTTGCGCTCGGCGTATGTGAAATAGGCAACGGTGAGGATGAGCGGCACGATCACGAGCACGATCTTGATACTCGTCAGGGCGACGTAGTGAACGACCTCGGGTAATCCGATCAACAACAACAAATTATCGAGGTATCCGAGCAGGCTGTTCATGTCTCTCGGTTCGCCGGTTACGCCTTGCGCGTCTCAATTGCGACGCGCGTCTTCTGCAGCGCCGTACCGCGTCGGACGACGGCATCGACGGCATACATCGGCACATCCAACGCCGTCGCATCCACCGTGGCCGACTTGAGGCTCACGGCCGCACTCCCCTGATAGTCATTGTTCGCCTCGACGTGACCGATCTCGCTCACGAGGGCATCGCTGATCTCTGCCGCGTTCTGGTACTCGCAGTCCGGTAGATCGAGTTCATTACCGAGTACGCGCAGAACGCGCCATCCCGCCCGCGCGTCGCCGACGAGGCTGGCCGCGGCAGCGAAGCTCTGCCAGCAACCCTCGACGTTGACGAAGGTCCCCGCTGTCTCGGCGAAGGTGCCGATCGGTAGCAACACGTCCGCACATTCCAGCAGCCGATCGGTCACAAAGGGCGTAAAGCAAATCACCGTGTCGGCCGCTTTCAGCGCCTGTTCCGCCAACGCGCTGTCGGCTAGATCGTGGTCGGGCTCCAAGCCGAACAGCACGTACACGCTGCGCGGTGAGGCCAACATGCCATGGGCATCGAGCCCGGCCGAGTCCAGCGTCCGCCCGCCCGGCCCCCGGTGCGGCAACACGCCGGCCAATGCCGCACCAACCGCGTTCGCGCCCTCCGGCAGATAGCCCAGGCGCGCCCCGGTCAGATCGGCCAACGCCGCAGCCAGGCG
>JAZFYK010000045.1:0-2191 GCA_036443505.1 Gammaproteobacteria bacterium | reverse complement strand
ATGCCATCCAGACGCCTCCACCGGACCGAGGCAGATTGCCGCGCCAGTCGTGACTCACATCGAGCTTGCATGAGCGCCCTGCCTCCACATAGACGAGACGCCCGATGCGGCCAGCATCGATCAGGCTCCCCGCCTCACGGACGGCGTCGAAGACGCGAAACCTCTCGGCGGTCATGGCGGTGCGCCCGACACGTTCGGCGATGGTCGTGATCTCTTCGGCGTCTTCTTGCGTGGCGGCGAGCGGAGCCTCGATGAGGACGTCGATTCCGGCGTGCAGGAGCGACCTCACCTCCTCCAGGTGTCCGGCGGGGGGAGTGCAGAGCACGACGAGGTGCGGAACATGCCCGCTCCGTAGCAGTGCATCCACCGTCCTGCCGCTCGCGCTGCCGATTACGCTGGGCGCGAGCTCGGGGAAGTCCGCCAGAGATTCGCGGAAGCCGTCGGCGAGCTCACCAGAGCCCAGGATCGCGACCCGTTTCTCCCTCAATGCCGGCATCTCTCACTCCATCTTCGTTTACTGCTGTCGTGACTGCCCTAGCTGCCTCGCAAGACGGGTGCCGAATCCTCTGAGGCAGCGTTATCAACGTCGAGATCATCGAAAAACCGGGCTCCTGAAAGGACAT
Organism: Gammaproteobacteria bacterium; assembly: GCA_036443505.1. Taxonomy (GTDB): domain Bacteria; phylum Pseudomonadota; class Gammaproteobacteria; order Steroidobacterales; family Rariloculaceae; genus SMWC01. The sequence continues at coordinate 1,568 of JAZFYK010000045.1, read as the reverse complement.
TCCGCGATTCCTGCGTATTCCGGTTCCAGCTCTCAGCATTAGAGGCGCAGGCAGCGGTCTCCCGCGCGACCCCTTAATAGGTGTCCACCTACATAGTCCGGGGGACACCGATCGTGGTATGATGCGCGCTGGTCAGAGCTAAGGGAGTCCCCGTCGAGTCCCGGTCGAGCGCGGCGGGATCGTCGGCAGCGGGAATCCCCGTGGTTTCAGGAGATCGGCTGGGATGAATCCTCGCGGCCTGCCGGTGCTTTTCGCGCTCCTGGTAGGTCTCTTGGCAACTGCGGCGTGGGGTCAGCTGACGGGTTACGACGATGAGCTCGGCGTTGGTCCGGCGGGCGTGCTGAGCGATATCGACCCCAATAGCGGGCTGACCTCGGTGCCGCCCGACTTCGACGGCTGCCTGTTCGCTCCGAAGAACCTGTTGCTCACCCCTGCTTTTTTAGTGATCGGCTTTACGAGCGGGATGACGCGTATCGGCGACACGTTGTACGCGCTCGAGTGGGAGAACTCTAACATCTATCTTTACACGATCGGCGTCAGCTCGATGTTCGGAGGCTGCGCTATGGGGACTCGGGTTGGAACACAGCCGGTGGGGTTCTCTGAGCTGGAGAGCCTGGTGTTTGTCCCCACGGATGGGCCGTTGGGGACGCTGTACAGTGTTGATTTCGAGTTCTCTCCGGCCCCGCCCCACCAGGGACAGCTCATTCAAATCGACCCGAACACGGGAGTCGGCACGGCCGTGGGCCCGCATATGAGCAACGACGTGCGTATCGGCGGCCTGGCTTACGATCCCACAGTCGACGTGCTCTACGCGCTCGGCTTGGGCTTCGCGACCCGCTCCCCCGAGCTCCTTACGATCGACCGCACCACCGGGTTGGAGACGGTGGTGGGACCGGTGGGAGCCGACGGCCTCGAAAGTCTCGCATTCGATGCGTCGGTGAGTCCGGCGCGGCTCTACGCTGCGGGCACGGAGCTATACGAGCTCGATCCCAACGCTGGCGCCGCAACGCTGATCGGCGGAGACTTCTCCGGGACGATGTGGGCCATGAGCGATTCTCCGCTGGCGGATGACCCGTGCGCCGGCAAAGGCGGCGATGCGGACGGCGATACGCTCTGCGACGACGAGGACCCGTGCAAGTCGTTCGCGAACACGCTGCCGTTGGTGATCAGTAACTTCTCGGGCATCCCGGACGAGTGCTTGTGTGGGGACTTCGACGGCAATGGCTCCCTCAGCGCCACCGATGCGGCGGCCGTCAACGGCTGCGCGGGCTTCGTCCGCTTCGACTGCGTCTCAGAGCGCGACGAGGTGTCTCCGCCGTACAATGAGTTCTACAGCGCCACGGATGCGGCCCTGATCAACCGCGTGGGCGGGTTCATTAAGCCGGCCTATACCCTCATATGCGGCCTCAGGCCGGAAGGGACATGCGGAGGAGACACCGGGGTTTCCTGCTCCTTCTGAGCGATCCCGGCATCAGTCGGGCTTCTCTTTGCTCAGACAGTCCGTGAGCAGAGAGAAGAGCGACCAGGCTAGTCCGAGCAGGTCTCGCCGAAGTTTCCCAGGAGCAGCG
>JAZFYK010000044.1:0-2992 GCA_036443505.1 Gammaproteobacteria bacterium | reverse complement strand
CGAAACGCTTTATCGAAATCCGGTGCCCCCACCATGGCGGGGGCGTTGATGCCGGTTTTGGTGCGGGCCATGCCCACGCTGCCGCTTAGCAGGAATGTATAGACGACCGCGGCAATCGTGACTAGTGCCGTGTATTTCATTGTTATCATGACGGCCTCCTCAGGCTGATCAGTCCAACTCCCCCTTATCGCAAAGATACCAGACCGATGGGGCTTGTCGGCACCTCTAGGGGTCTGAATCTGCTAGGTTAAGACCTACCGTCAGCCGCAGGCCACACGATGAGCAACTCAACCGAGGCCGAACTCGACCCACGAAGCGTCCTCCGCACCGCGCTGGCCTGGCATGACGCGGGCACGCCGATCGCCCTGGCGACGGTCGTACAGACCTGGGGGTCCTCGCCACGCCCGGCCGGCAGCAACCTGGTTATCGCCGCAGACGGCGCATTCGAAGGTTCCGTATCGGGAGGCTGTGTCGAGGGCGCAGTCATCCATGCGGCCAAGGATGTGATCGAGAGCGGCCAGTCACGCTTGCTCGAGTTCGGCGTCACCGATGATGAAGCCTGGGAAGTCGGACTTGCGTGCGGCGGGCAGATTGAAATTTTCCTGGAACGCGTCGAGTGAAGCGAGATCTACTCGAGCGACTCGTCGCGGCCCAGGCATCGAACCGGCCGGCCGTGCTCGTGCGCTGCCTATCCGGGGACAGCCAGTTCCTGCTCGACGGTGGCGCCGACGCCGAAGCGCCCGACGATATCCCGGCCGAGGTACTACAAGAGGCGAGGGAAACACTCAGGCGCGACGGCGCCCGTACCGTTGAAGTGGCAGAACAGCGGTATCTTCTGCAGACCCTGTCGCCACCACCGCGCCTGCTCGTTGTCGGTGCCGTGCATATCGCCCAGGCGCTTATTCCGATGGCCCACGTCGCGGGTTACGACGTACAACTGGTCGACCCACGGGGGGCATTCGCGACACCCGGGCGCTTTCCCGGCATCGAGATCATCAACCAGTGGCCGCAGGAAGTGATGGACAAGCTGCCACTGAATTCACGGACGGCCGTCGTGACGCTCAGTCACGACGCCAAGATCGATGAGCCGGCACTGAAGGCAGCGTTGGAATCGGATGCGTTCTACATCGGTGCACTCGGCAGCAAAAAAAATCACGCGAAGAGGCTACAACGCCTTGCCGACCTCGGGTTCGACGACGAGACTCTGGCCCGCATCGCCGGCCCGATCGGCCTGCCGTTGGGAGGACGGTCGCCCGCCGAGATCGCGGTGTCGATCCTCGCGCAGATCATCCAGTCTCGTTATCGAGCCGGGAACCGCTGACTGGCTGACTCTGGCCTGTGCTATGGTCGCGCGGTCATTCACTCTATCTAGCTAACACATGGACATCGTCAAAGCCTTGCGCCGCCGAGACTATATTAGGTTGACCGCGTCAACCGCTGTCGCGCTCGGCTTAATCAGTCAGCCGCCGGCCGCACTGTCTCATCATTCTCCCAATGTTCATTTCGATCGCACCGAGACGGTGGAGTTTACGGGAGAACTTACGCAGATCACCTGGCGAAATCCGCATGTGCTGATGTCCGTCCGTACGACGAACGACAACGGCGAGCACGTCGTATGGAATCTCGAGTATCTCGCACCGAGCTTTCTCTCTCGACAGGGAATCTCAAAAGAACTTTTTACAACGGGCGACATCGTCCGCGTCGCCGGCTTCCGGGGCAGAACGAATCCAACCGCACTATTTGCGACCAATATTCTGGCGGCGGACGGTCGAGAGATATTCGACTTCCAGTTCGTCGAATCGCGCTTCACGGAAGATATCGTGGGCGTCACATATCGCGAGTATCAGGAGGCGAGAAAACGAGCGCTACCCGAATCCGCCGATGGCATCTTCCGCGTCTGGACCACGGATGTCTCTGTGATTGGTCCCGACCGTACGCTGTGGAAGGATACCTACCCGTTGACCGAGCAGGCACGAGCTGCGCACGCCAGTTGGGATCGTGTCGCGGACAACCCCTACATCCGCTGCGAGAACGGCATGCCGGCCATTATGGATCAGTTCTACGCGATGGAGTTTGTCGCCGAAGGTGAAGACATCCTCCTGCATCTGGAAGAGCTGGACATGGTCCGCACGATCTATATGACCGACGGCCCCCGCGATCCGTCTCCGAGCGTTCTGGGCTATTCCGTCGGCCGATGGGACGGCGAGAGCCTGGTCGTGACGACGACACGTATCAACTGGCCATGGTTCGACCAGACCGGAGTTGGACAGACCGAAGCGATCGAACTCGTCGAACGTTTCACGCCCAGCGAAGACGGCCTGCGGCTCAATTATTCAGTCACGGCAACCGATCCAGCGACGTTCACCGAGCCCGTCGTGCTGACGAGAGACTGGATCTGGTTACCGGGCGAGATGATTCAACCTTACGACTGTACTGTCAACGAGGACAGTTACTAGCGGCAGCTCGCTGCAAGCCTGCACGCCGCCGAATTGGTTAAAGCTTCCTTCGCATCGGTACTACAACTTACGACCCAACGACGGGATTCGTAAGCGTCCCGATACTCTCGATCGTGCACACCGCGGTATCGCCGTCCTTCATGTAGATCGGTGTCTCGCGTGCCGTGCCGACACCCGAGGGGCTACCCATCGCATAGACGTCGCCAGGTCTGAGCGTCAGAATGTTCGAGACGTAGCTCAACATCTCGTAGATGTCATGCGTCATGTTCGCGGTATTGGAGTCCTGCATGAGCTGACCGCTCAACATCAACGTCTGCTTCAGCGCCTGAGGATCCTCAACGAACTCTTTTGGAACGATAAACGGTCCCAGGGGCGCGAACGTGTCGTGGTTCTTCTGCACGAACCAGTCCGAGCCCATCCGGCCGTCTCCTCGCCCACCGCGATCCGATACGTCATTCTCCAGGGTGTAGCCGAAGATGTAGTCGATGGCGTCCGCCGGTGAAACGCGACTCGCCGGTCGGCCGATGACGACTGCC
>JAZFYK010000043.1:0-2135 GCA_036443505.1 Gammaproteobacteria bacterium | reverse complement strand
CCAATCGTCCGAGATCCGGGGTTACTCCTGACATTACGCCTGAGGCGTCACGCAGTACGGAGCTGCCTCTTGCGGCGACTCTCGTACCCTGCTGCTGGCGGCGGCACCGCTCTGAGCACCCCATATGTCAGCCAAGCTCGCTCAGCCATCTGTTGATCCATGATGCATGCAAAGACGAATGCATGAACGTGGTTCTCAAAATCGTTTAGACAACCGATCGGCCGCCGTATCACCAGCGAACTCCACTAATGATTGGGTGGGGCGTCGAACATCTCTTGGCTTCGTGCCACAACTTTCTGGATTGCCTCGATGACCATACGTCAAGACCTCCCGGCTTTGCTGGACATCCTACAATCACCGCTGATCACTCGGCCGGATCACAAGCGCCCCAGGGCGGCGCAGAATGGATTGACTGATGCCAACCACAGCGTACCTATTGAGCAACTTGCGCACGTTCCACAAGGGGAAGACTCCTCTTCTCGCGTTGGCCGACAACATTGGAGGTACCCTTCGCTGTTTGGAAATAGTCGCGGAGCGGTCGGGAGGAGAATACCCAACGGCGCGATTAGTTTGGGACCTTTACGAGAACGCCGTCCAAACGATCTCTGGCCTTCGTCAACACGACGGAATCGTCCTGCCGTCGCTGCCGACTGATCCAGTCGGCGTGCAGCCGCGGATCAGTCTCGCAAGGCTCCGTGATTGGCTTATTCGCGCCAACAGCTTCGGGAACCGGCCAGCCGATGCCGGAACAGCTGGCGAGGCCGGAGTCACTGTGGGGCTAGAGCCGCTTACTGACAGTCAGCGTGAGATTTGGGATTTGCTCCAGAATCGGATCTTGACGGCCAAGGAGATCGCCGTCGAGCTATTAGAAGGCCGAACGAAGGAGGGAGCCATTCGAAAGCGCATCTGTCGCATGAAGCAGGTGGGCTGGCTGCTTCTGAACAAAGGGCAGCGTGGTTACTACCGTCCGGACGCTCCGCCTCCGGATTTCCAGGGATTCTGACGTCCCGTCCGGTTCGAGTCACGTTTGCGGGATGGCCAGCCTGAGCTCCCCGGTCGAAGATTCCCATGTCGCGGAAACCTGAACGAACCCGCGACAGGGAGTCTCGATCATGGAAATCAAGAAGGTACAAATCAATACACTCAGCCCGGCCGCCTACAACCCCAGAGTAGATCTGAGGCCCGCTGATCCGGAGTACAAGAAGCTCAAGCGCAGCATCGAGGAGTTCGGCTGCGTCGAACCGCTCGTGGTGAACAAACGCACCGGCAGCCTCGTCGGTGGGCACCAGCGGCTCGGGGTCCTAAGAGACCTCGGCTACGAATCCGTCGACGTCGTCATCGTGGATCTGCCCATCGAGCGCGAGAAGGCGCTCAACGTCGCGCTAAATCAAATCGATGGCAGGTGGGACCAACAGAAGCTCGCCGAACTGCTGACCGAGCTCATCGCGACACCCGACATCGACGTTGAGCTGACGGGCTTCAACACGCCGGACATCGAGGACCTGATCAGCCGCGTACTCGATTCACAATCGGTGCAAGGGACCGAGGACGATTTCGACGTCGACGCAGCGCTGGACGCTAAACACCCCGCAGTCACCCAATCCGGCGAGTTGATCGAGCTGGGACGTCATCGCCTTGTGTGCGGCGATGCAACCAGCGCGGATGACGTGCGGCGGCTGATGGACGGCCAGCGGGCAATCTTGTTTGCCACCGATCCGCCCTACCTCGTCAACTACGACGGAACGAACCACCCCGCCAAACGCGGGCACCGAGACAAGAATAAGGATTGGTCGGACACCTATGGCATCACCTGGGACGATGCCGATGCCAATCCTTTTCTCTATGAAGATTTCTGCAGGCTCGCCGTCGCGGAGGCAATCAAGCCGAAGGCCGCGTGGTACTGCTGGCATGCAAGCCGCCGCCAAGCCATGGTCGAATCGGTGTGGGAGCGCCTCGGCGCTTTCGTACATCAGCAGATCATCTGGGTAAAGGATCGACAGATCCTCAACCGCTCGTGGTACTCCTGGCAGCACGAGCCTTGCTTCTTCGGTTGGGTACGACCGAACAAGCCGCCGCGCGTCAGTGATGACTATCCATCCACGATCTGGCAGATCCCGACCGTGCGGGCAGGGCAA
>JAZFYK010000042.1:0-3687 GCA_036443505.1 Gammaproteobacteria bacterium | reverse complement strand
TATCATCAGTGCCATCGCCTCGTCACGCGTCATGTCCTCGACGTGAATCGCCTGATCGATGATCGCGTTGACGACCGTACGCAGATACCACTTGAGATTGATGAGACGCATCAGCGGCTCGCCGCCCAGGTACCCCTCCTCGACCATCATGCGTTCCGCGTAAACCGCCCAGCCCTCGATAAACGTACCCGAAGAAAGCACCGCCCGGAGTACCGACGGGTACGGGTTCGAGTGCGCGAGCTGCAGGTAATGACCCGGCATGGCTTCATGGATCGTCAGGTCGTGAATCGACAAGAGATTGTATTCGCGCAGAAATGACCGGTCTTGTTCGTCGGACCAATCGTCCGGCAGCGGGGCTACGGCATAGAAGGTTTTCTCGCCGACGTCCAACGGGCCGGGCGAATCGCAATAGGCAACGGCCACACCGCGCTGGAACTCCGGCATCAGGACGATCTCGATCGGGTCGTCGGGTACGCTAACCAGGCCCCTCTCGATGACGAATGCCTTAGCCTGTTCGAGCGATGCCGTCGCAACCTCCACCAACTCATCCCGGTCCGGCAATCGCAAGTACGCTTCCTCGAGGGCCGCGCGAATCACCGCCTGTTTGAAGGCTTCCCCCGGCTCGTCAGGCAGCGCGACATACGGATACTTGGACTGATAGACCCCGCTCGCGACTTCATACATCTCTTCGCGGACCGAGTGGAACTCACGTTCGGCCCGGGTTCGGATTTCTTGCCGTGTCAGAGGAGAATTCAGCGTATAGGCCAACTTGCGATCGAAGAACTCCGTGCCGAGCCTGAAGTCGCCCTGGGCGTGCGGCAGCAGTTCCGCCTCCAGCCAGGCCTGCTGCTCTTCGGCGGCGCTACGGGCGATCGCGATTGCGCTCTCGATTCGCGCTCTAGCCGCCGGCGCGAGGTTGCTTATCGCCGGAACGACCATCGTGTCTACCAGGGTCATCAGGCCCGCGTGCTGGCGGATCGCGGTTTCGGCATGAACCCGTGGCACCCGGGCCGGATCGAGGCTAGCTCGTAGCTGCGCGAAGAAACGGGGGAGTTGCCTTAGCCTCGCCTCGACGCCAAGCAACCGTTCCTCGAGAGGCGCGAACTCGCGCACGAGGAGCCCGTAGATCGCGCTACCCGCCAAGTCGGTGTATTCCAGAGGGCTCCACGCCCAGGACTGGAGTTCATCCAAGGACCAGATCTGCTGGTCGAGTTCATGACGCAACAGCTCCGCGTCAATCGTATTCGCGCGGGACAGCCCGTCCCGGTCAATCGTGGCCAACGCACTGCGATAGCGCTCGTAGAAGCTCATCCGCGCGGCCCGTGCGGCAGCGTCTACCTGATCGAGCTCCGAGTCGAACCGATGATCGCCCAACTGGGTCGCGCTCACCGGTGAGTAAGCCGGCATCTCGTCGACGAAGCGTGCGGCTAGCGCTTCGAAATCCGCATCGGCCGAAGAGTCCTGCGCACGGGTGAGAGGGCTGGAGAGTCCGGCCAGCAGCAAGACGAGGCCCGTTGCGAACCAGTGAGCATAGCGACGCATTGATAGATTCCCCGGATCGCGTTTAGGCGCCTACGCTGCGAAGCCCCGGCGCTACAATCACTTATCAGCCGAATACGGTTGCAAGCATTCGATAACGAAGCCTAGAATAAAGAAAGAACGAAAATTCGATAACAACGATACTAGCAGAGTCTCTCGCGCGACCTACAGGGTAGTCGTCGGACACGCGGCCAGCTGGGTGTGCCCCGTCGCGGACGCCCGACAGACCCGTAGAGAGCGCCAGCCGCTTCACATAAATCTTGCCTCTGAGGAATTCGATCATGACACGCAAACCTCTTCCCGCCCTCACGGTAGCTTTGGCCGTCTCGTCTCTTCTGCTCTTCGGCTGCGATACCGCGCCTACGGACGGTGGCACGACCGGGCCGATGCTGAGTAACGTCAGCCTGACCGGTAACCCAAACCCGGCCGTACCGCTGGCGGCCATCCTGCGTGTGACGACCGATACGCCAACCGGGTTGACTCTCAATATCGACGACGGCGAGCGGAGCTGGAGCGTGACACCCAGCGAGGAGATGGCAACACAGCATGAAGTTCCCGTGCTTGGAATGCGCCCCGGCCGAGTGCATACGATTACGGCGTCTCTCCAGGATTCCGAGGGTAACGAATCGCTCTCCGACGGGCTGACATTCGAAACGCCACCGCTGCCCGACGCCTTCCCGACACCGCGAGTTACCGTTCACAATCCCGATGCGATGGAACCCGGCGTAACCGTGTTCAACGTTAACGGCCGTTGGGGTCCCGACGGCAGCGCGGCCCCCGCTAATTTCTCGCCGGCCATCATCGTGGATGATAGCGGCGAGATCATCTGGTACTACCTGCCTGGCGTGCACCGGGTCCACGACATCCGGCGGCTCGAGAACGGCAATTTTGTCTACGAAGTCTGGCCCGGCACGGACGGCATGGTCGAGATCGACATGCTCGGCAATATCGTTCGACGCTGGCACTTTACCGGCACGGCCAAGGAGGTTGCCGAAGGCAGTATCCCGGTCGATACGGATTCCTTCCATCATGATTTCGTCGAGCTGCCTAACGGCAATTTCCTGTTGATGAGCTCGGAGAACCGAGTGATCGCGGATTGGCTGACGAGCGAGACGGATCCGGACGCGCCACGCGCGCCGGCGAACGTCATCGGCGATGTCATTATCGAAATGACTCAGGCCGGGGACGTACTGCGAGAATGGAAACTTCATGACATTCTCGATCCTTACCGCATCGGCTATAACTCACTACGCGAGGATTTTTGGGCGAATCACTATCGCGGCGTCGTTGACGGCGCCGTCCACGATTGGACCCACGGCAATGCGATCATCTACGAAGAGGAGGACAACTCCTTCGTGATGTCGGTGCCCTACCAGGATGCCGTGATCAAGGTCAGTATGGACACCGGCGAGCTCGTCTGGATACTCGGCAACCACGATAACTGGCGGGAACCCTGGAGCGACAAGCTACTGACACCGGTTGGCGATACGGCGTGGTCCTACAAGCACCATGCGATCTCGCATACCGAGAACGGTACGTATCTGTTGTTCGACAATGGCGTCGCGCGCTCGAGCCCATTCGACGAAAAGATGTCGCTCGAGGACAGTTATACGCGGGCTGTCGAATACTCGGTCAATGAAGACACGATGGAGGTTTCGCAGGTCTGGGCCTATGGATCCGACGATGAGCCGATCTACGCGCGCTATCTCGGTGATGTGGACTGGCAACCGCAAACTAACAATATCCTCATCACGGCCGGCGGCCAGGAGACCAACGCTGACGGCCAGAATGCGCCGCCCGGACCGGGGACGCAGCGATGGGCCCGCCTGATCGAAGTCACCCACGATCAGCCCGCCGAAAAGGTCTGGGAGATGCGGCTCCAAGCCGATGACTCGAACTGGTCGATCTACCGGTCGGAACGGATTCCCAGCGTCTATCCGTAGAAGCGATCCGGAATTGACGCATTAGTTGGAGGGTTCTCATGCGCCTCTCACCGACCCTATCCCTACCGCTGCTGTTCATCGCCGCGTCGACGTCGTGTGCTCAAGGGCAGGATGAGCTCCTCGCCCGCGGCACCTATCTCGTGGAAGGCATCCTCGCCTGCGGTAACTGCCATACACCGAAATCGGCCGACGCGGCGCCGATCGC
>JAZFYK010000041.1:0-19235 GCA_036443505.1 Gammaproteobacteria bacterium | reverse complement strand
AACGCGGCATCGGGCAGATATGTGGCGTTGCGGCGCGCCTTTGCCATCGCCTTAATCTCGTCGGCTTCGATGCCCCACATGATCGTCGAGCGTCCGGCACGTGCTAGCTGGATGGCAAGCGCCGTTCCCCAGGCGCCGGAACCTAAAACTGCGATGGGATCATTCGCGTCGATGGATTTCGCCTAGCGTTCGGTCGAATAGTTAATGAGTGCTCTGGAGCGTCTCCGCCGATCCTCCATTGCCATCGCCTCCATCCTTGACGGCTTGGGCATACAGGCCATCGAAGTTAATCGGCTGCAGCAGAAGTTGCGGAAACCCGCCCCGTGTAACGACATCCGAAATGGCCTCCCGGGCGAACGGGTAGAGCGTGCCCGGACAATAGCTACCGATCAGCAGGCGGCGCTCCTCATCCGAGTAGCCCTGAATCCGAAATAGCCCAGCTTGCTCGATCTCCACCATGAACAGCGTCTTCTCTTGATCCGTGACTTCCAGGGTCAGAGTCAGGACAACCTCCTGGGTGTCGGGCGCCAGTTCCCTGGCGGTGGACTTGATGTTGAGCTGGGTCTGCGGCGAGGCGTTACTCGAGAACACAGCGGGCGCTCTCGGCGACTCGAAGGACAAATCCTTGATATAGATTTTCTGCAACAACAGTTGCTTCTCTGCATTCGGCTGGTCGTTTTCGGCCATGATTTTCCCAGGTTGGATGTCGGTGCTTAGCTTGCGTCGGAGTCGTTCATCTAACCAGGGGCAGATTCTCAGCTTGCCAGCTTCTGAGGCCGCCTTTCAGACTGAAGGTGTTCTCGAAGCCGGCGTCTCGCAGAATATTGGCCGCCTTCCCGGAAGTCGAGCCGTCGTCGCACACGGTCAGTAACGTCTTATTCTTCTGTTTCTTCGCAATGCCCTTGTTTGAGTCGACATCGGCGAGAGCGACATGGCGGGCGTTAACGATATGCCCCGTCTCGAACGCATCTGGCGAACGCACATCGATAATCATCGCCCCCTTGTTAATAAGGCGCACGGCGTCGAGCGCGCCCACATTCGTCAGGTTCTGCGTCTTTAACCGTAGCTCGTATACCATGACAAGACACCAGCTTGCGAACAGGCCGAGGACGATGAGAGTGTTATTTTCGGCGAAGTCGACCAGTTGGGCCATTGACGATTCCTGTTCTAGTACGGTGACGGCGGCGCGCCATTATAACAGCCGCGGCGATTCCCACGGTTCCCCGCGGGCGCCCAAAAGGAATAGACTGCGCATCGTCGTGACTCGCACATGCCGCCATCTCCGGGTCTTCGCGACCAGTCTAGGCTCGTTGCTCGTGATCGGCTTCGATGGCGCCAGCGCCCAGGGCGACAATACACAGGCGCTACAGACAGTCCGCAGCGAGATTCGGCTACTCGAGGATCGTTTGGCAAGCCAGCAGGCCGAACGGGAGGGAGGGCTGCTGGCGCTGAAAGAGGCTGAGCTCAGGTCGGCCGCTGCCGCCGGCGCGTTGCGGGAAGTCCGGGAACGCTTCGTGGCACAGCTCGCGCGGCAACAGGTCCTTCAGGAAGATACCCGCCAGGCAGGTGCGCGGCTCGACCGTGAGCGCGGCGCCCTGGCTGAACAAGTTCTAATGAGCTATGTCACCGGACGGCAGCAGATGCTTAAGCTGTTGTTGAACCAGGGAAGCCCCTCGCGTCTGGGTCGCATGGTGGTGTATTACGACTACCTGAACCGCGCGCGTAGCCAGCGTCTCGATGCCGTCGAGGTGGAGATCGAGACCTCGATGCGACTGGGGACGGAGAGTGCACTTGTAGCCCGAGACCTCCGCCGTCTCGAGCAGACGCAAACTGACGAATTAAACGTTCTGGAGTCTTCGAGGACTGAGCGTCTGTCGGTGCTCGCGACGCTTGAACGGGACCTCGCGACCTCCGGAGACAAAATGCGGCAGCTCCGGGGCGAAGAGCAGCGCTTGGGAGAGCTCCTCGCGGGGATCGAAAATTCGTTGGAAAGGTTTCCGCCGGAGGCTGAGGGGGACTTTCCGAGAGTCAGGGGGGAGCTCGCGTGGCCCGTCTCGGGGTCGTTGGTCAGTGACTTCGGGCAAGCGCGGGCCGGCGGGCAGCTCAGGTGGAACGGGGTCGTCGTAGGCGCGCCGGGCGGTACGCCCGTGCGAGCCGTCCACTACGGGCGCGTGGCTTATGCGGACTGGCTGCCGGGTCTCGGGCTGCTGATCATCCTGGATCACGGTGACGGCTATATGAGCCTCTACGGCCATAACGGGGCGCTGCTGAGGGAGTCAGGCGCCTGGGTGGCACCTGGAGAAGTCATCGCTTTCGTCGGGGACACCGGTGGTCAGACGCAAACGGCACTCTATTTCGAGATTCGCCAGAATGGCGAGCCTATCGACCCGCACCCGTGGATGGGCCGGGATCTAGGCGCGGTGCGATAACGGGCTCGTGCGAAATCGACCCAGATTAAGGTAACCGGCCAATTCAACGCCCCCGCTCCTATGCTAAGGTGCCCGCATAACACTGTCGGGGGCGACAATAAAAGCATGTCTCTGAAGATCAGGTGGATTCCAGTCCTGGTGGTGGGTACCGTCCTCGGGCTCACTGTCTCATTCGGCGCCAGCCTGCTGGGCGAGTGGGTTTCGACGCAGGAAGTTGCGGCCGGCTCCGTGCGGACGGAAGACATACGAGTCCTGGCGGAAGTCCTCGAGCGCGTACGTCGAGAATACGTCGATGTAATCGACGACAAGCAGCTCATCGAGAGCGCCATTAACGGCATTATCAGCGAGCTCGACTCGCATTCCCGCTATCTGGGGCCAGCGGACTACGAAGATATTCGGATCAGCACGACGGGTAACTACACCGGCGTCGGGCTCGATGTCAGCTTCGAGGCGGGCAAGGTCATCGTCGTGACTCCGCTCGATGGCACGCCGGCCCAACGGGCCGGTATTTTGCCGGGCGATACACTTGTCTCTGTCGACGACGTACCCGTGGACGAAAATCACGTCGAAGACACAATCAGCCGAATGCGTGGTCTACCGGGTACCGGGGTAACGGTCGATGTGGTTCGGGATGGCGAGGACGAGCCGCTGCGTTTTGCGCTGATCCGCTCCGAAATACAAGTACAGACCGTTCGCAGCGAGTATCTCGGTGATGGTTTCGGCTACATCAGACTGACAGGCTTTTCCGAGCGGACGGCCGAGGATCTGAGCACTGTGGCGAAAGATCTCCAGGGTCAAGCCGAGAATCAGCTCCGGGGCGTCGTACTGGATCTTCGTAATAATCCGGGCGGTGTTTTGGATGCGGCTGTAGACGTCGCCGACGCGTTTCTGGAACGCGGCCTGATTGTTCGCGGCACGGGCCGGGTTCGCGAGTCCCGCTTCGAGCACTATGCGGATGCGGGCGACATTCTTAGCGGCGTCGAATTAGCAATCCTCGTCAACGGTGGATCGGCATCCGCGTCCGAGATCGTTGCGGGGGCACTGAAGGAGAATGGCCGCGCGCGCCTCGTCGGAGTAACGACCTATGGCAAGGGCTCCGTGCAAACGGTTATGCCACTCACGGACGGTCGCGCCATCAAGCTGACGACGGCCAGATACTTGACGCCATCCGGGCGGTCGATCAACGGTATCGGGATCGCGCCGGATTTCGTAGTCCATGCACATAACCCGAGAGAGCAATTTGGGCGTGTGGGTAGCCTCATTGAGCCCAGCGCGGACAACCAGCTTCAAGAAGCACTTCGCGTCCTAGGCTTCGATCCGGCCGGGCCTTAGTCGGGTCCCGTGATTGTCGGTCGGTCCTACTTCCGTTAGCGATACATCTTTTCACGGTTATTGCTTCTGCGGACGCGTACATTACCGTGCCTCAGGCACCCCGCGAGCTCTGGCAGCTAGCTTGGACCGCTGAGATATTCCGTCGATCGGGATCTTTGTCGGCCGGGATTTCTGTCGGCAAGCTGTGATAACTTGGTAATCACCAGTCAGCTCAGGCGGCGATTCCCTATGACAGCCCGATTAGCATTTTCCCTTGCCGGTCTACTCGTGCTGTGGAGTGGGCAGCAGCCGGCCGTGGCGCAGACTGCAGCGTTTCCGGTCTGGCTGGAAGCGCTGCGTGTCGAAGCGATCCAGAGCGGGATCTCAGCGGCAACCGCGAACGCGGCGCTCGCTGACGTGACGCCGGTCGAACGCATCATCGAGCTGGATCGCAACCAGCCGGAGTTCAAGCTCGATTTCTGGGACTATCTGGACGGGAGGGTTTCCGACGCGCGCATAGAACAAGGCCGCATACATCTCGAGGAGCACCGGGAGCTGCTCGAAGGGGTCGCGTCTCGCTATGGTATTCCACCGCATATCCTGGTAGCGGCCTGGGGCATCGAGAGTAACTTCGGGCGGACCCAGGGGAAAATCCCGGTGATCGGCGCGCTCGTCACGCTCGCGTACGATGAAAGACGCGCCGCGTTTTTTCGCGCTGAGCTGCTGCACGCATTGAAGATTCTGGACGAGGGGCACATCAGCCTCGAAGACATGCAGGGTTCCTGGGCAGGGGCGATGGGACAATTGCAATTTATGCCCTCGACCTTCATCGATTACGCCAGAGACGGCGACGGCGACGGTCGCAAGGACATCTGGAATAGCGCGGCCGACGCCGTCGAGTCTGCCGCGAATTTCATGGCAAGTTCCGGATGGCAACGGGGCATCATCTGGGGTCGCCAGGTGCGAGTACCCGATGCGTTTGATGCGGGCTTAGCAGGGCTGGAGACGAGTAAGTCGCTCGCGGAATGGCAGTCGCTAGGCGTACGCACGATCGGCGGTGACGATTTGCCAAATGTATCTATCGATGGCTCCGTTATCCTGCCAACCGACTACACGGAACCGGCGTTCCTGGTCTATGAGAACTATCGGACGATCATGCGCTGGAACCGTTCACATCTGTTCGCGATCTCGCTCGGACATCTAGGAGACCGAATCATCGGAAAGCCGGCGCTACAGAGCAACCGAGTCAGCTCACCGGACTGATGAAGACTAGCTACCAGGGATCGTGTCATTGCGGTGAAGTTCGGTTCGAGGTCACGCTCGATCCAGACGAGTCGGTCAGCTGTGATTGTTCGATCTGCTCCAGGAAGGGCGGGATCATCAACCGCGTGGCCGAAGATCAGTTCAAGCTGCTTACGCCATTGGAAAACTTGTCTCTCTATCAGTTCAACAAACGGATTGCGAAGCATTATTTTTGTCCCACCTGTGGGATCTATACGTTCCACAGGCCCAGAACCGCACCGGATATGTGGGGCATCAACGTCAGGTGTTTAGAAGGCGTCGACCTTTCCGCTATCGAGATCAAACAGGTTCAGGGTAGTCTTCTCGACTGATGTCCGCGACGCAGTGCGGTTCAGCCGCGGAGCGGAACAAGGGGCCGATCCTCGAGGTGCTGCGACGCGTGTTGCCCGAGGAAGGCCTGATCCTCGAGATCGCGAGCGGGACAGGACAACACGTCCTACACTTCGCCGCGGCGTTGCCGGAGCTGACATGGCAGCCAACGGACGCCGACCCGGAGATGCGGAAACTGATCTCGGCGAGCGTTGGCGCGGTGCATCCCAGCAACATCAACACTGTCCTGGAACTCGATGTCCTGAAAACGCCGTGGCCGATCAGCGAGGCCGACGCGCTCGTGTGTATCAATATGATTCACATTTCACGCTGGGCCGCGACCGTGGCGCTATTCGACGGGGCGCGAGACACCCTCTCTGCGGACGCCGTGCTTTTTCTCTATGGCCCCTACCGTCGCGATGACCGGCATACCGCCCCGAGCAATGAAGCCTTCGATGCGTCGCTGCGCTCGCGCGATCCGCAATGGGGCGTCAGGGATCTGGAGGAGGTCGAGAGGACCGCCGAGCCGGCGGGGTTCATCCTCGAAGAAGTCGTCGCGATGCCGGCCAATAATTTCAGTGTGATATTCCGTAAGGCCAGGTAACCGGAGTTATCGTGCGGCAAGGCGATCCCGGATCCCCCGCGGCTCTGTTCGCCCTCAGGCTTCTCGGCTATGCTTCGCGCGAGGTCCTGTCGGACGAATCAAGACCGTGATCGGGGAGTACGCTTATGGCTGAAGCCACCGCAAGGCATATCCTGGTTGACAACGAGCCGCTCTGCGAAGAGCTCAAGACGAAGATACTGGACGGCGCTGATTTTGCCGACGTCGCTCGCGAGCACTCGAGCTGCCCGTCCGGTCGTCGCGGCGGTGACCTAGGCTCGTTCGGTCCGGGGCAGATGGTTAAGGAGTTCGACGACGTGGTCTTCAGCGCCAATCTCGACGAAGTCCAGGGGCCCGTCAAGACGCAGTTCGGCTATCACCTGCTCGAGGTGACGAGCCGGACCGACTGAAGTTTTTCGACGGGGCCGGTACACGGAGATCATGATGCCGCGTGCGCCGAGAAGTGTGATTCAGCTTGTGTGTTTGAGCGTCTTGGCGTTTTCCGGCGCGTGCCTGGCGGAGGATGAGTTAACGGCGAACCGCAGTCTCTGGGATGCCGCGGGAATCGCAAGCTACGAGTATCGATACGAGAAGTCCTGTGACTGCCATCGGGATACACCGGCCGAGACCATCGTCACCGTTGAAAATGGGCTGGTTGTCGGCGTTCGCTATGACCGCGACGATTATCTGAGCGAAATTTCCGTAGCCGAGGATAACTATCGGTGGTATCGCACCATCGATGATCTATTCACGCTCGTTGAGACGGCGGCCCAGAGCGCCGTAACACTCCGTGTTGCTTACGAACCGGAGCTGGGTTATCCCACTTATATCTACATCGACTACGATCACGCGATGATCGGGGAAGAAGTCGAGCTGCGGGTCGTATCGTTGAGTACGGCGGCTGACGAGTCAGCCTATCGGCCGCCTGGAAGACCGCTTCGGGATTGACCGCCCTCCCACGCAGGCATACAGTGATTGGCCTGCCTATGGGCGGTGTTTGGTGATGGCCGGCTGGAATAACGCTAATCGATACTGGCCGGTGCGTCTGGCGCTCAACTTCACGCCGTGACTTGAGTCGCTATGTTAGGGGACAAGCGGCGTGAGAGTTGCTGTCAATGAATATCTATGTCGGAAATCTATCCTACTCACTCAGTGAATCGGAGCTTCGTGACGCGTTTGCCGCCTACGGAGAAGTCTCCTCCGTGAAGGTGTTGATGGATCGGGAGACCGGTCGTTCTCGCGGTTTCGGTTTCGTAGAGATGCCGAACCAGGCTGAAGGGGAGGCCGCTGTCGCGGAAATCAACGGCAAAGAGGTCGGCGGTAGGCCTCTGCGTGTCAACGAAGCCCGACCGAGAGAAGAACGCTAGGCGAGCTTTGGTGGCGACTCGTTCGGGCTGAGACCACCCTTGACCGAGTTATCGCTGCAGGAGCAGATCCCCCACAACCATTGTTTCGGCTGCGGCCCCTTCAACGAGGGCGGCCTTAATCTGAAGAGCTATTGGTCGGGGAGCGGCCCGAGCGTCGCCCGGTTCACACCGCAGCCGCAACACTGTTCCGCCCCGCCACACTTCGTGAATGGCGGAATCATCGCAACCCTGCTCGACTGCCACTCCATCTGCACGGCCATGGCCGCCGCGTACTACAGTGAAGCCCGAGCGATCGGGTCAGCGCCGCTGTGCTACTACGCGACGGCCAATCTCGTCGTCCGCTATCGGCGCCCCGCACCGATGGAGACCGAGCTTGAGCTGGCGGCGGAGATCGTCGATACGACCGACAAAGGGTATCTGTTGCGATGCAGCTTGAGCTCCGACGGCAAATTGTGCGCCGACGGAGAGATCCAGGCGGTGCCCGTGCCATTGTCCTGGATGGGCCTTTAGTCGTCGCGGCGCCACGGGCTCTCGGCAGCCTGGCTATAATGATCGGGCGGCCGGAGAAACCGGCGCTTGGTGCAGCGGCATGATCTATTTGAAGTGGACACAGAGTGAACTCGTTACCCTGGACATGGATGCTCTGTATACCGAGGTGGACGAGGATGGCTGGGTTCAGAGGGAAGTCGGTGTCTGCTCGGAAGGTCTTGTGGTACACCAGTTAACACCGAGCAGCGCTCGTCCAGGTTGGTTCGGGCTCGCACGGCTATCGCGCCTTATGTTAAATAGCAATGTAACGAAAACGGAGTTCGAAGCTTTCTGGCACGCTGGCCGCAGCGATATCTGACGGTACACACCGAACTCGCGCCCGTAGCTCAGCTGGATAGAGTGTCGGCCTCCGGAGCCGAAGGTCAGAGGTTCGAATCCTCTCGGGCGCGCTACTCCAGCCGCGTTCCTAGTCGTCCCTCGTCGGCATAGCGCGTGAGCAGCCGGTCGTCGTGCGACGGGACGACGATGAGTCCGTCTTCGGCCATGACCCCTGTAAACCAGGTCATCGGGTACATGAGTGCTTGCGGATCCTCTCCCACGCGGGCACTCGTCGCCGCGGGCCGAAGCTTGAGTTCGGTAATTTTGTCGAGCGACCAGCCAATGTCGCCGATGAACAAGTACTCCTGACCGTCGGCAAGCCGGGCGAAAATCATCTGGTGTCCGGGCGTGTGTCCGGGCGACTTGATCAAAACGATGCCGGGCGCGACGGGGAGTACTAGCTCGTAATCGACGACGATATAGTCGCGAGCCCGTGCCGGCGTCAGGGCGATCTCGGGAAGTTGTGGCGCGAGATTCAAGGTTTGGACCTGGTCTCTCGTCAACATCGTCTTCGACGCGAGTTCATCGCGGTGGTCGCTTCGAAGCACTCCAGCAACATGGTCGCCATGTTCATGCGTGATAATGATCAGCCGTGCGCGTCTGAGCGCTGCCTGCACGGTATCGTTCGTATCCTGCCAATACGGCTCCTCCCGGCCGAAGCCATAGAACCGGTGCACGGTTTCATCCATGCCGCTGTCGAGCATGATCGTGCCTCGGGGGTAGACGATCTGAAACGCCGTGCGGGCGGAGATGAATGGTTCATCGCTGCCGTCCTCGATAACGGCCGCATACGTGCGGTGACTCTCCGCCACCTTCACGAAGTTAATTGAGACGGCCAGCTCGCCCGGGACCATGGTGGCTGCCTGGCGGATCCGTTGCAGAAGGTCTTCGGGATACGGCTTCGACTCGCGAGAGGCCGGGTCGTCGGTGTTGGCGCCGGACGAGCTTACGCCGTGTAGTCCGAGGGACAGCATGACGCCGACCAGACCGATGCGGATCGCGATTTTCCTATTCATGATCGTGAGTCCTCGCTCTAGTGCCTCGTTGGACCACCAGCCAGAGAGTGTATTAGAGTGCCGCGATGCCCTGCCGTAGGCTGCTCATTGCTGTCGTGATTCTCGTGTCCCAAGCCAGCGCCTTGGGACAGTCCGCGCGTACTCCCGAATACAGCTCCGTTCAACAAGGTGTCTACTCCACGACGCAGGCGGCCCGTGGCGAAGCAGTCTGGAACAATCATTGCGCAGAGTGCCACTACCCTGAAGAGTATAGCAACGGTTATCTGTCTGCCTGGAACGGCGAAAACGTCTTCGATCTGTACGCATACCTGCGGATAACGATGCCGTATCTCGAACCAGGTACGCTCGAGAACGAGCAATACGTGGATGTCACGGCTTACCTTCTGAGTCGGAATCCGCTGCCGGCCGGCGACACTGAGCTTGAAGTCGATCGGCAGGCGTTACAGGGAATTTTGATCGAGGGGCCGTTCTAAACTTGGAGTAACTAGTTGCCGCCGCCGGATCGCAACGGTTCTACCGAACGGGCTCCAGCATGAAATCGATCGCGTCGAGAATCTCCTCGTCGCTGAGATCCAAGCGCCCGCCTTTCGCCGGCATGAGCCCCGCGTCGCCCTGGTAACCGTTCAGGACATGGTCCTCGAGCAACTCGGCGCCTTGAGCCACTCGTGGCGCCCAGGCGTCGACATCGCCGAATACCGGGGCGCCGCCTATGCCAGGAGCGGCATGGCAGAGAAAGCAGTTGTCGTCGTAAATCTGGGATCCTGACAGCGATGCGCGGACCCGCTCCTCAGCGACGGCAATCGCCGGTGGGGCACCGACGTCCGGGTCGCCCAACAATGCGACCCGACCGATCGGCCGGATTCGTTCCTCGATGAGGGCATCGGCCGAGACCTGCGCCCCATCGCCAACGATATCGGCAAACAGGACGATGCCGGCGATCGCCCCGATCCATACTCCCAGCAGGAGCATAAAGCCGTCAAAAAACTTCTGTGGGTGGGCAGCCAAAAACGTACTCTCCGAGCGGGGCGGGCGGATTATATCGGTATTGCCTTAACCCTCAAAACAGGCGCTCAAGGCAGCGTAACTGGATCGCTTCGGCGACGTGAGGCACGGTCACGTCCGTGTCGGCGGCCAGATCGGCAATGGTCCTTGCGACTTTCAAAATTCGCGTGCAGCCTCTTGCGCTAAGTCGCCATCGCTCGGCGGCGCGAATCATCAGACGCCGACCCTCACGATCCAGTGCCACCTCCCGCCAAAGGGCACGATCGCCGAGCCGGGCGTTGAGTCCTCCGCGGCGTGTCAGCTGCCGTTCCCGGGCGGCACCGACAGCGCGCGCTGCCGTCACGCTCTCACCATCGGGCGCCGGGTCGGCCATCCGCTCTAACGGTACACGCGCAAACTCCACCTGCAGGTCGAAGCGATCCAGCAGCGGGCCCGACAAGCGGGAGCGGTAACAGTCCAGGCGAGTCCCCGAACAGCGGCAGCGATCGCTGCCATCCCCGAGGTAACCGCACGGGCAAGGGTTCATTGCGGCGACGAGCTGAAACGAAGCCGGAAACTGCGCCGTCTCATGCGCACGGGCAACCGTGATGATGCCGCTCTCGAGTGGTTCTCTAAGCGCCTCCAGCACGCTGCGCTGGAATTCGGGCAGTTCGTCCAGGAACAACACCCCGAGGTGAGCCAGCGAGATCTCACCGGGGCGAGGGCGGCTGCCGCCGCCGACGAGCGCGACCGCAGAGGCGGTGTGATGCGGCGCTCGGAACGGGCGCTTGGTCGAGGCAATTTCGTCTGACGAATTGGCCGCGATCGACGCAATGCTCGCCACGCAAAGCATCTCCTCCACCCGCAACGGCGGCAGCAGTCCGGGTAGACGCTGCGCGAGCATGCTCTTGCCTGTCCCGGGTGGCCCGACCAGCAGTAGATTGTGGCCGCCGGCGGCGGCGATGATCAGCGCCCGCTTGGCCGCGCTCTGGCCACGGACGTCGGAGAGTTCCAGGCCATCATTGGACGTGGGCACGGCCGGTGCCGGCTGCAATGCCGCGATCCGCGACGTCCCGTCGAGGTGTGCGACGACCTCACTGAGATGGCCCGCAGGATAGACCGTGGTCTCGTCGACGAGCTTCGCCTCAGGCGCATTGGCTGCCGGGATAACGATCGCCCGCCGGGCATCGCGTGCGGCAAGGACCGCCGGTAACGTGCCCTTTACGGGGCGCAGCTCACCGTTCAGGGCGAGCTCGCCGATGAACTCAGTGCCGTCCGTCTGCCACGGATGACCCTTGTCGGCCATGAGTACCCCCAGGGCGATCGGCAGATCGAAGCGGCCGCCCTCTTTCGGAATGTCGGCGGGTCCGAGGTGGGCAGTAATACGGCTCGCAGGTACCGGCGAGCCCAGGATCTGCAACGCAGCACGAACACGGTCCCTGCTCTCGCGCACCGCGGCTGCGGGCAGGCCCGAGATCGTAAACGTTGGGAGGCCGCCGGCCAGGTGGATCTCGACGGTCACCTCGTAAGCATCCATGCCTCGCTGGCCGCGGCTGGTCAGGCGGGCTAGCGCCATGGCCCGACCTCGGCTTCATCGAGCCGATTCTTAACACAGTATTGCGCCGCCTGAGGCGTTTTCGGGGGTCTGCTAGTCGGGTGGGGGCTCCTGAAGGTCCCTAAGTCGGGCCTCCAGGGCTTCGAGTTTCTCGCGCGTGCGTGCCAACACCGCCACCTGTACGTCGAATTCCTCACGGGTAACCAGGTCCATTTTCGCAAGCCCCGTCTGCAACAGCGACTTGAAGTTGCGCTCCAGATCCTCGCCCATCGCCTTGAGGTTCCGCGGCACGGCTTCGGCCAGCCGCGCGGCTAGATCGTCTAAGTTGGGACCATTGGAACTTTCGGCCATTTCACTATCCCGCGGTCGGATACGGCGAGGGGTAATTCCTGCCATCCGCGTTAGAAACAGACTTCATGATACCTGCAATCAGGCGTCGACCGTGACTTAACTTAATCTTGGCTTCAACAGGTCGGAAAAGGGCGAACTCAGTCACATGGGGCGCGCGACACCCGCGCTAAACTGCCTGGCGTGTCCCTGAGGACAGTGTGAATTATGCGTTCCGACTGGATCTATCTATTGTTGTTATTGGCCGGTTCCGCATGCGGCGCCGAGGTCTTTCGCTCTGTTGATGCCGATGGGAACGTGACCTACAGCGACCGTGCCGACTCTCAGGACGTCGAGACGATCTTTATCAATACCTCCACAGCCACCCCGAGCGCTGCCAATGAGCCAACGGCTGACAACACGCCGTCCGCTGACGACGCGCCGGCCGAGGACGGCGAGGCCGATGAAGATGACTACGTCGAGCCGACCGATGAGGAAATTACCGCACAGCGAACCGAGAATTGCAGCATCTCACGGGATCGCCAGGAGCGCTATAGCATCGCTCACCGAATCTACAGAGAAACCGAAGGCGGTGGGCGGGAATATCTGAATACCTCGGAACTCGACGAAATCCGTACTCAAGCCGTATCAGATGTCGACAAGTGGTGCAGTTAGGCTGAGCAACGCCCGTGAAACAGGTACGGGAGACAGCCCGGACCGGCGCCGCTCTGACCGGAGCATGGACACCCCAGCCGAGCCGTCCCGGCGGCGGATCGTATTCGATCCAACGCCTCAGGACGATTTTTTCCTGCCGGATTTCTGTGCCCCGCGGATGGTGCTTACGATCGTGCTCGTTCTCGAGCTCCTGGCGCTGACGCTCGCGTTGGCCCGGCCGGGCGGGACCGCCTTCCTGACCGAACTGGCCCGCATCTCGCTATTCATGCAGTGGCTCGGACTTTCGGGCGCCGCCGCGCTGTGCTATAGCCGCCGCCAGCTCGCCAAACTGTCGGTACCGGCTGCCGTCCTCGTCGCCTTTACGCTACTGACGGCTAATGTCGTCATCGTATCGGAGGCCACGTACCTGCTCGGTCGCAGCTTGACCGAGCGCGGCATCAGTGCCGTTTTATTTCCCGACTCCCACTGGACATTCCTGTTCCGCAATGTAGGCATTTCAGCCATCGTCACGGCGATGTTATTGCGCTATTTCTTCGTCGCGCACCAATGGAGCCTGCACGTGCGTGCCGAGGCTCGCTCGCGAATCAACGCGCTGCAGGCTCGCATTCGGCCACACTTTTTCTTCAACAGCATGAACACGATCGCATCGCTGACGCGCAGCAACCCTAGCCGAGCTGAGGAAGCCGTCGCCGATCTTGCGGATCTGTTTCGAGCGACGATGAGGGACTCGGAAGAACCGTATCGCATGAGCCAAGAGCTGGACTTGTGCAAAACCTATCTGCGAATGGAGGAACTGAGGCTTGGCGACCGCTTGACCGTCCAGTGGCAGATAGACGATGCGCTAATGCCCGCTATCGTGCCGAGTCTTAGTATTCAACCGCTGCTGGAGAACGCGATCCATCACGGTATCGAACCACTGGACGGTGGCGGCGTGGTGTTGGTAACCGGCGAGCTGAGCAGCGACGACCTCGTAGTCACCGTGACGAATCCTGTCACGGACATGACCGGGCGGTTTATACGGCCCGGCAATCGACTGGCGCTCGAAAACATCCGTGAACGACTGACTCTCGCTTATGGCGAGCGCGGTCGCGTCGATGTATCCGAGGAGGAGGGGCGCTACACCGTGACGCTCAGGTTCCCGTACGAGGGATGAATCAGCGCGTCCTCAACGTGCTGATCGTCGACGATGAGCCACACGCGCGTGAACGGCTCGAACGTCTTGTCGGCGAGCTTCCGGACTGCGAGGTGGTCGGATTGTGTGGGACGGGGCCGGAAGCACTGCGCCTGGTGAGCGAGCTCGAGCCCTCTGTCGTGTTGCTCGATATACGTATGCCGGGTATGAGCGGGATCGAAGCCGCCCGCCACCTGTCGACGCTGCCGGAGGGGCCCGCCGTCGTCTTCACGACGGCCTATGACGAGTATGCGCTGGCAGCCTTTGATACCCAGGCGGTCGGGTATCTGATGAAGCCCGTCCGCAAGGAGCGGCTCGAACAAGCGTTGCGCCAGGCCGCCCGGTTAACTGCGACACAACTCAAAATGGTGGCAGCCAGCGGGCGGGAGATCGAGCAGCGACAGCACATCGCGGTGCGCGTGCGGGACGCGCTCAGGCTGATTCCCATTAAAGACATACAATTTTTCCGTGCCGACCAGAAGTATGTCAGCGTTTATCATACCGGCGGCGAAGACTTGATCGACGAGTCGCTGGCGGATCTTGCGGAGGAATTCTCGGCGGAGTTCTCGCGGATCCACCGGAGCATCCTGGTGTCTGTCGGGCACCTCGAAGCGGTAGAGAGAGACCGAATCGGCCGCCATTTCGTACGCATCAGGGGCCGTGATGAGTCGCTGCCCGTTGGCAGGCGTCAGGTGAGTGACCTCAAGCGGCTCGTAAGTGGGGGCTGAAGCTTCTGCGGGAGCCGTGTGGTAAAAAGGAGGTTCCTAATAACGCTCACGGCAGATCCATGAGTCAACACGACAAGTCCGAGGACGACAACGGGCAACCCGTAGAAGACGACGCGGACGACGCGGCCGAAGACGCCGGCACGGGATCAGACGACGCGGACGACGCGGCTGAAGACGCCGGTACGGAATCAGACGATACGGACGACACGGCCGAAGACGCGAGCGCCGAGTCTGAGGATACGGAAGTCGCCTCGTCCGAGGCCCCGGAGCCGCCGGCAGAGGACGAACAGGCTCAGGACGTAAGGCCGGAGCGACGGCGCAAAGGCCCGTATGTCGCAGTTGTGCTGGCCTTCACAATCGCGTTGTTCGCCGCGGGAGCCGCTGGCTTTCTGCTTTGGCAATACCGGCAGTTCGAGTTGGTCCTCGATCAGGTGTACTCCGATACGACGGCTTCACTGCAAGCGGTTCTTAACAACGTGCGGCTCGTGGAGGACCGCATGACAGACCTCGCGGCAGCCAACGAGGCGACGCGGGGACTCACCACCGATCTTGGCGGGCGCGTCGATGCGCTGCCTGGCCGTCTCCTCGACTTGGAGCAGCGCCTGAACGCAACCCTGGGGATTTCGGAAGATGCGCGCCGCCGCTGGCTCCGGACGGAGGTTGAATACTATCTGACCGTCGCGAACGTCGAGCTGACACTCGCGGGACGTTGGGACAACGCGACGAACGCGCTGATGTTTGCCGACGAGAAGTTGGTCGATCTTGCGAACCCCGCGCTGAGCGGCGTACGAGAACGCATTGCCGCCGAACTCAGAGCGCTTCGCGACGTTCGCCTGCCGGACATCGAAGGCTTGAGCTACACGTTAGGCGGACTGACTGAGAGCGGCCGTACGCTACCACTACTGTCTACGGTGCCCGAGAATTACACGGCGGAGCGTGATGCACCGGAAGAAACAGTGTCCGGCCTCACTCGAGCTTGGCTCAGTCTGAAAAACGCCGTCATGGGCATGGTCAGCATCGAGCGCCGCGATGACTCGATCACTCGATCCCTGTCCACCGAAGAACAGGCACTGGTGCGCCAGCAACTCGAGTTGGAGTTAGTTCTCGCGAGACTCAGTCTGGTCAGCGGCCAGTCGGAAGTTTTCCGACAGAGTGTCCTGGCCGCAGAGGAGCTGTTGGTGCGTCACTTCGACATGGAGGAAGTGGCCGTGGAGAGTGCTATCGCGCTGCTCAACGAGCTGGCCGAATTGGATATCGACCCAGAGCGCCCCGATATCAGTGGCTCGTTAAGCCTGCTACGCAGCCTCGTTGCGAGAGGCGGCTGATGCGCATAGGGCTATGGGGGATGGCGGCTGTCTTCCTCGGCGCTTTTTCCGCTCACTTTCTGCTCCAGGATCGGGGCTATGTACTGATCAACTTCGCCGGCTACGTGATCGAGATGTCCGTGCCGGCGTTGCTCGTCCTGGCGATCATCGCTTATGCGGCGATTCGCGCGCTGTTCGGCCTGTGGCGAGCCCCACGCCGCCTCGGGGAGGCACTAGCCGACGGGCAGGTAAAGCGCTCCGGGGTCAAGCTGACCCGTGGCCTGATCCACATCGCCGAGGGCGACTGGTCGAAAGGCGAGCGTCTGTTGACGCAAGGCCTGAAGGGAACCGATGCGCCGCTGATTAACTATCTGATGGCCGCGCGTGCGGCGCAGCTGCAAGGGTACAACGAGCGGCGCGACGATTGGCTCAAGTTGGCGTACGAGGAGCTGCCGGGCGCCGAGACCGCCGTGCTGTTGACCCAGGCGGAACTACAACTCGAACACGCCGAGTACGAACGCGCACTGGCAACGTTGAATCGTATCGAGGAGACGCATCCTGACCATCCCGTCGCACTCGCGCTACTCGCGAAGACGTACCGCGCATTGGAGGATTGGGATCAACTGATCGGGATACTGTCGAGACTCGGCGCAGCGAAACTTGAGTTCGGCGATCACGAGCAACTCACTGCCGAGGCGCTGGCTGTCTACACGGCTCGAGCCGACCTGACCTACGAGGACCTGGAGAAGCTGTGGTCACGGTTGCCTGCCGAGATTCGCGGCGCGCCGAGGTTGATCGCTCTGCATGCCGTAGCCCTGAGCACGCTCGGTCGCGGCGATCAGGCAGAGCGGGAAATCCGGACCGCTCTGAAGAAGGGTTGGAACGAGGATCTCGTCATCGCGTATGGCCGAATCGAAACAAAGGAGCCGGCCAAGCAGTTGAAGCGCGCCGAGCAATGGCTCAAGGCTCATGCTGAGGACGGAGCGCTGCTCCTGACTGCGGCGCGGTTGTGTATGGCTGGGGACTTGTGGGGCAAGGCGCGCAGCTACCTGGAGTCCAGCCTGGCGATGGTCCCGCGAACGGATGCCTACGCCTTGTATGGCCGACTCCTGAAGCAGTTCGGCGAAGACGAGAACGCCGCGTTAGCTTTCCGTTCCGGTCTGGCCCTGGTCACGGGCGCCGTTAATGAAGTGCCGGCGCTGGACGCGCCGCACGGCGAAGAGCCCGCGGCGGACTCTCAGGATGAGCCTTCTAACGCGGACGAGACCGCCTAGAGTCGAGCCACTCGATAATCGGATCCCACTGATCCCAGTCGGGCCATGCGAGATAAGGCGGCAGCTCATGGATACCGATGCCGCGCTGGTACGCTCTGATATAGTTCTGCGCCTCTCGCAGCGCCGTTAAATAGGGCACCCGGAGCTTGTCCAGATACTCATCGAGCTCTTCGAAAATCAACGTACTTTCCATGATGCGATTCGCGACTACGCCGACCTTCGCCTGCCTTGTCGCAACCTTGCCCCGACTCAACAGTTCCGCAATGAAATCGCCGGCCGATTTGATATCGATCGGGGATGGCAATACGGGAACGATGATGGACTCGGCATGCCTGACGAGTTCGGTCAACTCCGGGCCATGGGAGCGCGCGGGAGCATCCATGATCACGTAGTCGGCGTTTCGAGGTAGATGCCGCAGACCCTCATCGTAGGCGGCCAGACCGGTGATCGGCGCTGCCGTCTCGGGGCGCTCATCCAGCCAACTGAGCGCCGAACCCTGGGGATCGTAATCGGCCAGTACGGTCGAATAGCCCTCCGCCGCGTAATAGGCGGCCAGGTTGGTCGCTAGCGTGCTCTTACCGCACCCGCCCTTGGCATTAGCAATCAGGATATGTCGCATAGGGTCTCCCCGCCTGCTGGTTCTTGATTTTCTTTACGTGGCGCATGGCCGGCGTGAGGTTCGTAAAGTAGCCAGCATCATGACAAATGTCCAATCGCGCCCGCTCCGGTCGCTACCTTGTGGGCCGGCGCTCAGTCAAGCCCGAGTTCACCCCAGAGCTCGTCGACGCGGTTGACTGTGTCGGCGTCCATGCGGATCGGCTTGCCCCACTGCCGCTGAGTCTCGGCGGGCCATTTATTGGTCGCGTCCAATCCGACCTTGGAGCCGAGCCCGGCGATCGGAGAGGCGAAGTCGAGATAATCGATCGGCGTTGACTCCACCAACTGCATGTCGCGGGCTGGGTCCATACGCGTGCTGATGGCCCAGATGACATCGGACCAGTTACGGGCATCTATGTCGTCATCGACGACGATGACGAGCTTCGTGTACGTGAACTGCCGAAGATATGACCAGATGCCGAACATGATGCGCCGGGCGTGCCCGGGATACTGCTTGCGGATGCTGACGACGGCCACGCGATAGGAACAGGCCTCGCTGGGCAGGTAGAAGTCCACGATTTCCGGGTACTGGGTCTTAAGGATCGGGACGAATACGTCGTTGAGTGCGAGCGCGAGCACGGCGGGTTCATCCGGCGGCCGCCCCGTATAGGTCGTGTGATAGATGGGATCGGTGCGGTGGGTAATCTTGTCCACCGTCATGACCGGGAATGTCTCGGTCTCGTTGTAATAACCCGTGTGATCGCCGAAGGGCCCCTCCACCGCCGTGTCGCCAGGCCGGATGTGCCCCTCGAGCGTGATCTCCGCATTTGCCGGCACTGAGAGAGCGGAATCCAGGCAAGTCGTGAGTCGGGTCCGGGCACCGCGGAGCAGACCCGCGAACGCGTACTCGGACAGCGTGTCCGGAATCGGCGTAACCGCCGCCAACAGGGTTGCCGGATCCGCGCCAATGGTGACCGCGACCGGGAACGGCTGATCCGGATTAACCTCGCACCAGGCGCGGTAGTCGGACGCGCCACCGCGATGGGGGAGCCAGCGCATGATGATGCGATTTCGGTCGATAACCTGTTGTCGATAGACGCCGAGATTCTGCCGCTCGGCGACTGGGCCGCGCGTCGTGGTCAGACCCCAGGTAATGAGCGGCCCGGCGTCGTCCGGCCAGCAAGTCTGAATCGGCCACACGCCTAGATCGACGTCTTGTCCCTCGAGCACCACATCCTGGCAGGGGCCGTTGCGCACCGTGCGTGGCGCCATCTTCAGGATCTCTTTGACCAGCGGCAGCTTCTGCCAGGCGTCGCCGAGGCCTTTTGGGGGCTCAGGGGCCTTCAGGGTTGCCAGCAGCTTGCCGAGTTGCGTAAACCCGTCCGGCCCTGTCGTGCCCAGCGCGGCCGCAATGCGCCCGG